>NZ_CP019952.1:4086011-4388397 GCF_002021815.1 Pseudomonas parafulva
TGGTCAGCATCGTTGACGCTCTCAGGCAGGCCATCGCGATGTGCGCCCAGTTTCATCGAATTGGAGCGCGGCTCGATGACGGCAATCACCGGTGCATCACCCACGCGCTTGCGCAGGCCGTCCAGGGTGGTGGCAATGGCCGTGGGGTGATGGGCGAAATCATCGAAGATGGTCACGCCTTGCACTTCGGCGACCTTTTCCATGCGCCGCTTGACGCTTTTGAACGCACTGAGGCCTTCGATACCGATCGCCGGTGCCACGCCAACGTGACGGGCGGCCGCCAGGGTCGCCAAGGCATTGGCCACGTTGTGCTGACCGGTCAGGGCCCAATCCACCACACCCTGCACGTGCCCGTCGAACAGCACCTCGAAGCGCGACCCATCCGGGCTGAGCAGGCGTGCCTGCCACTGCCCGCCGTCGCCTGTTGTCTGCACGGGCGTCCAGCAGCCCATGTCGATGACCCGCGCCAGCGCTTGTTCGGACGTGGGATGGATCACCAGGCCTTCGCTGGGGATGGTGCGTACCAGGTGATGAAATTGTCGCTCGATGGCAGCAAGGTCAGGGAAAATGTCGGCGTGGTCGAATTCCAGGTTGTTCAGGATCGCCGTGCGCGGGTGGTAATGCACGAACTTCGAGCGCTTGTCGAAGAAGGCACTGTCGTACTCATCCGCTTCGACCACGAAGAACGGCGTATCACCCAACCGCGCCGATACGGAGAAATTCTGCGGCACCCCACCGATCAGGAAGCCAGGGCTCATGCCGGCATGCTCAAGCACCCAGGCCAGCATGCTGCTGGTGGTGGTCTTGCCATGGGTACCGGCGACTGCCAACACCCAGCGGCCCTGCAGCACATGGTCGGCCAGCCATTGCGGGCCCGACACATAGGGCAGGCCCTTGTTGAGCACATGCTCCACCGCCGGGTTGCCACGGGACATGGCGTTGCCAATGACCACCAGATCGGGAGCCGGCTCCAGCTGAGCAGGGTCATAACCCTGGGTCAGCTCGATGCCCTGGGCCTGGAGCTGGGTGCTCATCGGCGGATAGACGTTGGCGTCCGATCCGGTGACGCGGTGGCCAAGTTCCTTGGCCAGCACCGCCAGCGAACCCATGAAAGTGCCGCAAATACCGAGAATGTGAATATGCATGGTCGACCTCGCAAAACATCGAGGCAGGGTAGCCCAGGGCGCGACAAATCGCACCCGCTGTTTCGTCAGTCGGGCCGGGTGATGCCATGCTTGCGCAGTTTGCGATACAGCGTGTTACGGCTGATGCCCAGGTGCTCGGCGACCCGGGTGAGCTGCCAATGCCGGGCCTCGAGAACGGCCAGCAGTGCCTGGCGTTCGGCCGTCTCCAATGCGGTGTTGCTCTCAGGTACCGGTGACCCCTCATCCGGCAAGACCGCCGTGGCCACTGGCGCTGCGTCTTGGCGACGCGCCGTGCGCACCACGGCAGGCAGGTCTGCCAGCGTGACGCGGCCCTCGTCGCACAGGGCAGCCAGGGTGCGCAGCACGTTGCGCATCTGCCGCACGTTACCAGGCCAGGGGTAGTCCAGCAGTACCTCACGCGCCTGGGGCTCGAGTTCAATCAACTGGCCTTGGGTTTCCTGGCGCAGCAGCAAGTCCAGCAACTGCGCTTTGTCGCTGCGCTCGCGCACGGCAGGCAAAGCCACTTCAAGCCCGTTGAGGCGGTAATAAAGATCTTCACGGAACGTACCCTGGGCAACCCGTTGCAGCAGGTCCCGGTGGGTGGCACTGATGATGCGAACATCCACGGCCTGCGGCTCGCCGCCGATTGGCACCACCTGCCGCTCTTCGAGCACGCGCAGCAGCCGTGTTTGCAGATCCAGCGGCATGTCGCCGATCTCGTCCAGCAACAAGGTGCCGCCGTCGGCCTGCAGCAACTTGCCGCGCATGCCTTCCTTGCGTGCCCCGGTAAAGCTGCCGGCCCGATAGCCGAACAACTCGCTTTCGATCAGGCTCTCGGGGATGGACGCGCAGTTGATGGCCACGAATGGCTTGTCTCGACGCTCGCTGGCCTGATGCACGGCCTGGGCGAAGGCTTCCTTGCCGCAACCCGTCTCACCGCTGAGCAACAGCGGCACATTGCGCTCGAATACCCGCACACTGCGGCGAAAATCTTGTTGCAGTGCAGGGTCCAGCAGGCAGACCTGCGGTGGCTGCCGGACGACGCGGCGCGAATGCCCGGCGGGCACGGTCCAGACCGGCGTACGTGCCTGGCCACGCAGGCTGGCGAACACCTGCCGCCCGTCCAGGGTCAGCAGCGGCCAGGCTGCGCTGCCATCGGGCATGGCACGGCTGAACAGCTCGTCGTGGGTGCAGGCGAAAAACTGCTCCAGGGTCTGCCCTTGCACATCGGCGCGCACGCGGCCCAGCAGGTTCAGCGCACTCTGGTTGGCCGCGCAGATACGGCCATCGCCGTCGACCGCCAGCAGCCCCTCGCTGAACAGCCCGACCGATTCGGCCTGCAGGTGAAAACGCAGCAGCCAGTGATGCTCGAACTGGCGCATGAAATAGCAGCTTTCGATCATCTTGGCCGACAAGGTCACCATGGCCATGGTGTGGAATTCGCTTTGGCGCGAAACGTCGGGCCGCGCTGAAGACACGTCCAGCACGGCCAGCAAATGCCCCTGAGGGTCGAACACCGGGCTGGCCGAGCAGGTCAGCCCCGTATGCCGCCCACGAAAGTGCTCGTGCTGGTGAATGGTCAGCGCCTGACGTTCGACCAGGCACGTACCGATGCCGTTGGTGCCCTCTCGCGCCTCGCTCCAGTCAGCGCCCAGCCACAGCCCGGCCTGTTCGAAGCTGCGCCGTTCGGTGGGGGCGGTGACACAGTTGAGGATCACCCCGCGGGCATCGGTCAGCAACACCGCATGGCCAGCACCGGAAAGCTGCTGGTGCAGGCTGTTCATTTCCTGATCGGCGATTTGCAGCACCTGGCGCATGCGCTCGCGGCTTTCCAGCAGGCGGCCATGCTCCAGGACCACCGGTGCTTCGGCCAGCGCCGGATCCAGGTGGTAGTCCTCCAGGCAGCGCAGCCAGGAGCGGGCAATGGACGGGTCGCTGCCGCCTTCGACACGCCCGCCATGGGCGACCGTGTGCACTTGCCGGGCATGCTGGGTGAATGGGTTGCTCTGCATTATTGTGATTCTCCGCAGATAGAGGCTAAAGCCAGCATCCTCTACAGCAGGCCGGTTTGCAATGCACCCGCCACGAGGCGTGCCACCGGCGGTACACACTGTCACCCAAGCCTGTATCGAGCACGGTACATCGCGGGTCGCCAGAGAGCGTCAGTACCCGTCAACTGCTTGATTTCATTGAAGTGCAAAACGATGGCCCAACCTTTGCTCTACGCTTTGCACTCCACACAAACACAATAGCCAGGAGACACACCATGCGTTATGCACATCCCGGTACCGAAGGCGCTAAGGTTTCCTTCAAGAGCCGCTACGGCAACTACATCGGTGGTGAGTTCGTTCCTCCGGTAAAGGGTGAGTACTTCACCAACACATCGCCCGTGGACGGGCAACCGATTGCCGAATTCCCCCGTTCCACCGCCGAAGACATCGACAAAGCCCTGGACGCTGCCCACGCGGCTGCCGATGCCTGGGGCCGCACGTCCGTCCAGGACCGCTCCAACGTGTTGCTGCGCGTTGCCGACCGTATCGAGCAGAACCTCGAAGTCCTGGCCATCACCGAAACCTGGGACAACGGCAAGCCCGTGCGAGAAACCCTCAATGCCGACATCCCGCTGGCGGTCGATCACTTCCGCTACTTCGCCGGATGCATCCGCGCCCAGGAAGGCGGCGCTGCGGAAATCAACGAAAACACCGTTGCCTACCATATCCATGAGCCGCTAGGCGTGGTGGGCCAGATCATCCCGTGGAACTTCCCGATCCTTATGGCCGCCTGGAAGCTCGCGCCAGCGCTGGCAGCAGGCAACTGCGTGGTGCTCAAGCCCGCCGAACAGACGCCCCTTGGCATTACCGTGCTGGTGGAGCTGATCGGCGACCTGCTGCCCAAGGGCGTGCTGAACGTGGTGCAGGGCTACGGCCGTGAAGCGGGCGAGGCGCTGGCCACCAGCAAGCGCATCGCCAAAATTGCCTTCACAGGCTCTACGCCCGTGGGCTCGCACATCATGAAGTGCGCGGCCGAGAACATCATCCCGTCGACGGTGGAACTGGGCGGCAAATCGCCGAACGTGTATTTCGAAGACATCATGCAGGCCGAACCGAGCTTCATCGACAAGGCTGCCGAAGGCATGGTCCTGGCCTTCTTCAACCAGGGCGAAGTGTGCACCTGCCCATCCCGTGCGCTGGTACAGGAGTCGATCTATCCGCAGTTCATGGAAGTGGTGATGAAGAAGGTGCTGCAGATCAAGCGCGGCGACCCGCTGGACACCGACACCATGGTCGGTGCGCAGGCCTCGCAACAGCAATTCGAAAAGATCCTGTCCTACCTCGAGATCGCCCAGCAGGAAGGCGCCGAGCTGCTGACCGGGGGCAAGGTCGAGAAACTCGAAGGCGCGCTGGCCACCGGTTACTACATCCAGCCGACCCTGCTCAAGGGCAACAACAAGATGCGGGTGTTCCAGGAGGAAATCTTCGGGCCTGTGGTGAGCGTCACCACCTTCAAGGACGAGGCCGAAGCCCTGGCCATTGCCAACGATACCGAGTTCGGCCTGGGCGCCGGGGTCTGGACCCGCGACATCAACCGTGCCTACCGCATGGGCCGCGGCATCAAGGCCGGGCGTGTCTGGACCAACTGCTATCACCTTTACCCGGCGCACGCGGCCTTCGGTGGTTACAAAAAGTCCGGTGTAGGCCGTGAAACCCACAAGATGATGCTCGATCACTACCAGCAGACCAAGAACCTGCTGGTGAGCTACGACATCAACCCGCTGGGCTTCTTCTAAGCCCTGCGCCGGTCTTTTCGCCGGTCACGATGCAAAGGCCGGCGTTGACTGGCCCTTTGTCCAGGGCGGTTGTCATGCACCAACCGCTCTGGCTCGCTTCCTGCAGTACAGATCACCAGCGGCCCGAACTCCTTGCGGCCATCAAGAAAAAGAACAGGTGAAACCATGCCAAGCGAACACCCAGCCGGTAGCCCGGCAGGCTCTTCCGTAGATTTCGAGAAAGTCGGTTCAGACTATTTCCAACAACGTGAACTCAAGAAAGGCGCCGCCGGCTGGGTGCTTCTGGTCGGCCTGGGCGTTGCCTACGTCATCTCCGGCGACTACGCCGGCTGGAACTTCGGCCTGGCCCAAGGCGGTTGGGGCGGCATGTTCCTCGCCACCCTGCTGATGGCCACCATGTACCTGTGCATGTGCTTCTCCCTGGCCGAACTGTCGTCGATGATCCCTACTGCCGGCGGTGGCTACGGGTTCGCCCGCAGCGCCTTCGGGCCCTGGGGCGGGTTCCTGACCGGCACCGCCATCCTGATCGAGTACGCCATCGCGCCGGCGGCCATCGCCACCTTCATTGGCGCCTATTGCCAATCGTTGTTCGGCATCGGCGGTTGGATGATCTACCTGGCGTTTTACGTGGTGTTCATCGGCATCCACATCTTTGGCGTGGGCGAGGCGCTCAAGCTGATGTTCATCATCACCGCCATCGCCGCCGTTGCACTGGCCGTGTTCCTGGTGGCCATGGTGCCCCATTTTGATGCAGCCAACCTGTTCGACATCGCCGTCACCGATGCCGCAGGGGCCAGCAGCTTCCTGCCGTTCGGCTATGTAGGCGTGTGGGCAGCCATCCCCTATGCGATCTGGTTCTTCCTGGCGGTTGAGGGCGTGCCATTGGCCGCCGAAGAAACCAAGAACCCCAAGCGCGACCTGCCACGCGGCCTGATTGGCGCGATGCTGGTGCTGGTGGCGTTCGCCCTGCTGATCCTGATCGTCGGCCCCGGCGGTGCAGGCTCCGAAGCACTCAAGGCCTCCGGTAACCCCCTGGTCGAGGCGCTGGCCAAGGCTTACGGCGGTTCCACCTGGATGGGCAGCTTCGTCAACCTGGTGGGCCTGGCAGGCCTGATCGCCAGCTTCTTCTCGATCATCTATGCCTACTCGCGCCAGATCTTCGCGCTGTCGCGGGCCGGCTACCTGCCGCGCAAGCTGTCCGAGACCAACAAGAGCAAGGCGCCGGTCATGGCGTTGGTGATTCCGGGCATCATCGGTTTTGCCCTGTCGCTGACAGGTCAAGGCGACTTGCTCATCCTGGTTGCCGTGTTCGGGGCTACCTTGTCTTATGTACTGATGATGGCGGCGCACATCACCCTGCGCATCCGTCGCCCGAAAATGGAGCGCCCTTACCGCACCCCAGGCGGCATCTTCACCTCGGGCCTAGCCCTGGTGCTGGCCTGTATCGCCGTGGTCGCCGGCTTCCTGGTCGACCCACGCGTGGTGATCGGCGCTGCCGTGATCTATGCGGTGCTGATTGGGTACTTTGCGTTCTACAGCCGTCACCACCTGGTAGCGGGCACGCCAGAAGAGGAATTCGCCGCGATCCAGAAGGCCGAAGAGGCCTTGCACTGATCGACGACACTCGCCGCGGGCCACCCCGCGGCCTTGGAGAATCTGCATGGCAAATTTCGTACACACCGTGGGCAACCTGGTCTATCGCTTCGACAGCCTCAGGGAGGTGATGGCCAAGGCCAGCCCCGCACGCTCCGGCGACTACCTCGCCGAGGTCGCGGCTTCAAGCGATGGCGAGCGCGTGGCTGCGCAAATGGCATTGGCCAATATTCCGCTGTCGCATTTTCTGAGCGAAGCACTGATCCCCTACGAAAGCGACGAAGTCACCCGCTTGATCATCGATACCCACGATGCACAGGCGTTCGCACCGGTCAGTCACCTGACCGTAGGCGGCTTGCGTGACTGGCTGTTGAGCGAGCAGGCCGATGAAGACAGCCTGCGCGCATTGGCGCCGGGGCTGACGCCGGAAATGGCCGCCGCCGTGTCGAAGATCATGCGCATCCAGGACCTGGTGCTGGTGGCCCAGAAGATCCGTGTCGTTACCCAGTTTCGCGGCACCATGGGCCTGCGCGGGCGCCTGTCGACCCGACTGCAGCCCAACCACCCTACCGACGAACCGGCCGGTATCGCGGCGAGTATTCTCGACGGCCTGCTGTATGGCAACGGCGATGCCATGATCGGCATCAACCCAGCCACGGACAGCACCGCTTCCATCTGTGCGCTGCTGGAAATGCTCGATGCCATCATCCAGCGCTACGATATTCCGACCCAGTCCTGCGTGCTCACCCATGTCACCACCTCGATCGAGGCGATCAACCGGGGCGTGCCCCTGGACTTGGTCTTCCAGTCCATCGCCGGCACCGAGGCGGCCAATGCGGGGTTCGGCATCAACCTGAACGTGTTGCAGGAGGGGTACGAAGCAGGGCTATCGCTCAAGCGCGGCACCCTGGGGCAGAACCTGATGTATTTCGAAACCGGCCAAGGCAGTGCGCTGTCGGCCAACGCTCATCATGGTGTCGACCAACAGACGTGCGAGACCCGCGCCTATGCCGTCGCACGCCACTTCAAGCCGTTCCTGGTCAATACCGTGGTCGGTTTCATTGGTCCGGAGTACCTGTACAACGGCAAGCAGATCATCCGTGCGGGCCTTGAAGACCACTTCTGCGGCAAGCTGCTGGGCGTGCCAATGGGCTGCGATATCTGCTACACCAACCATGCCGAAGCCGACCAGGACGACATGGACACGCTGCTGACGCTGCTGGGGGTCGCCGGGATCAACTTCATCATGGGTATCCCCGGCTCGGACGACATCATGCTCAACTACCAGACCACCTCGTTCCATGACGCCCTGTATGCCCGCCAAACCCTGGGCCTCAAGCCTGGGCCTGAGTTCGAAGCATGGCTGGCGCGCACCGGCATCTTCACCCAGGCCGACGGCCGGATACGCTTTGGTGACAACCTGCCGCCAGCCTTCCGGCAGGCCCTGGCACAGCTTGCATAGGAATCGCCGATCATGGACAACCGTACCCCCACCCCCGAAAACCCCTGGCTGGCCCTGCGCAACCTGACCCCCGCCCGTATCGCCCTGGGGCGCGTGGGCACCAGCCTTCCGACCAGTGCGCAACTGGACTTCCAGTTCGCCCATGCCCAGGCTCGGGACGCCGTGCACCTGCCCTTCGACGTGACTGAACTGACGGCACAGCTCGATCAACGGGGGCGCGATAGCCTGGTGTTACACAGCGCCGCAAGCGACCGTCATCAATACCTGCAGCGGCCCGATCTGGGCCGGCGTCTGAACGAGGATTCGGTCGCCACCTTGCGCCAGCATGCCCAGGCCAACCCAGGCGGGGTCGACCTGGCAATCGTGGTGGCCGACGGACTCTCCGCCTTGGCGGTACACCGTCATACGCTCCCGTTTCTGACCCGCCTTGAGGAGCAGGTCAACGCCGAAGGCTGGACTTGCGCGCCCATAACGTTGGTCCAGCAAGGACGCGTGGCGGTGGCAGATGAGGTGGGCGAGCTGCTCGGCGCTCGCATGACCGTGATGCTGATCGGTGAGCGGCCAGGGCTCAGTTCGCCGGACAGCCTGGGGCTTTATTTCACCTACGCCCCGAGGGTCGGGCTGACCGACGCCTACCGCAACTGCATTTCCAATGTGCGCCTGGAGGGGTTGAGCTATGGCATGGCCGCGCATCGGCTGCTGTACCTGATGCGGGAAGCCTGTCGGCGCCAGCTGTCAGGCGTGAACCTTAAGGATGAGGCTGAAGTTCACAGCCTGGAAAGTGACGAACTGGCCAGCCAGAAAGATAACTTTCTTCTGGGCAAGGGCTGAGCACCTGCGTAGGAGGGTGGTGCTGCACCGGCTGCCCTGCTGCGCGCTACAGGCGGGCCACTGAACACGCTCGCCGTATCCTCCGTGCGGCGAGCATGGACGATGAACGATGTCCACGACCTCAGTGTCTGTCGGCCGTACT
The DNA here is from genome assembly GCF_002021815.1 of Pseudomonas parafulva. Lineage (NCBI taxonomy): Bacteria > Pseudomonadati > Pseudomonadota > Gammaproteobacteria > Pseudomonadales > Pseudomonadaceae > Pseudomonas > Pseudomonas parafulva. The sequence continues at coordinate 4,094,972 of NZ_CP019952.1, forward strand.
ACAACGCAGCTCACGCCTTCCTACTGCCGTAACCCCTCGCTACAAAGTCTGCGGGCGTGATCCTGACTTCGCCGTATAATGGCCCACTTGTCATGTGTGAAATTTCACTCCTCCAGGTCACCGAGCCTTCGACCCAGACCACAGGTGCTGTACATGGATTTCAACCCGCTGGACCTCATCCTCCATCTCGATGCATACCTTGATCTGTTGGTCACCAATTACGGGCCCTGGATCTATGCCATTTTGTTTGCTGTGATTTTTTGTGAAACCGGGCTGGTGGTGATGCCTTTCCTGCCAGGTGATTCCCTGCTGTTCATCGCCGGTGCAGTCGCTGCGGGCGGCGGCATGGACCCTGTCCTGCTGGCCGGGTTGCTGATGATCGCCGCCATCCTGGGCGACAGCACCAACTACGTGATCGGGCGAACGGCCGGCGAGCGCCTGTTCAGCAACCCGAACTCGAAGATCTTCCGCCGCGACCACCTGCAGCGCACCCACGACTTCTACGAGCGTCACGGCGGCAAAACGGTCACCATGGCACGTTTTCTGCCCATCCTGCGCACATTCGCGCCGTTCGTGGCCGGTATTGCCCGCATGCACTACCCGCGCTTTCTCGGTTTCAGTATTGCCGGCACGTTGCTCTGGGTAGGTGGCTTGGTCACGCTGGGGTACTTCTTCGGCAACGTGCCGTTCATCAAGCAGCACCTGTCGCTGATGGTAGTGGGTATCATCCTGCTGTCGCTGGTCCCGATGATTCTCGGCCTGCTGCGCACCCGCCTGGGTCGCACGGCCAAGGCGCACTGAGGCGCCTGATCGGGCATGTGGTCGTTCAGCGCCTGGCGGCGCAAGCGCACGTTGGCGCGCTTCCCGATCAGCGTCCAGCAATGGCAAGCCGTACGCGAGCGCTTGCCCATACTGGACGGTATCGACGACGCCGAGGACCAATGGTTGCGCGAGGCCAGCATCCTGTTCCTGAACGAGAAGCACCTGACGTGCCTGTCAGGCGTCGAGCTCGACGATGAGCAACGCCTGGTGCTGGCGGCACAAGCTCAGCTGCCGTTACTGCACCTTGGTGACCTGAACTGGTATCAGGGCTTTCACGAAATCATCCTCTACCCCGACGATTTCAAAAGCCCGCAGCGCCACCGGGACGCCAGCGGCGTGGAGCACGCCTGGGACGGCGAACACAGTGGCGAGGCCTGGCAGCAGGGCCCGATCATCCTGGCCTGCAATGGCGTGTTCGGCAGTGGCGGCTGGGAAGCCTACAACCTGGTCATCCATGAGCTGGCGCACAAGCTGGACATGCTCAACGGCGATGCCAATGGCCTGCCTCCCCTGCACAGCGACATGGCTGTGCAACGCTGGGCGAACGCCATGCAACAGGCCTTCGACGACCTCAACCGGCAACTCGACCTGGATCCGGAAGCCGAAACGCCGATTGACCCCTATGCCGCCGAAAACCCCGCCGAGTTCTTCGCCGTGACCAGCGAGTACTTCTTCAGCGCCCCCGACCTGCTGCACCAGGCCTACCCCGAGGTCTACCAGCAACTGTCGCTGTTCTACCGGCAGAACCCGCTTGCACGCCTGGCCCGGTTGCAACGCGAGCATCCCGACTATCGCCATCCCCCCGTGTAGCGCCCGGTCCATTGGGCCAGACGTGGCATGCCCCGTCGGAATATGCCTATAATCGCCGCCACTTTTTTGGTCAAACACGGGGGCACTGCCCAATGAGCTACAGCAAGATTCCGGCGGGCAAAGACCTGCCGAACGACATCTACGTCGCCATCGAGATCCCGGCCAACCACGCGCCGATCAAATACGAGATCGACAAGGACAGCGACACGCTGTTCGTCGACCGTTTCATGGCCACCCCTATGTTCTACCCGGCCAACTACGGCTTTATCCCCAACACCCTGGCTGACGACGGTGATCCGCTGGACGTGCTGGTGGTTACCCCTTACCCAGTGGCCCCAGGTTCGGTCATCCGCGCCCGTCCGGTAGGTGTCTTGAACATGACCGACGATGGCGGCGGCGACGCCAAGGTCATCGCAGTGCCCCACGACAAGCTGTCGCAGCTGTACGTGGACGTGAAGGAATACACCGACCTGCCTGCCCTGCTGATCCAGCAGATCGAGCATTTCTTTGCCAACTACAAAGATCTCGAAAAGGGCAAGTGGGTCAAGATCGAAGGCTGGGACGGCGCCGACGCCGCCCGTGCTGCGATCACCAAATCGGTCGAAGCCTACAAAGGCTGATCCTGATTGAATGAAAAACCCGCTTCGGCGGGTTTTTTTTGGCGCGCGATAGGCTTCACAGCCAATCTCGGCTTAAGCGTTCTACAACGTCCTACACCCGCGTCTGACTACTCCTACATCTCCCCTTCCGCGCATCAACATCCTGTTCATACCCTTGGTGGCACCGTGCCGCTACACTTTCTCCATGAACACATCTGGTGAACGTTTAAGAGCCCTTCTTCAAGAATGCGGCCTGACCCCTGCAAACTTCGCAGCCCAGCGCGGCGTGACGCCTCAGCACGTCAACAACTGGTTCAATCGCGGGGTCCCGCTGGCTCGCCTGGACGAGCTCGCCGACCTGTTCTGCGTGCACCGTCGCTGGCTGCGCACCGGCGAAGGCGCCAAACATCCCAATGCCATCCTGCGCACCTGTCCGCCACGCCCGGTGCCGATAGACGCCCCCATTCCGCGTGCAGTTCATCGCGGGCGCGTGGTACATGTGCCGTTCCACGAGGTGCGCAATGGCCTGCTGTGCAAGGTGTCAGGGCGTGCCCTGCGCCTGCCTGCCAACGCCCTGCGAATGCTGGGCGTCAAACACGACACGTCCATCTGCATGGCCATGCCAGGCGGCAACATGGCCCCTTTGATCCCCGTCGAAGCGACCCTGGCCATCGACATGAGCATGACCCAGATCGTCGAGGGCGAAACCTATGCCCTGCTGATCAATGGCGCGTTGCGCGTGCATAACCTGACCATGGGCGAGCACGGCACGCTCTACCTGCATAGTCATGACCGGCACAACTACGCCGTCGAGCGCTTGACCCCCAGCCAGCGCCAGGCGCAAGGGCTGGAGATCCTGGGGTGGGTCTATCACTGGTCGCATTTTCGCCGGCAACGCCCCGGTTGAAACACCCTGTGCCATTTTTTGCTGGGCATCAGGTGCGTGCCCTTGTATGCTACGCGCACATCAGCCCCGACCGGCGCAAGCCGCAGTCCAGAGGGCTCGGCGATACCCCATACGGGCATCAGCCATCTCTTTCAGGCCTCTTTTGGCCACACCGTTAAGGCGATTGCGGCTTACCATAAATTAGTCGGAAGCGTCCCCGAGAAGCCGGCCACAAGCCGGCTTTTTAATGCCTGTCTTTCAGCCAGAACAAAGCGGCGAGACCCTATAGGCGCCGCCGAATTGTCCTTTAGCACACGCCTTTAGAAATCGTAACGCGCACCCACCAGCACGCTGCGCGACGGGCCGTAGAAGTTGAACGTGGATGTCGAACCCACCCGCGACAGGTAATCGCGATCGAACAGGTTGTTGACGTTGACGGTGGCAGTCAGTTTGGAGGTCACCGGGTAGGAAAGCATGGCATCCACGGTGGCATAACCTGGCGCATCAATGCGTACCCCGCCGTTTTCCGAGTGGAAATTGCTCATCGCCGAGACGCCGCCACCGATGGCCAGCCCGGTGAGCGCGCCTTGGCTGATGGTGTATTTGCTCCACAGCGACGCCTGGTGGCGCGGCATGATGAAGAACGTGGTTTCGGCATCGCCCTTCACGGTTTCGGTATCCATCCAGGTGTAACCGCCCAGCAGCTCCCAGTTATCGGTCAGCTTGCCGCTGACTTCCACTTCTGCCCCCTTGACCCGTGTCTTGCCGGCAGCTACCGAGTCCTTGGTCGCGACGCCTTCGCTGTCGTAACGGGTGGTGGCGCGGTTTTCGTCGGTCAGGCGAAATGCCGACAGGCGCGTATTGAGTGCGCCGCCAAAATAGCTGCTCTTGATACCCACTTCGTACTGCTCGCCTTCACGTGGCTTGAGTACTCGGCCGTCGCCATCGGTCGCCGACTGCGGCTTGAACACCTGCGAATAGCTGGCATACAGCGCATGGTTTTCGGACAGGTCGTAGACCGCACCGGTATAGGGTGTGAAATGACCATCGACCTGCTTGCTATCGTCCGCAGTGACACCGGTCTTGAGGGTCGTGGTGTAGAAATCGCCACGGTACCAACTGAACCGCCCGCCGGCGATCAATGCCAGGCGCTCGACCGGGCGGAAGGTGACCTTGGAATACAAGCCGTATTCCTCTTCCTGCATGCCCGTCTCGGTCGTGTAGTTCGCAGCGGGTTTGGCGAACTGCTTGGGTGAGTAAGTGTTGACGTTGATGTTGCCCAGCGTCGTGGCCCCGTTCAGGTACTCGGTGTCGTAGTTCTTGTAATCGCTGCCAACGACGAACTCACTGACCTGGCCAAAGGTTTCGAAGGGCTGGCTGTAGCTGGCATCGACCGCGTAGGTGTCCTGGGTGAAATCGCGCGCACTGGCGCGTTCGGAGTTTTTGCCCGTCGTGGGGTTTGTGGCCGTGAACGCGTAGAGATAGTTGGTATCGCGGTGCGATCCGCGTGCAGCGATGCGGCCATAGCCACCGTTGTCGAAACGATGGGTCAGCTCAGCGACCAGGTCGGTGGTCTTGCCGTCGAACGCGTTCCAGTCTGCGCCCAGAAAACGGGAATGGCTGAAGTCAGGCACCTTGCCGTCCAACGTTGCCGGGTAACCATTGTGCGGCGTAATGTTCTTGACCTCGTGGATCAGGCCGAACGACAGGGTAGTGGCCTCGTCCAGGTCGACATCCAGCGCGCCGTAGTAGCTGTTGCTGGTATTGGCGTTGTAATCGACTTCGCCATTAGTGTCGTCGCGCGAGGCGATGAAGCGCCCACGCACCCGCCCGTTTTCGTCCAGCGGCCCGCTCAGGTCCAGTTCCTGGTGATTGGTATCCCAGGTACCGTAGTAGCCCTCGACATGCCCCTGAAAGTCGGCCGTGGGCCGCTTGCGCACCATGTTGACGATACCGCCCAGTTCGCTGGTGCTGCTGAACAGCCCGGCCGGGCCACGCATGATCTCGACACGGTCGAATGCCACAAGCGATGGCACGGTCCCGAAGATGCTCGCCATCGGTGCTGGCAGGCCGTCAATGTTGAATTCGCTGTACTCATAGCCACGGGCGTAGATCGATGACCGACCACTGTCGTTGGTCAGGGTACGCAGGCCGGCCGTGTATTTGGCCAGGTCATCGAGGTGAACGAACTGCCGATCCTTGACGTAATCCTGGGTATAGACGGTGATCGACTGTGGGATGTCCTTCAAGACCGCTGGCGTCTTGGTGCCCACGGTGGCGGCGTCCACGCTGTACCCGCCAGTGGCCTCGGAGGGCAGCATGTCGTACAGCCGATTGCCCTCGATGGTCAATGCCGGCAGGTCGAGGGGATCGTCAGCGTTCACCACCATGGCTACGTCTTGCGCCAATGCCGTAAGTGAAAACGGCGCTACCAGCCCCGCCACCAGCCATCCCCGCACGCGTCGCGCGCGCCCTGCCCCACTGAAAACGTTCATGCCGCACCCTTTGCCCATATGATAGTAATTCGCAAACGAAACATATTGCTTTTTGCGAACGATACCGGAGCAGGTACAGGGCATGCAGCAGCATTAACCTTCTTAACACATTGGGCCATTGCCTAGGGTCGAGTCCGGTGGGATGATTTGCAACTGATATAAATTCTCATTCAAGGCTCGCCGTGCCCACCTCCCTGCTGCTGGTCGAAGACGACCCACGCTTACGCCACGACCTTTACCGCCATTTCATCGACCGTGGCTTCGAGGTACACGCATGCGCGACGGGCGACGCGGCGCTGGCCGATGCCCACCGATGCGTATTCGACCTGGCGCTGCTGGATATCATGCTGCCAGGTCTCGACGGGCTGAGCCTGCTCGATGCACTGCGGCGCAAGCAGGCAGTACCGGTGATTCTCATGTCGGCATTGGGTGCCGAGCAGGACCGCATCACCGGATTTACCCGGGGTGCCGACGATTACCTGCCCAAGCCCTTCAGTCTGGCGGAACTGGATGCACGGGTCGATGCACTGTTGCGTCGGGTCGCCTTCCACAGCACGCCGCCCGTGGCGACGCGTACTGATGAGCCCGTATTTGATCACACTGCACAGGATGTCATGCATAACGGCCTGCCGGCTGGGTTGACTGGCTCGGAGTTCCGCTTGTTGATCACCCTGCACGCCCATGCCGGGGAGCCGCTGAGCAAGCCTTTCCTGTACCAGACCGTCCTGCACCGTGGCTACACGCGCCTGGATCGAGGCCTGGATGTGCATGTGTGCAACGTGCGCCGCAAGCTGGCGGACATCGGCATACAGCATCTGCTCATCCAGGCTGTGCGTGGCCAGGGCTATGTCCTGGTCGTGCAGAGCCCGGCCTGATGCGGCGACATCCGCTGCTGTGGAAGCTGGCCCTGCTGCAGGTCAGCTTCTGCCTGCTGCTCACCTGGTTGATCTGGACCTGGGGCCTGACGGTGGAGCGCAGCACCTATTTCCTGGCCCAGGCCGACCAGGACTACCTGGCGCGCTATGCCCGGCAGGCCGAGCTCGCCTGGGAGCAAGGGGGAGCCATGGGCGTCGAGACCTGGCGCAAGCAAGTGCAAATGACCGAGGACACCTGGGCAGCGGTCGTCGGCCCTTACCTGCAAAGCCTGGGCACCACACCGCTCACAGCCGAGGAGGCAGGTCACCTGACCTTCATGCGCAAGCTGAACTGGCCCATGAGCCGCCGCCTGCAAGGCGAACTGCCTTACGTCAGCATTGCCTTCCCGCGCCACCCCGAACACGGGCGCCTGGTCATGCAACTGCCCGAGCGGCTACTGCCCACCGGGCTGACACCCTGGACTCACCTGGTCACCCACGGCGTGGCGCCGGCGTTGCTGGCCCTGCTGATGGGGCTGGCACTGTACCGTCACCTTGTCGCCCCGTTGAACCGCCTGCGTGACCGCGCCGACGCGCTGCGGGCCAATGACCTGGACAGCCCAGGCCTGCCCCTGCAAGACCGGCGCGATGAGCTGGGCGAGCTGGCGCAGGCTTTCGATCACATGGCCAATCGCTTGCGCCAGAGCCTGGAACAGCAGCGGCTGCTATTGCGCACACTGTCCCACGAATTGCGCACGCCGCTGGCACGCCTGCGTATTGCCCATGACAGCAACTTGCCTGCCGCCCAGCTACGCGCGCGCATGGATTATGAAACCAGCCATATGCAGAAACTGCTGGAAGACACCCTCGACCTGGCCTGGATGGACACCGAACAGCCCGTCCTGGCCACCGAGCCGGTCCTGATGACATCGCTGTGGGAGGCGCTGTGCCAGGACATCTGCTTCGAAAGTGGCTGGAGCCTCGCGCGCCTGCCATGCACGCTCGGGCAGGACTGCGTGGTCCAGGTGCACCTGGACAGCGTGGCCCAGGCGCTGGAGAACCTGCTGCGAAACGCCATCCGACACTCTCCGCCCGATGGAACCGTCTGCCTGGAGGGCTGGCGCGAAGGCGCGCATTGGCACTTGTGCGTGCGCGATCAAGGCCCCGGCGTGCCCGAGGCAGCGCTTGAGCGTATCTTTCAACCCTACCAGCGGCTGAGCGCCAGCGGCGCAGGCTTTGGACTGGGCCTGGCCATCGCCCGGCGCGCCGTGCAATTGCAGGGTGGCCGACTCTGGGCCTGCAATGCTCACCCAGGCTTGCACCTGCACCTGACCCTGCCGGCCAGCGCCAACGGTTTAGAAAGTTAAGGCGCTTTACGCGTGTTGGAGGCTGACTATCATCTGGCTGCTTGAGTTGCAGTGCCTGCAATGCCGTGAAGAGATGCCTGATGAACAGAATGATCCGGGGCCTGGCGTTTGCGCTGGCCCTTGTGACCGGTGCCGCCACGGCCCAGCCTGAGCATGACCAGCCGATGAATACGACGCTGCTGGCACGCAAGGACCTGGCCTACCGATTCACCCAACTGGACCTTGACTCGGCAGACGGCGCGCGTCACTACCGACTATGGGTAGGGCTGCCCAAGCGCGCCGCCCCCGCAACCGGCTACCCGGTGTTATGGATGCTGGACGGCAACGCAGCCCTGGGCGCCCTGGACCGGCAACGCCTCGACGCCTTGGCCGCCGGCCAGGCCCCCGTACTGGTCGCCGTGGGTTACCAGACCCACCAGCGCATCGACAGAGCCAGCCGAACCTACGACTACACGCCGGCGCTTGCCGGGAAGACAGAGCAGCGCGACCCTCTCACCGGGCAGCCCAGCGGCGGGGTGGATGCGTTTCTCGACCTGCTGGAGACGCGCATGCGCCCGAGGCTGGCAGCGCTGGTGAGCATCGATCTCCGGCAGCAGACCCTGTGGGGACACTCCTATGGCGGCCTGGCCGTGCTTCATGCCCTCTTCACCCGGCCCAAGTCATTCGCCGTCTATGCGGCGGCCAGCCCCTCGTTGTGGTGGCACGACGGCGCGATCCTGCACGAAGCGGCAGGCCTGCCGTCGCAGTTGGGGGATGCCCAGCCACGCGTGCTGTTGATGCGCGGCGTACTGGAGCCGGCCAGCCCCCGCGAACCGGCCCAGCCCCACGCCGATCAGACGGCACGGAGCCTCGCCGCCAGCCTGGCCCAGGTCAACGGCGTGCAGGTGTCCTTCAAGCAGTTCGACGGCCTCGGGCATGGGCCGATGCTTCCGGCATCGCTGCACTGGCTGATCGATAGCCTGAGCAAAGCAGCACCGCAGGGCACCTCGTCCAGCCGCTGACAGCGGCCCCGATCATGACGGCGGGTTGCCAACCCAGGCACCGGGTGCGGTATGCTTGCCCGGTCTTCAGGGCGGGGTGAAAGTCCCCACCGGCGGTAAATCGAAAGATGAGCCCGCGAGCGCTCCGGCTGTGCCGGAGGTCAGCAGACCTGGTGAGATTCCAGGGCCGACGGTCATAGTCCGGATGAAAGAAGGCGTCAGGCAGGGGCCCCATGGGCACCCCTGCGCACGCATTTTGCTCGCCCCGAGACGTTCATCGATCATTTACGAGGAGCGTTTCATGTCTACTTTGCACCCTGTGCACTTTCCCAATGTCACCGCCGCCATCGCCGCGTTCAAGGCCGGCCGCCCCGTGCTGCTGCTTGACGATGACGACCGTGAAGATGAAGCGGACATCATTGCCGCTGCCGAGAACATTTCGTTGCAGACCATGGCCATGATGATCCGCGATTGCAGCGGCATCGTCTGCCTGTGCCTGGACGAGGCAACGGTCGATGAGCTGCAACTGGCACCCATGGTCCAGAACAACCAGGCCCGCCACGGCACCGGGTTCACGGTCACCATCGAAGCTGCCGAGGGCATCACCACTGGCGTAAGCGCCCAGGACCGGGTCACCACGATCGCCGCTGCACTGCGCTCTTCGGCCGAGCAACGGCATATTGTCAGCCCTGGGCATGTTTTTCCGCTGCGCGCGCGCAATGGCGGTGTGCTCACGCGTCGCGGCCACACCGAAGGGTCGGTTGACCTGGCGCGCCTGGCCGGGCTGCGGCCGGCAGCGGTCTTGTGCGAATTGATGAACCCTGATGGCACGATGGCTCGCGGCGAGGAAGTGGCCGTCTATGCGCGCCAGTACAACCTGCCCACGCTGACCATCGATGAGTTGGCGCAGTATCGCCTGGCGCTGCAGGCGCAAACGGCTCCGGCGATCTGATCGACCTGGCCATCCAAGGCCTGGACGGCGGCGCCAACCCGGCGCTGCCGTGCCAATGGCGGTTTGCTCACCCCGCCCTGCTCTGCTAGTGTCGCGGCGTTCAGACTACCGCCGAGACTGCCGCCATGGCCCGCAAAAAAGCTTCCCTTGATTTCGAGCAATCCCTTGCCGAGTTGCAGGCACTGGTCGAGCGCCTGGAGAACGGCGAGTTGTCCCTGGAGGACTCACTTGCCGCTTTCGAACAAGGCATTGCCCTGACGCGTGATTGCCAAGGCGCCCTGGCTCAGGCCGAACAGAAGGTGCAGGTGCTGCTGGAGCGCGATGGCGAACTGACCGCCCAACCCTTCGACGTGGAACCCGAGGCATGATCGGTGCCTATCAGTCCGCCTGCCAGGCCCGTGTCGATGGCGCACTCGAGCCGTTGTTCATCGCCCCCACTCCCGAACTCGAGCGCCTGTATGCCGCCATGCGCTACAGCGTGATGAACGGCGGCAAGCGCGTACGCCCGCTGCTCGTCTATGCGGCCTGCGAGGCCTTGGGCGCTCCGGCGGAGCACGCCAACGGCGCCGCTTGCGCAGTCGAGCTCATTCACGCTTACTCGCTGGTCCATGACGACTTGCCGGCCATGGACGACGACGACCTGCGTCGCGGCCAGCCGACCACACACAAGGCGTTCGACGAGGCCTGCGCCATTCTGGCCGGTGACGGCCTGCAAAGCCTGGCCTTCAACGCATTGCTCGACCCCCACCTGAGCCCTCAGACCGACGCACTTCGCCTGGCCATGGTGCAGGCCCTGGCCACGGCCGCCGGTCCCGCTGGCATGGTGGGCGGGCAAGCCATCGACCTGGGTTCGGTGGGCATGAAGCTGGACCAGCAGGCCTTGGCGTTCATGCACCGGCACAAGACCGGTGCCCTGATCGAAGCCAGTGTCCGCCTGGGTGGGCTGGCCAGTGCCCGTGCCGACCAGACGCAGCTCGATGCCTTGCAGGTGTATGCGCAGGCCATTGGCCTGGCCTTCCAGGTTCAGGACGACATCCTGGATGTGGAAAGCGATACGGCTACACTGGGTAAACGCCAGGGCGCCGACATCGCCCGCGACAAGCCGACTTACCCTGCCCTGCTGGGCATGGAGGCGGCCAAGGCCTACGCGATCGAACTGCGCGACCAGGCACTGGTCGCATTGGAAAGGTTCGACGAAAAGGCCGAACCACTGCGAGCCCTGGCGCGCTATATCGTCGAACGCCGCAACTGACCTGGTGAGTACCGCGCGATGGCTGCGAAGCCGCCCGCGCGTCACCCGTCTGAATGGGCAGCTTTTCCTACAATGGGGTAAACTGCCGCGTCTTAATACACCTATAACGACTCGCCTGATGCCCACGACGTTTCAAGAGATCCCCCGCGAACGCCCGGTCACGCCGCTGCTCGACCGCGCTGACACGCCAGATGGCTTGCGCCGCCTGGCCGAAGCCGACCTGGAGACCCTGGCCGACGAGTTGCGCCAGGAGCTTCTGTATACCGTGGGCCAGACCGGTGGGCACTTCGGTGCCGGCCTGGGCGTCATCGAGCTGACCATCGCCCTGCACTACGTCTTCGATACCCCCGATGACCGGCTGGTATGGGACGTGGGTCACCAGGCCTACCCGCACAAGATTCTGACCGGGCGCCGCAACCGCATGCTCAGCCTGCGCCAGAAAGACGGCGTAGCCGCCTTCCCGCGCCGCAGCGAAAGCGTGTACGACACCTTCGGCGTCGGTCACTCCAGCACATCGATCAGCGCGGCACTGGGCATGGCCATTGCGGCGCGCCTGCAAAACAGCGCTCGCAAGTCCATTGCGGTCATCGGCGACGGCGCACTCACGGCGGGCATGGCCTTCGAGGCGTTGAACCACGCCCAGGAAGTCAACGCCGATATGCTGGTGATCCTCAACGACAACGACATGTCGATTTCGCGCAATGTGGGAGGCTTGTCCAACTACCTGGCCAAGATCCTCTCCAGCCGCACCTACACCAGCATGCGCGAAGGCAGCAAGAAAGTGCTGTCGCGCCTGCCAGGTGCGTGGGAAATAGCGCGGCGTACCGAAGAGTATGCCAAGGGCATGCTGGTCCCCGGCACCCTGTTCGAAGAGCTGGGCTGGAACTACATCGGCCCCATCGATGGTCACGACCTGCCCACGATGATCGCCACCCTGCGCAACATGCGCGACCTCAAGGGTCCGCAGTTCCTGCACGTGGTGACCAAAAAGGGCAAGGGGTTCGCCCCGGCCGAGATCGACCCGATCGGCTACCACGCCATCACCAAGCTCGAGCCCGTGGGCAAGCCGGTTGCGCCGAAACTGGCCAGCGGACCGAAGTATTCCGCCGTGTTCGGCCAGTGGCTCTGCGACATGGCCGCTGCCGACGATCGCCTTGTCGGCATCACGCCGGCCATGAAGGAAGGCTCCGACCTGGTGGCGTTCAGCGAGCGCTACCCTGAACGCTACTTCGACGTGGCGATTGCCGAACAGCATGCCGTCACCCTCGCGGCGGGCATGGCTTGCGAAGGTAGCAAGCCGGTGGTGGCTATCTACTCGACCTTCCTGCAGAGGGCCTACGACCAGTTGATTCATGACGTGGCCGTGCAGAACCTGGACGTGCTGTTCGCCATCGACCGCGCCGGCCTGGTGGGTGAAGACGGCCCGACCCATGCCGGCAGCTATGACCTGTCCTACCTGCGCTGCATCCCTGGCATGCTGGTGATGACGCCCAGCGACGAAAGCGAGCTGCGCAGAATGCTCAGCACCGGCCACCTGTACAACGGCCCGGCTGCCGTGCGCTATCCGCGCGGTACTGGCCCTGGCGCGGCTGTCGACGAGGGGTTGGAACCGCTGGAGATTGGCAAGGGCGTGGTGCGTCGCCGGGGTGAAAAGGTCGCACTGTTGGTCTTTGGCGTACAGTTGGCCGAAGCCCTGCAAGTGGCCGAACAGATCAATGCCACGGTCGTCGACATGCGCTTCGTCAAGCCTCTGGATGAATCCCTGGTGCTGGAAATGGCAGGTAGCCACGAACTGCTGGTGACCATCGAGGAGAACGCCATCATGGGCGGTGCCGGTGCTGCCGTAGGCGAGTGCCTGGCCAGGGAGGCGGTGGTCAAGCCGTTGCTGCACCTGGGCTTGCCGGACCTCTATGTCGAACACGCCAAGCCTGCGCAGATGCTGGCAGAGTGCGGGCTGGATGCAGCGGGCATCGAAGCGAGCGTCAAAGCCCGCATGGTCAAGCTGGGGCTTTGATGTGCAGGGCTGCGCTGCAGCCCTGTTGCTCAGCCAAACGAGCCGGCATTCATTTACCCAACGAGGTCGGTGATTGCCGGCTTTTTCTTCGTTCATGGCGACTCTGAGGGCAAGGGCCTTTCTCCGCTGGGCCCCGTCGTGTTGGAGTGCGCAGACTTCGCAGACGTGTACCGCCCGTGAAAAACCCGACCCTCGCCACCCTGCTTTGCCTCCCTCTGCCCCTGCTGGCGTCCGAACGCGACGAAGCCCTCAAACTGCCCGATGTGCTCATCAGCGCCAGCCGCCAGGTAGAGTCGCGCACCGCCACCAGTGCTGCGAACACCGTGTTCACCCGGACCGATATCGACCGCCTGCAACCGAGCAGCGTCATGGACCTGCTCAGCCGCGTGCCGGGCGTGCAGGTGGCACCGACCGGCGGACGCGGCAGCTTGCCAGGCCTTTTCATTCGCGGCACGAAGACTGCGCAAACGCTGGTGTTGGTCGATGGTGTACGCATCGCCAACGCGACCTCAGGCGACAGCGGCCTGCAGTTTCTCAACGTCGACCAGATCGAGCGTGTCGAAGTGCTTCGCGGCTCCCGGTCGGCGGTGTATGGCAGCGATGCCATTGGCGGGGTCATCCAGGTGTTCACCCGGCGCAGCGTCGGAGATGGCCTGCACCCGCGTGTGCGTCTGGCCGCCGGTAGCCGAAAAACCTTCCAGCGCAGCCTGGGTGTGTCGGGCGCCGACGGCTCAACGCGCTTCAACCTGGGCGCAAGCCTGGACGAAACGGCAGGCATCGATTCAACAGGACCGTCGTTCGGCAGCGACGCCGACCATGACGCTTACCGTAACAAATCGCTCAACTTCAGCCTGAGCCAGACGCTCGGCGAGCGCGTGGAAGTCGGCATGAACCTGCTGCACAGTCAGGGCCGCAGTCAATACGACAACCCATTCGGCGGCTTCGACCCTGTCACCTACGAAAGCGTCGGCCAGCAGCCTTACACCGACTTCAGTATCGCCAGCCTGGGCAGTTACCTCGACGCCCAGCCCAACGACAACTGGCACACGCGGCTGGAGGTAGCGCACAGCGAAAACCGTGACGACAAGCGCGACACGTTGAGCAGTGAACGCTTTGTGTTCAACACCTACCGCGACCAGATGACCTGGCAGAACGATCTGGCCCTGAACGACCAGCACAGCCTGCTCGCCGGTGCCGACTGGTATCAGGACCGCGTGCACGCCAGTACCGACTTCGAGAAGGACAGCCGTTGGAACCGGGCGGTGTTTCTTCAGCATCGCTACCAAGGCCCGCTGTTCTCCACTGAAGTGGGCGTACGCCAGGACCGCAACGAGCAATTCGGCACCCATACCACCTGGAGTGGCAGCGTGACCGTTGCGCTGGATGATCGCAATGATGTAGTGCTGTCCTATAGCGAAGGTTTCCGGGCACCTACGTTCAACGACCTGTACTACCCGCAGTTCAGCAACCCTGACCTGGACCCCGAGCATTCCAGAACCCATGAAGTGCAGTGGCGCAGCCAGCTGTCTTCCGACACCCGCCTGGAGGCTTCCTTGTACCGCACCGACCTGCGCGATGCGATCGTGTTCGGCCAGGATGCTATTCCCCGCAACGTGGCCTCGGCGCGCGTCGACGGTGTAGAGCTGGCCCTGGCCCAGCAGTGGGGCGACTGGAGCAGCCAGCTGGGCCTGGCGATGATCGACCCCCGAGACCGCGACAGTGGCCATACATTGGCCCGACGGGCACGCCGCACCCTGAGCCTGGATCTGGACCGCCGTGTGGGTCCCTTCGGCGTCGGTGCCAGTGTGCAAGCCGTCAGCAGCAGCTACGACGATGAAGGCAACCGCAGCCGTTTGGGTGGGTACGGGCTGCTGGGGCTGCGCGGCAGTTGGGCAGCCACCGAGGCGCTGACGGTGGAGGCGAAGCTGGACAACCTGTTCGACCGTGGCTACAGCCGCGCCCTGTACAGCTACGAGGGCAACCCCCACGCCTATCGGGAAGAAGGGCGCACGTTGTTGTTCAGCGTGACCTGGACACCGGCGCTCTAGCAGCTAGCAGTTCGCACAGGCGAGCCGTCGCTTCGATCATCTGCCCACTGGGGCGCTCGATGCCGTTGTCCGGTACCACCAGCAACCCGTCCTGCGCCACCGCGCGCAGCATCGGCCAGGCCTTCCAGCTGGCCAACTGTTGCACATCGGCAGCCAGGATGATGTCGGGGTCGCGGGCGATGACCGACTCCACGCTCACCTGTGGCGCTGCCGGGTTCAAATCCGCAAAGACATTCCGCGCACCACAGACGGCGAGCGCATCGCTGATCACTTGTTGCCCACCCAGGGTGTACAAAGGGTGATCCCAGACTTGGTAGAAGACCTGCAGAGGCCTGTCACGGTGGTATTGCTGGCGCAGTGCCTTCAATCGTGCCCGCAAGGCGTGAGCGTAGCGGCGCCCTTGATCAGCGCGGCCCACGTGCTCGGCAATTTCTTCGATCTGGCCAATCAACTGTTCGATGCCGCGGGGCTCTGCGCTGAAAGTAGGGATGCCTAGACGCTTGAGCTGGTCGCGCTGCGCAGGGGGTACGCTGCCCGGCCACAGCAAGAGCAGATCAGGGCGCAGACTGAGCAAGCGCTCCATATCCAGCTGGCCATAGCGCCCCACCGAGGGGAGCGCTCGCAGCGCAGGGGGCCGTTCCCCTCCATCGAGCACCCCCACCAGCAGATCGCCTGCCTGAAGTTCGAGCATGATGTCCGTCATCGACGGCGCCAGGCTGACGACGCGCACTGGCCCAGCGCTCGCCAGGCTACAGGCCAGAAGCGCCAGCCCCGCAATGAGCCGGCGCATCAGCCGAGCTGAGGCGGCAGGCGGTACAGGTACAGCAACACCACGGTGGACAAGGCCAGCAGCACCTGCGGGACGGTCTCCAGCCCTACCAGCACCGACACCGCGGCTACCCAGGCGGGGAAGCAGGCATAGGTCATGGCCAGGCGCCGCACGCGAGCCAGTTCGATCCACGCAGCAGGCTCGGCTTCGGTACCGAGGGCCTTGGAGGTGGCAATCAGCGCGCGCTTGTAGGCCCCGAAGCGCGGCAAGGTGAGAAACAATGTGGCTGCGCCAGCGATGAACAGCGGCATGGCCAACATGGGAATCATCGCCTCGCCACCGCCAAAGGCCCAGGCCATGACCGGCAGCGGCACGAGGCCCACCGCCAGGTATTGCCACCAGGCCAGGGCAAGACGCCGCTTGACCTCGGCACGGGTCACGCCTGGGGCACCTCGCCCTGGTGTTCGTTGCCCAGCATATGGCCCAGCTTGCCGGCCTTGGTCGCCAGGTAATGGCTGTTGTGCGGGTTGTGCCCGGTATGCAGCGGCACACGCTCGGCCACCACGATATCCATGTCGGTCAGGGCCTTGACCTTGCGCGGGTTGTTGGTCATCAAGCGCAACGCCTTGACTCCCAGGTGCTCGAGCATTGGCAGGCAGATGGCGTAGTCGCGTTGGTCGGCGGCAAACCCGAGGCGCTCATTGGCTTCGACCGTGTCCGCCCCGCCGTCCTGCAGTTCATAGGCGCGGATCTTGTTCAGCAGGCCAATGCCACGGCCTTCCTGGCGCAGGTAAAGCAGCACGCCACGGCCTTCTCGGGCGATCGCCTGGAGGGCAGCTTCGAGTTGCGACCCGCAATCACAGCGTTGACTGAACAAGGCGTCGCCGGTCAGGCACTCGGAATGCAGGCGCCCCAATACCGGCTGCCCATCGGCGATATCACCCAGGCTGAGCACCACGTGCTCGCGGCCGGTGGCTTCATCCAGAAAGCCGTGCATGGTGAAAGTCGCGAAAGGCGTCGGGAGTTTAGAGGCTGCAACAAAGACGACGGGCACGTTGTGCTCCTGGGATAAGTGGGAATTTCAATGGACCGATTGTATCAGCAGCTTACGAGCAGTGCTCCGGCAGTATACCGCCGGTTATTATCGAAAACCTCGATGCGTGGCAGGTGCGGTTATACGCAACGCGCTACGGCTTGGCGCTGGTATCGAAAGGATAAGGCTGTTTCCAACGCTCGAATATCGGCCTGAGTTCGCCGCTGCGCACCAGTTCGGCCATGCGTTTGTCGAACACATCACGCAGTGCCTCACCCCGTTCACTGCGGGCGAACGCCAGGTACATGGGCAGCTCGACCACGTGGGTACGCCGGAATCGATCAGGTTGCGAGCTTTGCCCAATGACGTAGTCCACTTCGGTCATGGCGTCGACATAGAAGTCCACCCGGTCATGCTCAAGCATGGGCAGAATGCCTTCGCGCCGCTGGATTTCACGGTACTCCCGCACGCGGGGCAAGTATTTGCCATAGGCATAGCCACGCACCCAGGCCAGGCGATAGTCGCCTATGGTTGCCAGTGTGGGGGCCGGCTTGCTGGCAAGCCCGAGGGCGTAGACATGGTCGACGTCGAAATGCCAGCGAGGGTAGAGGTTGTCTTCACTTTCGTTCTTGTAGGAGCCGACCCAGGCATCAGCCTCGCCACGTTTGACCAGGCCAATGGCACGGCTGTAGGGCGCACTCTGCGGCACGACCTCGATCCCTGCGGGCTGGAACACCTTACGCATCACGTCCCAGGCCACACCGGTGCCATCTGCGTTGGTGTAGTCGGCCCACTCCTCGCTGACCAGGTGAACCTGGTCAGGTTGGCTGTCGCCGGCAGTCGCCCACGGGGCCGCGACCATCAGTAATGCCAGCAGCATACCCTTCAGCACCATGGCAGCCCCCGTTCTATGCGACAGCCCATACCAGAACCTGCATGCCCAACCAGGCGAAGACGCCGGCCAGCACGTCATCGAGCATGATGCCGACGCCGCCATGGACGTGACGATCAATCCAACGGATGGGCCAAGGCTTGAGGATGTCGAAGAAGCGGAACATCAGAAAGCCCGCCAACAGCCACTGCCAGCCATCGGGCACCAGCCACAGCGTAATCCACATGCCGACCATTTCGTCCCAGACGATGCCTTCATGATCATGCACGCGCAAGTCATTGGCCACCTTGCCGCACAGCCAAAAGCCGAACAGCATGGTGATACCCAGTACCAGCCAGTAGCCCCAATCGGGCAGCATCTGCCAGAGCGGAATGAAGGGTATCGCCACCAGCGAGCCCCAGGTGCCAGGCGCCTTGGGCAAGGTGCCGGAGCCGAACCCGAACGCGATGAAGTGCCAAGGGTTGCGCCAGACCGATGGCGGAACGAACTCCGCAGGCACCTGATTGGGGTGGTCGGTCACGGTATCTCCCTAAAGTGTTGGTAGCCCCGCTGCCGAGGCGTGATGTCCTGACCGTGCGCGTCGCGCAGGGACACGCCCTGCCCTTGCAGTACGCGGCCAATGGGGTAGACCTGGATGAAGCCAAAGTGCGCAAGGTGCGTCAAGGCGTCCGGGGGTGCCGTGAACGCCAGGATGTAGTCGTCACCACCGGCGAGCGCTGCCTGCACGGCCGCCTCGCGCCCCAGGAACGCCTCCACTTCGGGGGACACCGGCACCTGCGCCAGGTTCACCTCGAGCGCCACGCCAGAGGCCTTGGCGATATGACCGCAATCGGCTAGCAAGCCATCGGAAATATCGAGTGCCGCCGTAGCGTGCCCTCTGAGCAAGGCACCGAGGGTGAGCTGCGGCATGGGCGCCCAATAGTGGGCCAGCAGCGGCGCTGCCACGGCCGGCGGTGCCTGGCGCTGCCCGAGCACCAGGGGCAAGGCGCCAGCGGCCTTGCCCAGCGAGCCACCGACATACAGCAGGTCGCCTGGCTGGGCGCCAGTGCGTCGTAATGCCTGCCCGGTGGGCACACGGCCGAACACCGTCACGGTGATGCTCAACGGACCCCGGGTCGTGTCACCGCCAATCAGGCTCATGCGGCAACGGTGTGCCATGCGGCTGAGCCCTGCCGAAAACTCCTCCAACCAATCGTGGCTGACGTCAGGCAGGGTAAGGGCCAGCGTGAAGCCGATCGCAGTGGCGCCCATGGCGGCCAGATCACTGACAGCGACGGCCAGGCAGCGCTGCCCCAGCAGCTTCGGGTCGCAGACGGCAGGGAAATGCACGCCGGCTACCAGGGTGTCGGTCGAGACGGCCAACTGCTCACCGGGAGGGAGATCCAACAGGGCACAGTCGTCACCGATGCCCAGCGCCACCCCTTCGCCCTCGCCGTGCACTGCACAGTGCGCGGAGGCGAAGTAACGGTTGATCAGCTCGAACTCACCCATGGCCAGGCTGCGCCGCAATTAGCGCTTGTTCGCCTTGACTTCGACTTCGCGCAGCGTCGGTGCCAGTTTGTCGAGCACGCCGTTGACGAACTTGTGACCGTCGGTGGCGCCGAAGACCTTGGCCAGCTCGACGCCTTCGTTGATCACAACGCGATAAGGCACGTCGATGCGCTTGATGAATTCCCAAGTGGACAGACGCAACACGGCCAGTTCGACCGGGTCGAGCTCGTCGAGGCTCAGGTCCAGGCAGGGCTTGAGCGCACTGTCGATTTCGTCCTTGATGGCCGGAACGCCATGCAGGATTTCACGGAAGTAGGCGCCGTCGACATCCGCAAAATCGTTATCGACCCGAAACTGCGCTTCGATCTCGTTCAACGAATGCTGCGCCATGTGCCATTGATACAGCGCTTGGGTCGCGAGCTTGCGGGCTTCACGGCGCTTGGCGCTCTTCGATGGCTTGCCGGCATCCGCAGGTTTGGGATCGCGCGGGTTGAAACGATCGCTTTCGTCGCTAATCACTTGGCCTCCAACTGCGCCAGCAGGCTTACCATTTCCAGGGCAGACAGGGCGGCTTCTGCACCTTTGTTGCCGGCTTTGGTGCCGGAACGCTCGATGGCCTGCTCGATGGAGTCGACGGTCAGTACGCCGAACGCCACAGGGACACCGAACTCCATGGACACCTGGGCCAGGCCCTTGGTGCACTCGCCCGCCACGTATTCAAAGTGCGGGGTGCCGCCACGGATCACAGCGCCCAGTGCGATGATCGCGTCGTAAGCACCCTGCTGGGCGACCTTCTGGGCAACCAGCGGAATCTCGAACGCGCCAGGCGCACGGATGATGGTGATGTCGTTTTCGCTGACGCCATGGCGTACCAGGGCATCAACGGCACCACTTACCAGGCTTTCGACAACGAAGCTGTTGAAGCGGCCAACCACCAAAGCATAGCGACCTTTGGGGGCAATGAAGGTACCTTCGATGGTCTTCAGGGTCATTGCGATATTCTCATCTTCAAACGCAAGGCCGCTTGCTGGCGGCCTCGACAGGGGTATGGACTCGAGCTGCAGGGCGTCATTGCCGCCTCAAGTCACTCGGAGGGCACGTATTCTACAACTTCCAGGTCGAATCCGGATATCGCATTGAACTTCATCGGCGAACTCATCAGGCGCATCTTGCGCACACCCAGGTCACGCAGGATCTGCGAACCGGCACCCACGGTGCTGTAGGTGGTCGGGGTCTTGGCCGGTGCATCGCCTGCGCTTTCGCGGATATGCGCGAGCAGCACGTCGCCATCAAGCGGGTGCCCCAGCAGCAGCACCACACCGCTTCCGGCTTCGGCCACGGCGGCCATGGCGGCGCGCAGGCTCCAGCGGCCCGGCTGCTTGACCAGCAGCAGGTCACGCAGCGGGTCCATGTTGTGCACCCGCACCAGGGTGGGCTCTTCGGCGCAGATGGTGCCCAGGGTCAAGGCCATGTGCACGTCACCTTCCACCGCATCGCGGTAGGTGACCAGGTTGAACTCGCCCAGCTCGCTTTCCACCGACTGCTCGGAAACCCGCTGCACGGTGCGCTCGTGGATCATGCGGTAGTGAATGAGATCGGCGATGGTGCCGATCTTCAGGCCGTGCTCGGCCGCGAACACTTCCAGTTCGGCGCGGCGCGACATGGTGCCGTCGTCGTTCATCACCTCGCAGATCACGCCGCTGGGTTCGAACCCGGCCATGCGTGCCAGGTCGCAGGCTGCCTCGGTGTGCCCGGCGCGTGCCAGCGTACCGCCTGGCTGAGCCATGAGCGGGAAGATATGCCCGGGGCTGACGATGTCTTCAGCCTTGGCGTCCCGGGCGGCAGCCGCTTGCACGGTGCGGGCACGGTCGGCGGCGGAGATGCCGGTGGTGACCCCTTCGGCCGCCTCGATCGAAACGGTGAACTTGGTGCCGAAACCCGAACCATTGCGCGGCGCCATCAGCGGCAGCTTGAGGGTTTCGCAACGTTCGCGGGTCATTGGCATGCAGATCAGGCCACGGGCGTGCTTGGCCATGAAGTTGATGTGCTCGGGCTGGCAGCATTCGGCTGCCATGATGATATCGCCTTCGTTCTCGCGGTCTTCGTCATCCATCAGGATGACCATTTTGCCCTGGCGGATGTCTTCGACCAGTTCTTCGATGCTGTTGAGCGCCACGCGGCACCCCCTTCTCAATCAGGATTTCAAGAAGCCGTTGGCGGCCAGGAAACTTTCGGTGATGCCACTGCCCTTGCTCGGCTCGGCCGCCTTGTCGCCCAGCAGCAAGCGCTCCAGGTAACGGGCCAGCAGGTCGACCTCAAGGTTTACCCGACACCCTGCGCGGTAGTCGGCCATGATGGTTTCGGACAGGGTGTGCGGGACGATGGTCAGCTCGAATTCGGCGCCATTGACCTCGTTGACCGTCAGGCTGGTGCCATCGACGGTGATCGAACCCTTGTGGGCGATGTACTTGGCCAGTTCTCGCGGCGCACGCACGCGAAACTGGATGGCGCGAGCGTTATCGCTGCGCGAGATGATTTCACCTACACCGTCGACGTGGCCGCTGACCAGGTGCCCCCCCAGGCGGGTGGTGGGCGTCAGCGCTTTTTCAAGGTTGACCTTGCTGCCACTTTTCAGGTCGACGAAGGCCGTGCGCTTGAGGGTCTCTACGCTGACATCGGCCCAGAAGCCGTTGCCTGGCAATTCCACTGCCGTCAGGCACACGCCATTGACGGCGATGCTGTCGCCAAGCTTGACGTCACCCAGGTCGAGCTTGCCGGTGTCGACGTGCACGCGCACGTCGCCGCCTTTGGGCGTCAGGCTGCGGATGGTGCCGATGGATTCGATGATGCCGGTGAACATGGGTCTTCCTCAAAACGGTGTGCGCGGGGCAAGCCGCGCATTATACGCCGGGAGCAGGCAGCGGTACGGCTGTGACCCGCCAGTCATCGCCTACTGCGCGCATGTCGGTGATCTGCAGCCGCGGTGCCTCGCTCATGCGGTTCAGTGGCCAGTCCAGCAGGGGACGTGCGCTTGAGCCCAGGAAGGTGCCGGCCATGAACAGCTGGTACTCGTCGACAAGGCCTTGCTGGGCGAAGGCACCCACCAGACCTGCGCCGGCTTCCAGCAGGATTTCGTTGACGCCACGGGCGGCCAGGGCTTGAAGCAGGGCACGCAGGTCGACATGGCCATTGTCACCCGGAAGGCTAAGCAGTTCATGGCCGGCAGCGGCATAACGTGGGTCATCTGCGACGGCGGTCACCACCAGCGCCGAGCCGGCCTGGAAGAATGGTGCCTGCAAGGGCAAGCGCAAACGGCCATCGACCAGCACCCGCAGCGGTGCCCGGCTCAGGGCAAGCGCGGTGGTTTCGGCGTCCAGGCCCAACTCGGCGCCACGCACCGTCATGCGTGCACCGTCAGCCAGCACGCTGCTTGCACTGGTCAGCACCACGCTTGAGCGCGCCCGCAGGCGCTGCACGGCAGAACGCGCCGCAGGGCCGGTGATCCACTGGCTTTCGCCGCTGGCCATGGCGGTACGACCATCCAGGCTCATGGCCAGCTTGGCGCGCACGAACGGCAACCCCTGCTCCATGCGCTTGAGAAACCCAGGGTTGAGTGCCCGTGCCTGCGCTTCGAGCACCCCGCTGGCCACGTCGATACCGGCCTGGGCAAGCCGCTGCAGGCCTTGCCCGGCCACCTGGGGATTCGGGTCCTGCATGGCGGCCACCACCCGCGCCACACCGGCCTTGACCAAGGCTTCGGCACACGGCGGCGTACGGCCATGGTGGCTGCAGGGTTCGAGGGTGACATAGGCACAGCCGCCCCGCGCACGCTCGCCTGCCTGGGCAAGCGCATGCACCTCGGCGTGTGGCTCCCCGGCGCGTACATGCCAGCCCTCGCCCACCACCTCGCCATCGCGGACGATGACGCAGCCCACACGCGGGTTGGGGTGGGTGGTGTAGAGCCCCTTGCGCGCCAACTCAAGCGCGCGGGCCATGTAATGGGCGTCAAGCACAGCTGCGGGGGTTTGCATGCTCACTCTTTGGCTGGCTCACGGGCCAGGCGGTCGATTTCTTCGCGGAATTCGTCAAGGTCCTGGAAGCGCCGATAAACCGAGGCGAAGCGGATGTAGGCCACTTCATCGAGCTTGCGCAACTCGCCCATCACCAGCTCGCCCACCACCAGCGACTTGACCTCGCGCTCACCGGTGGCCCGCAGCCGACTCTTGATGTGGGCCAGGGCGGCTTCGAGGCGCTCGACACTGACAGGGCGTTTTTCCAGCGCACGCTGCATGCCGGCCCGCAACTTGTCTTCGTCGAAGGGCTGGCGAGTACCGTCCTGCTTGATCAGCCGGGGTAGTACCAGCTCGGCGGTTTCGAAGGTGGTGAAGCGCTCGCCGCAGGCGACGCATTCGCGACGGCGCCGCACTTGCTCGCCCTCGGCGACCAGGCGCGAGTCGATGACCTTGGTGTCGTTGGCACCGCAAAACGGACAGTGCATGGTGGCAGGCAACAAAAAAAGGGAGGGCCATGGTAGCGCATCCCACTGGCAAGACAAGCCAAAGGGGTTAACATCCATGCAATTCTGCCCCTGAAGGACTACCCCATGCCTCTTCGCGCGCTTGCCGTGCTGTGCTGCGCCGCCCTGCTCACCGCCTGCGGCAGTGACCGGCCCAAGACCGAACAACCGCCTGCCCCGGCGCCCGCCAAGGTGGCCAAAAAGGCCCAGCCGCTTGGCCCCTTGCCGGCTTATCAGCGCGAGCTGAGCGGCACGTTGCTGGGAATCCCCGCAGGCGCAGAGGTGGAACTTGCCCTGCTGGTGATCGATGAGCGCGATCGGCCGCAACAGCTGCTGGCCAGTAGCACCCTGCCGGGTACCGGACAGGCCTTGCCCTACCAGCTGCGCTTCAATCCCGAGGCATTTCCGGCCGGCGCCAGGGTGGAGCTGCGCGGACGAGCCAGCCGCTCTGGCCAGTTGATCATGCACTTGCCGCCGCTGCGCATCACCCAGGCACAGACCCAGGCCACCGGCCCGCTGCAGTTCGAAAAGGCACCGTAAGTGGCGCCAGTGGCATTGCAACAGGCCCTGAGCGGCCTGATTGGCGAAGCACGGCTGGTGATCAGCGACCTGCCCGGCTGCACGTTGAAACTATGGCTGATCGATGACCAGAACATGGACCGCGCCTTCAGCAGTGAAGAAACCCGGCGCATTCTCGAAGACCCGCCGTACTGGAGCTTCTGCTGGGCCAGTGGCCTGGCCATGGCGCGCTACCTGGCCGAGCACCGGGAGTGGGTAGCCGGCAAGCGGGTGCTCGATTTTGGCGCCGGTTCCGGCATCGCCGGCATTGCCGCCGCCCGTGCAGGTGCGCTGGAGGTCGTGGCCTGCGACCTTGATCCGCTCGCCTTGGACGCCTGCCGTGCCAACGCCGCCCTTAACGAGGTAGAACTGGGCTACAGCAGCGACTTTTTTGCCGAAGATGACCGTTTTGACCTGATCCTGGTGGCCGATGTGCTCTACGACCGCGCCAACCTGCCGCTGCTCGATGCCTTCCTCGACCGGGGCCGACAGGTACTGGTAGCCGACTCGCGCGTGCGGGACTTCAGCCACCCTTTGTACCGATCGCTCGGGGTGCTCGACGCCTTGACCCTTCCGGACCTGGCCGAGCCGCACGAATTCCGCCGGGTCAGCCTGTACCACGCCAGCCGCGAGCCTTTATAGTGGTGTCATTCACGGATTTGCGAGAGTCGCGATGAGCCAGGACACCCCATACATCTTCGATGCCACCGATGCTACCTTCCAGCAGTTGGTGATCGAGAACTCATTCCACAAGCCGGTGCTGGTCGATTTCTGGGCCGAATGGTGCGCGCCGTGCAAGGCTCTAATGCCGCTTCTGGCGAAAATTGCCGAGGAGTACCAGGGCGAACTGCTGCTGGCCAAGATCAACTGCGACGTCGAGCAGCAGGTAGTGGCGCAATTCGGCATCCGCAGCCTGCCGACCGTGGTGCTGTTCAAGGATGGCCAGCCGGTCGACGGCTTTGCCGGCGCCCAGCCGGAATCGGCGATTCGCGCCATGCTCGAGCCGCATGTGCAGCTGCCGGCGCCACCCACCGCTTCGCCGCTGGAACAGGCGCAGGCGCTGTTCGCCGAAAGCCGTTTTGGCGAAGCCGAAGCCGTGCTGCAGCAATTGCTTGCCGAAGACAACAGCAACGCCGAAGGCCTGATTCTGTACGCCCGCTGTCTGGCCGAGCGCGGTGAACTGGGCGAAGCCCAGGTGGTGCTGGATGCGGTCAAGACAGAGGACCACAAGGCCGCTCTGGCCGGCGCCAAGGCGCAACTGACGTTCCTGCGCCAGGCCGCCAGCCTGCCGGAGGTTGCCGACCTGAAAAGTCGCCTGGCGCAGAATCCACAGGATGACGAAGCCACGTACCAATTGTGCATTCAGCAGCTGGCACGCCAGCAGTACGAGCCCGCGCTCGAAAGCCTGCTCAAGCTGTTCCAGCGCAATCGCGGTTACGAAAACGGGCTGCCACACAAGGCATTGCTACAGGTGTTCGAGTTGCTCGGCAGTGCCCATCCGCTGGTGGGTACGTATCGCCGTAAGCTGTTTGCAGCGATGTACTGACGCTTATCAGGCGTGGAGGCATGAGCAAGGTACGCCACCCTGCTCATGCCCTAGTGCTCAAACTCTGCTCTGGGATACGAGCGGCTCGGTACTGATCAGGCCCAGCACCTGTTGCCTGGGTTGCTCCGCCTTGCCCCGTGAGCCGGCCACTGACACGCTTGTCACGCCGTTCGAGGTCGTCTACGCCTTTTCGCCGGCCTGCCACACATACACCGGCGTTTCGCCCTCACTGAACACCCGCACTTGCCCATGGTGCCGCAACCGCACCAGCAACCGCTTGGCTGCGCCAAAGTCCCCCGTGAGGCCCTGCAAATGCTCAAGCAGCTCAGGCCCCTCCATCCGGCCAGCCGTGCGCAATAATTCGCAGGCTACCCGCCACGGCCCATCATCCTTTGCTGCTGCGGGAGGCACCGCGGCAGCTGGCTGGGGTGTCGAAGCGGGGAGCTGTTCGGCTGGCCGTGCCAACTGCGCCCATTCCTGGGGATCAAGCTCGATGGTCAAGTCCACCGGCCACTTACCGATCGTTCCACGAATTCTCACTGTAGGTCCTCGCTCAAGTCATTGTCGCCATGCTACCGCAACATGAAACCTGAGCCACGAGGCTGGCGGCCTGCCAAACAATCGTTATAACATAACTAATCCTACAATCCGCTCCTGGAGTCGCCCATGCGTCGTCTGCTGCTCGCCTTGCCCTTCGCCTGCTTGCCATTGGCCATGACGGCCCATGCCCACGGAGAACATGAGCATGATCACGGCCATGGCACGCTTGCCGCCCATGAGCATGGCGTGGCCAAGCTCAATGCCGTGCTTGACGGCAATACCCTGGAGCTTGAGCTGGACAGCCCGGCGATGAACCTGGTCGGCTTCGAGCACATGGCCAGCAGCGATGCCGACAAGGCCAAGGTGGCCGCGGTGCGTCAGCAGTTGGAACAGCCCCTGAAGTTGTTCGCCTTGACGGCGGCCGCGGGTTGCACACCAGACCAGCAAGAACTGCAAAGCCCGCTGTTTGGGGATGCCGCCAAGGCGGACGATGATGCCGACGAGCACGAAAAAGGCCACGTTCACAGCGACATCAACGCCCATTACCAACTCACCTGCACAGCGCCCGAAAAACTCACTCAGATCGACCTGTCGCCGCTGTTCAAGGCCTTCCCCGCCACGCAGAAAATCAATGTGCAATTGATCGGCCCGAACGGCCAGAAGGGGGTGGAAACCTCGCCAACCAAGGCTGTGGTCACACTCTGAATGAACCAGCCGCTGATCCACCTGCAAGACCTGGCGTTCGCCTGGCCGGGACAACCGCCGTTGCTGGATATCCCGGCCTTTGAACTGCAAGCCGGTGAAGCCGTGTTTCTCAAGGGCCCAAGCGGCAGTGGCAAGACCACCCTGCTGGGCCTGCTCGGCGGGGTCAACCGGCCAGGCCGTGGGCGAATCCAACTGCTTGGACAGGACTTGGCCCTACTCGGCCAAGGTGCCCGCGACCGTTTCCGTGTGGACCACACCGGCTACATCTTCCAGCAATTCAACCTGCTGCCGTTTCTCTCGGTGCGGGAAAATGTCGAGCTGCCCTGTCGTTTCTCGCGCAGCCGCGCCCAGCGTGCCGTCGAGCGCCACGGTAGCGTCGACCAGGCCGCCCGCGAATTGCTTGCCCACCTGGGCCTGGGCGATCCGCAGTTGCTCACGCGGCGAGCCGACAGCCTGTCGATCGGCCAGCAGCAACGCGTCGCCGCCGCCCGCGCCTTGATCGGCCAACCCGAGCTGGTGATCGCCGATGAACCCACATCAGCGCTGGATGCCGATACCCGCGAAGCGTTCATCGCGTTGCTGTTCGATGAATGCCGCGCGGCAGGCTCTAGCTTGCTGTTCGTCAGTCATGACCAGAGCCTGGCCCCGCTGTTCGACCGACACCTGTCCCTGGCCGAGCTCAATCGTGCCGCCAAGCCCCGGGAGGCATGATGTACCTGCTTCGCCTTGCCCTGGCCAGCCTGGCCAACCGCCGCTTCACCGCCTTTCTGACCGCGTTTGCCATCGCCTTGTCGGTTTGTCTGCTGCTGGCTGTCGAACGGGTGCGCACCGAAGCCCGCGCCAGCTTTGCCAGCACCATCAGTGGTACTGACCTGATTGTCGGTGCGCGTTCAGGTTCGGTGAACCTGCTGCTGTACTCGGTGTTTCGCATCGGCAATGCCACCAACAACATACGCTGGGACAGCTACCAGCACTACGCCCAGGACCCACGGGTGAAGTGGGCGATCCCCATCTCGCTGGGCGACTCGCACCGCGGCTACCGGGTGATGGGCACCACCGGCGCCTATTTCGACCACTATCAGTACGGGCGCAAGCAGCACCTGGCGTTGCGCGAGGGCCGGGAATTTGCCGACGATCCTTTCGAAGTGGTACTGGGCGCGGAGGTTGCCGACGCCTTGCACTACAAGCTGGGCGACAAACTGGTGCTGGCCCATGGCGTGGCGGCGATCAGCCTGGTCAAGCACGACGACAAACCATTTACCGTGGTCGGTGTACTCAAGCGCACCGGCACGCCGGTTGACCGCACCTTGCACATCAGCCTGGCCGGCATGGAGGCGATCCATATCGACTGGCACAACGGGGTGCCGGCCCGAGGTGCGGGACGCATCAGTGCAGAACAGGCGCGTGTCATGGACCTGCAACCCGCTGCGATCACGGCGTTCATGCTGGGCTTGAACAACAAGATCGCCACCTTCAGCCTGCAGCGCGAAATCAATGAATACCGCAGCGAGCCGCTGTTGGCGATTTTGCCGGGTGTGGCGTTGCAGGAGTTGTGGAGCCTGATGGGCACTGCCGAACAAGCCCTGTTCGTGGTCTCGCTGTTCGTTGTGCTGACCGGGCTGATCGGCATGCTCACGGCGATTCTTACCAGTCTGAACGAGCGCCGCCGGGAAATGGCGATCCTGCGCTCGGTAGGTGCACGACCATGGCACATCGCCGGGCTGCTGGTACTTGAGGCTCTGGCTCTGGCAACGGCCGGGATCGTTGCCGGGCTTGGCCTGCTGTACGCCGGCATCGCCCTGGCCCAGGGTTACGTGCAGGCCAACTATGGCTTGTACCTGCCATTGGCCTGGCCCAGCACGCATGAATGGTCGTTGCTGGCTATCATCCTTGGCGCAGCGCTGTTGATGGGCAGCGTTCCGGCATGGCGAGCCTATCGGCAGTCGTTGGCAGATGGTTTGTCGATCCACCTTTGAGAGCCTGTGATGATCCGATTTCTCACTGCCTGCCTCGGGGCTCTCCATGCGCTTGCAAGCGCATGGACATGCCGTATGGGGGCCCGCCTGCCAACCGGTAGCCCCGCCCGGCGCCTGCTTTTTTCGCTGCTCGTGATGCTTGCGGTTCCTGCATGGGCATCGCAGCCCAGAGAGCTCGACTGGCCCGCCCTGATCCCCGAAGGCGCACCGGTCGTCGCGCCGCAACTGGCGCCCCTGCATGACATGTCGCAGCTCAGCGATGCACTGTCTGCCGAGTCCGCCCCGGCCGCGCGCCAGCAGGCGCCTGCTGCACCCGTGGTGAACAGCCTCGATGGCCAGCAGATCAAGCTGCCGGGCTACATCGTGCCGCTGGAGGTCAATGAGCAAGGCCGCACCACCGAATTTCTGCTGGTGCCGTACTACGGTGCGTGCATCCACGTGCCCCCGCCCCCGTCGAACCAGATTGTGCACATCGTCAGTGAAATGGGCGTAAGGGTCGAAGATCTGTATCAGCCCTACTGGATAGAGGGCACGATGCATGTCAAACTCTCGAGCAGCGAACTGGCTGAGGCGGGTTACCAGATGGAAGCCGAGAAGATCTACGCCTACGAACTCAGATGAGCATTCCGAAGGCCGGTGCAGACGCTTCTTTGAGCTGGGTCAAACTTTCTGTTTAGTTGCATCCGTACCATTGGACTACACGATTATCAACGTCCTTTGGGAGCTTCCATGAACAAGTCCTTGCTCGGTGCCTCACTCGTGGCCCTGGCACTCACCGCCCCGGCTGCGCACGCTTATCAACCCGGTGATTTCATCGTACGTGCTGGCGCCATCACCACTGCGCCCAACGAGAGCAGCAGCGACCTGAAGTTCGACGGCAACAAAGTGGCAGGCACCAAGGCGACCCTGGACAGCGATACCCAGCTGGGTCTGGCATTCGCCTACATGCTCACCGACCACATTGGTCTGGAATTGCTGGCAGCCACGCCGTTCAAGCACACGGTAGGGGCGAAAGGGCTGGGCGGTGGGCTGGATGGCAAGCTGGCCGACATCAAGCAACTGCCGCCAACCCTTTCGTTGCAGTACTACCCGATGGAGGCGTCGTCGAAGTTCCAACCCTATGCGGGCGTGGGCATCAACTACACCTTGTTCTTCGATGAAGACCTGAGCAGCAACCGCAAGCAACAAGGGTTCAGCAACCTGAAACTGCAGGATTCGGTCGGGTTCGCCGGCCAGCTGGGCATGGACTACATGATCACCGACAACCTGCTGGTCAACGCCGCTGTCTGGTATGTGGACATCGACACCAAGGCCAGCGTGAACGGCCCGAGCGCCTTGGGCTATAGCAAGACCAAGGTCGACGTGGACGTGGACCCTTGGGTCTACATGGTCGGCCTGGGCTACAAGTTCTGATCGAGCGCTGTAAAACACACGGGGCGGCCAAGGCCGCCCCGTTTCGTTACTGTCGTACTGAGCGCCGGACTGGGCGCCCATCGGTCGCTAACGGAGCTTGCCCAACAACCGGGACAGCCCCTCCACCATCGAGGTGGCCCGCTTGAAGTCGAAGCGAGCCAGCAACCGCCTGTTGTCCGCACGCGAATGGCGGATGTCGCCCGAGCGCGGCGTGGTATAGCTGACTGCGGGCAAGCTGCCCACCACCTGCTGGAGCGCAGCGAGCATCTGGTTCAGTGACGTGGCCTGGTTGAGACCGATGTTCACGGCCCCCTCCTCGACCTGCGCTTGCTCGAGCGCTTGCACCATGACCTGTACCAGGTCACCCACATACAGGAAGTCCCGCGTCTGTTCGCCGTCACCGAACACGGTGATTGGCTGACCTTGCAGTGCACGCTCGCTGAAGATGCTGATGACGCCCGAATAAGGCGAGGAAGGGTCCTGCCGCGGCCCGAAGATGTTGAAGAACCGGAATATCACAGGCTCAAGCCCATGCTGGCGCCGGTAGAAGTCCAGGTACTGCTCGCTGGCCAGCTTGTCCACGGCATACGGTGTCAGCGGCGCCTTGGGCGTATCTTCGGCAATGGACTGGCCTTCACCGTTGTTGCCATAGACCGCTGCACTGGACGCGAACAACACGCGACGCACCCCGTGAACACGCATGGCTTCGCACACGTTGAGCGTGCCGATGAAATTGCTCTGGTGCGTGCGCACCGGATCGTCGACCGAAGCCTGCACCGAGGCCACCGCAGCCAAGTGCACCACGGCCTGGCAGCCTGCCGCTGCGCGTTGGACCAATTCGGCGTCGGCAACGTCCCCCTCGACAAGCTCAAGCAGGGGGTGGCCCAGTTGCAGGTTGTCGCGCTTGCCCGTGGAGAGGTCGTCGACAATGCGCACGGCGTAGCCACGCGCCAGCAAGGCGTCGCTCAGGTGAGAGCCGATGAAGCCGGCACCGCCGGTGATCAGGATGGGGGCATCAGCCATGGCGATAGAACCGGTCCAGAAGAGGCGGCAAGCCTGCACGCCAGGCACGGGGCTTGATACCGAAGGTGTGAAGGATTTTCTTGCACGCCAGCACTGCGTTCTGCGGCTCTTCGCAGGCATCCGGGCGCGCGGCATGGGCCTGCGGCGTTGGCGTCTGCACCGCGAGCTGTCGATGCTGGCCGGCCTCGGCGAGGATCGCCTGGCCTAGCGCCACAGGCGTGGTCGCTTCGTTCCCGGCGTAGTGGTAGGTACCCCACAACGGCGAATTGCAGTCCAGTTGCTTGAGCACCGAGAGAATGACCCTGGCCGCATCGTCGACGGGTGTCGGGTTGCCACGCCGATCATCGGCCAGCAGCAATTCCTGGGGTAGCTCGGCGCGCGTCAGGAAACGGCCAAGCAGGCCATCGATACTTTCGTCCAGCACCCAGCCGAACCGCAACAGCACATGTTGCGGGCAGGCCGCACGCACGCTTTGTTCGATACGCCAGAGCGCCTGCCCGCGCAGGCCAAGCGGCAATGGCTCGTCCTTTTCGCTGTAGGCGGTGGCACGCGAGCCATCGAACACGCGGTAGCTCGAGGGCTGGACCAGCGTGATCTGGTGGTGCTGGCACAACTCTGCCAGCCGCTCCACGGCGCGTTCCTGAAGCGCCAGACGCTGCTCGCTGACCGACTCGGCCTGGAACCAGTCGAAGTAATACGCCAGGTTGACCACGGCGTCGGGACGATGATCGTCGAGCAACTGGGTAAGGCTGGCAGGCGCCCAGCCCTCCTCTGGAGGGCGCGGCGCCATGAAAGCGATGTCCTCCTCGGCCCCAAGACGAATCAGCGCTTGCCCGAGGGCATTGCCACCACCCAACAGCATTAGGCGCATACGCATAGAGTCAGCAGATCCGGAGGTTGTAAGGGAAAGCGGCCATTTTGCGGTTTCCGGGCGGGGAAGTCCAACGTGGGGCCGTATGGGCATTGCTGCGGGAGAAGGTTGCCCCGTGGCCAACTTTTTCCTCGAGCACACATGACGCGACCACCTACTCGACTTCAAACAACCCATTCCTGAGCGGGCCCACATCCAATCGCTCGCGGATGTCTTCATCTATGCGGGGGTCATCAGGCCGGTACAGTTTTACCTGGCGGTAGGCGTTGATGCGATTGATCTCCTGCCCCAGGTACTCCCACACCACTCGGGTACAGGCGGGATTGCGCCGGTCGCCGCTGGACACGCCGGCCTTGAGGCCGTTGAGGCGGGTGATACGGCTTTTGAAGCTGGGGATGAGAATGGTCTGGCTCATCTCGTTGTAGGTAAGCGATTCGTAGTCGATCAGGAACACCCGGTCCTGCAACTGAAAAGCAGCCCCCAGGTACCGACAACGCACTTCGGCATGCTGGTCCGTTGCGCTCGACCGCTCCTGCCGCTCCTGGCGCTCGAACAGAAAGCGCCCGCCCTCCTCCCACAGATGCACCAGTGATACCAGGACCGTACCCGGCACCGACATGCAATTGGAGTACTCGAAGTAATACCCGCAGTAACGCGACAGGTTGCCCGCGTGATCATGCAGAGGCCGAAACAGCTCGCTGATCGGATCGCCGATTTGCTCGACCGAGGACGGTACTCGCGCGCCGATCAAGCGTGAAAACTGATCGGCGGGCAGGTCAAGCTCGTATTCCTCCACCCCGAAGAAATCGCCAATGCGTTTGAGGTTGTAAGCCGTCGGACGGCTTTGCCCGCTCAGGTATTTGTTGAACTGGGCGCGATTGATCGACAGTTGCCGGCAAACTTCGGAGATAGAGCGGTAGTGGCTGCAAGCCAGCTTGAGATTGGTAGCGAAATGCTCGCTCATGACAATGGCCTACGTGACGCGAATGGCGCCAGTTTAGCATCAAGTCGCATCAATTAAGACCAAGCCGCGAAATTGTAACGACTCTTGTCATGGCCAACCATGCGCCCCAACGAATAGCGGTGCGCCTGCCGGCCGCTGGTCTTTCCACACGAAGAATAAGAATCGAGGTCATTTTCCAATGCTCGAAGTACTCAACGATTTCCTTTCGGGGAAACTGCTCATCGTGCTGATCGTGGGGCTGGGTAGCTACTTCACCCTCCGTTCCCGGTTCGTCCAGTTCCGCCACTTCGCACACATGTTCGGTGTGTTCAAGGAATCGCTGCGTGGCCAGGCAGGCCAACTGAGTTCATTCCAGGCCCTGATGCTGAGCCTGGCCGGCCGAGTGGGCGCCGGTAACATTGCCGGTGTCGGCATCGCCGTGACCCTGGGCGGCCCAGGTGCCGTGTTCTGGATGTGGGTCACCGCGCTGGTGGGCATGTCGAGCAGCTTCTTCGAATGTACCTTGGCTCAGGTGTACAAGCGCGCCGACGGCGATGGCCTGTACCGTGGCGGCCCGGCCTACTACATTCAGCATGGCCTGAAGTACAAGGGCATGGCGATCGTCTTCTCGATCCTGCTGCTGGTCACCTATGGCTTCGCCTTCATCGGCCTGCAGTCGTACACCGTGACCCACTCGCTGCAAAACGCCTTCCACTTCGATCCGCGCCACACCGGCATCGTGCTGGCAGTGCTGCTGGCCATCACCTTCATTGGTGGCATCAAGCGCATCGCGGCGGTGTCCGACCTGCTCGTACCGATCAAGACCTTGGCCTACATCGGCGTGACCCTGTACGTGATCGGCACCCAGATCGAACACGTGCCGGCCATGCTCGAGACCATCTTCAAGAGCGCTTTCGGTCTTGACCCCGCGTTCGGCGGCCTGCTGGGCAGCGCCATCGTCATGGGCGTGAAGCGTGGCGTATTCGCCAACGAAGCGGGCCTTGGCAGTGCACCGAACGTGGCCGCCGTCGCAGCCGTGAAGCACCCAGGTGCCCAGGGCGTGGTACAGGCGTTCAGCGTGTTCCTCGATACGTTCGTGATCTGCACCTGCACCGCGCTGCTGATCCTGCTGTCGGGCTTCTACACCCCTGGTTTCGAGGGTGACGGCATTGTCCTGACCCAGAACTCGCTGGCAGCCGTGGTAGGCGACTGGGGCCGTATCTTCGTGAGCGTGGCGCTGTCGCTGTTCGTGTTCACCTGCATCCTCTACAACTACTACCTGGGCGAGAACAGCCTGCAGTTCCTCAGCCGTAACCGGGCTGTATTGATGGGCTTCCGTGCCCTGGTACTGGCATTGGTCGTGTGGGGCTCGATGCAGGACCTGACCACCGTGTTCGCCTTCGCCGACATAACCATGACGTGCCTGGCCTTCGTCAACCTGATGGCCCTGGCCTTGCTGTTCAAGGTTGGCCTGCGTGTGATGCGCGACTACGATGACCAGCGCAAGGCTGGCATCAAGCAGCCCGTGTTCGATTCGGCCAAGTTCGCCGACCTGGACCTGGACCGCAATGCATGGCCTGCCAACCCGCAGGTGGAAACAGCCGCTGACAAAGCTGTCGGCCAGGCTCAGCCGCTGCGCTGATAGGCTGACATCGCCAGCCGCCCTAGCGAGGGTTGTGCCAGTTGTTTGAGTCACCAGGGGCCGCATTGCGGCCCCACTAGCCTTCCCTCCAAAGCGCGGCTCTTCTTTCCCGTTCATCGCTACGGACGCTTTCCATGCGCGCAGTAAAGAACCTCCTCGTGCTCTACACCGGTGGCACCATCGGCATGCTCGAAACCCCGGAAGGCCTCGCCCCATCCGGCGGCTTCGAGTCCCGCATGCGCGATCATTTCGCCGTGATGGCCGACGCCCCCGAAGTCACCTGGACGCTCCAGGAACTGGACCCACTGCTCGACAGTGCCAACATGCAGCAGCACAACTGGCTGGCGATGCGTGATGCGATCGTCGATGCCGTGCGGGTCCGTGACCATGATGCGGTACTGGTACTGCATGGCACCGACACCCTGGCCTACAGTGCAGCGGCACTGTCGTTCCTGTTGCTGGGGCTGCCGGTTCCCATCCTGCTGACCGGCTCGATGCTGCCGGCGGGCGCACCTGGCAGCGATGCCTGGGACAACCTGTGCGGTGCACTGCGCCAGTTCGATCATCCCCTTGAAGCGGGCGTGCAGCTGTACTTCGCGGGGAAGCTGCTGCACGGTTGCCGCGCCTCGAAGCTGCGCAGCGAAGCGTTCGATGCCTTTGCAGCCCTGCCGCGCCACCGCCAGAGCGAGCACGTAGCCCCCTTGCCGGCACACTTGGGTTACCAGCAGCCCCGTCAGCGCGTAAACCTTGCGGTGGTGCCGGTGTTCCCTGGTTTGCAGGCCGGTCATCTGGACGCTTTGCTCGGCAGCGGCGTGCAGGGCTTGTTGCTGGAATGCTATGGCAGCGGCACTGGGCCGTCCGATGATCAGGCGCTGCTCGACACTTTGCGTGCAGCACGCGAGCGTGGGGTCATGTTGGTGGCCATTTCCCAGTGCCCGGAAGGCGACGTGGTCTTTGATACCTATGCCGCCGGTAGCCGCCTGCGGGCAGCAGGCCTGGTCAGCGGGGGCGGCATGACGCGGGAGGCGGCCCTTGGCAAGATGTTCGCGCTGTTGGGTGCCGGGCTGGACGTGGATGAGGCCGAGCAGTGGTTTGCCCTGGACCTGTGCGGCGAACGCTAGAAGTGGCGGAAGGCAGCGGGAGTCGAACCTGCCCGGGAACGGATGCCGTCCCCAACCGGGTTTGAAGCCCGGCCGCGCCACCGGGCGCGATTGCCTTCCTTGAAGTGGGTGCCTGGCCTTCTAGCGGGCCAGGGCACTGTCACTGCGGATGTACCGCTGATCGCCGACCCTGCGGGTCAGGCCGATCCGGTCGAAATACTCCAGGATCTGTACACTGCGCTTGCGACCGATGCCCAACATATCGCGAAATGCAGCAACCTGCACTACCGGCGTGTCACCCATGTGACGCTGCAGCAGCTCTGCCATACGCTGTAGAGTCGGTTCTGGGTAGAACAGGTCCCGCACCACCTGGTGCAGCAGCCCCAGGCGTGCGAGCTTGCGCAGTAGCAGGCGTACATCGGCCTCAGCGCACTTTTCCTCGCTCGCCAACGTCCTGACCCAAGGCGGATCGTAGGCTGCGGCCAGCAGTCTGGGCTGCAGGCGGGCCCAGAGCGCCTCATCTGCGGCACTGAGCTGGACCTGATGATCAGGCAAGTGCAGCCAGGGGCCGCTGCTGGCCACTGCGCCCTCGGCCAGCAACTGCTCAAGTAAACTGACGAACCCCGGCCTGTCCAATGGCAACGCCGCGAAACGGCGCAGTCTGTCACGGTCCGGGCCCAATTGATCAGGCTCCTGCTCATGAAAGGCCGCCAATTGGGCCAGCACACGTTGCTTGAGCGCCTGCCATTGCCTTGCGGCGAACAGCAACTGGCCTTGGCGGGTGGCGATCACGAGTACGTCGTCGGGTAATTGCCAGCTGTCACGCAGGCGATTGAACTGTCGCTCCAAGCGCTGTGGGTCCAGCCCACCCGGTGCGCTGGCAAGCAAACCCGGCAAGGCCTGCTCAAGGCCCGCACAGTCGCGCAGCACCTGCAACTGTTGCAGCCTTTCGGCGCTGCGGCGTTGTCGACTGGGGGCGAACGGGTCCAGGACCGTGCCGCCGCCAAGCGTGTATTGAGCGCGCTGATCGCGCAGCACCAGGCGGTCGCCATGCACCGCTTGCAAGGGGGCGTTGAGCAGCAACTGTGCGAACATGCGCTGCCCCGCCGCCAAGCTCTGCCCTTCGAGTAAAGCCACCCTGGCAGTTACGTCCTGGGTACCCAGGTGCACGTGCACCGCACTGAAATGCTCGAAGGCACGGGCTTGGCCGGGCAGCAGGCTCAAGTCAATATCGATGCGGGTGCTGGGCGCGTGCAACCACTGCGGCACCAGCCAATCTCCTCGGCGTATCTGGTCCACCGCCAGGCGCTCGGCGGCTATGTTGAGCGCCACACGCTGCCCTGCCTCCGCCACCAGCGCGGGCTGATTCTGGGCATGCAAACCGCGCACCCTCACCGGCCTGCCGGCCTTGCCCAGCAGCAACGTGTCGCCAGCGGTGATCCGCCCTGCCAGCGCCGTGCCAGTCACCACTACCCCCGCGCCCGTGACGGCGAACGCCCGGTCCACGGCAAGGCGAAAGCCTCCGGCCACACTGCGACGGCGGGCATGGGGCGCTGCCGCCAGCAGGGCTTGGCGCAAGGCGTCGATACCGGTGCCCGCGGTACTGGATACGGGAAATTGCGGCGCGTCGGCATACGGGCCAGGCGCCAGCAGTTGGCTGACTTGCTGCTTCACCGCTTCCACGCGTGCGGGCTCGACCCGGTCGCACTTGCTGATGGCCACCAGCGCCTGGGGAATGCCCAACAGTTCGATGATCGCCAGGTGCTCGCGGGTCTGCGGCATGACCCCATCGTCTGCCGCCACCACCAGCAGCACCAGGTCTATACCGTGGGCACCGGCCAGCATGTTGTGGATAAATCGCTCATGGCCCGGCACGTCGATGAAGCCAGTCAGTGGCGCCTGCTCGGCCAGCGACGCGTAGCGATAACCCAGGTCGATGGTCATGCCACGGGCCTGTTCCTCCTGGCGGTGGTCCCCGGCCTGGCCCGTAAGCGCTTGCAGCAGCGCCGTCTTGCCGTGATCGATGTGCCCGGCGGTCCCGACAATCACTGCAAGGCCCCCAATTGCAGGCCTGGCAGCTGCGCCAGCCATTGGGGTTCATCGTCCAGCTGGCGCAGGTCCAGCCACAGTGCATCGTCGTCGATGCGCCCAAGCACCGGCACCGGCAACTCGCGCAGCGCGCGCTCCAAGGCATGCAGGCTGCGCCCGCGCAGACGCTTGGACACCTGCGCACGCACGCACAAGGCGGCGCTGGGCAAGCGTGCGACAGGCTGACTGCCGCTGCCGATCATGCCCAGCGTCGGCTGTACGCTGACGCACCACTGCTCGCCCAGGCAGGTTTGCAACGCTGGCGCCACGCGCAGGGCCTGGGTATGAATCTCTGCCTGGGCACGCGTGAGCAGGCGCAGGCTGGGCAGGCGCTCGGCCAGGCGATCAGGGTTGCGGTACAG
The DNA here is from genome assembly GCF_002021815.1 of Pseudomonas parafulva. Taxonomy (NCBI): domain Bacteria; kingdom Pseudomonadati; phylum Pseudomonadota; class Gammaproteobacteria; order Pseudomonadales; family Pseudomonadaceae; genus Pseudomonas; species Pseudomonas parafulva. The sequence goes on from NZ_CP019952.1 coordinate 4,133,519, forward strand.
CGCCAGTACGGCCTCCAGGGCGGCTAGGGTGATCTTATCCACGCGCAAGGCGCGCTTGAGCGGGTTCTTCTTGATCCTGGCGATCAAGTCCTTGCGCCCGACGATGATCCCCGCTTGCGGGCCGCCCAGCAGCTTGTCGCCACTGAAGGTGACAATGTCGGCGCCATCGCTCAATGCCTGGCGCACCGTCGGTTCGGCCGGTAGTCCCCAGCGCGTGAGGTCCAGCAGGCTGCCACTGCCCAGGTCCTCGAGTAGCGGCAGGCCGTGCTGGCGGGCAATACGGGCCAGCTCCGTGGTGGGTACCTGGGTGGTGAAGCCCTGGATGCTGTAGTTGCTGCAGTGCACGCGCATCAGCAACCCGGTGCGCGGGCTGATGGCGGCCTCGTAGTCGCGGGCGTGGGTGCGGTTGGTGGTGCCGATCTCATGCAACCTGACGCCAGCCCGGGCCATGATGTCGGGTATCCGGAAGGCGCCACCGATCTCGATCAGTTCGCCACGGGAGATGATGCCTTCCTTGCGGGCGCCCAGGCTGTTGAGCGCCAGCAACACAGCGGCTGCATTGTTGTTCACCACGGTGACGGCCTCGGCGCCGGTCAGTTCGCGGATCAACCCCTCGATCAGGTCATCGCGATCACCGCGCTTGCCCGTGCTCAAGTCAAACTCGAGGTTCAGCGGGTAGCGCGCTGCGCACTCCATGGCCTCGATGGCTTCTTCAGGCAGCAAGGCGCGGCCCAGGTTGGTGTGTAACACCGTGCCAGTGAGGTTGAACACGCGGCGAACCTGGCTGCGCTGGTTGACATCGAGGCGTTCGCCGGCGCGGCCCAGCAGTACCTCGGGCGCCACCTCGGCAGCACCGAGCTGGCCATTGCGGACAAGGTCGCGCAAATCGTCCAGCAAGTGCCGCAAGGTCGACAGAACAGCTTCACGGCCGTAACGCTCGATCAGCGCTAGACAAGCCGGGTGGCGCAGGAGTGTATCGATGGAAGGCAGGCGAGGCGTGACGCTGGCTAAGCTGGAGGACATGCGGTACTACCTTGGACGGGTCCATTGTCTGCTGGCCTTGTGGAAGGCAAGCGACGGTAACGCAGACATCCGCAGGTTCGAGAACCTTCGAAATCCGTGTCAAGGGCGCTTGCCAGCGCAAGGCAACTCGGTCTCACAGTGTAGACAATCAACCGCTAGCCGGGCGAGACCATCAGGTTGGGTGCCAGACGATGGTACCCCTCCTCGTCCAGGCGCATGTCCAGGGCCAGGCTGGCCAGGTCGTCGGCCAAGGCTTCGGCTGCTGCGTCATTTTCCAGATAGTGTTGCTTGAGGTAGCTGTTGCACCCTGGGCAACACTCGGCGCGCAGCGGCGCTTTGCCGGGCCCGTGACGGTCATCGTCGAGCGCGCTGTAGCGCAGGTCTTTGCTGGAGTCGCAATACACGCACTTGACCCGCACCACGTGCCACTCGCAGGCGCACAACGAACAGGCAAGGTAACGCAAGCCGTTGTGCTTGCCACGGTTACGTACCACGCCCGCCATGGCCGGCGAACCGCATGCCGGGCATTGGGCAAGGCTGGCAGCGGGCTTGAGTTCGGTACTTGGCAGTGCCAGCAACCAGCTTGACCAGGCAGCCTGCAGGGCTGCGCCCACGAACGGCACCAGTGCAGGGGGCACGGCATCGTACTGGCCGCTGAGCAGGGCAATTGCCCAACCCTTGCGCTGGGTATCGTCACTGATGCGCAGCGTGTGCAGTGCTTCTTGCAGCGGGCCTTGGCCCGGCTCATCGAAATGATCGAGCAGCGCCTGCAACCAACCCAGCCATGCGCCTTCGCGCACAAGGCTGTCAGCCGCCAGGGGCGGTAGCCCGTGACTTATGCACAGGCGTTGGCGCTCCTGGGCAACAGGCAGCGCGCTAGGCGGGTTATCCACAAGCTGCTGCTGGATTCGGCATAGCCGCGCGATCAACAGCAAATAGTCGCCCATGGCATGGCCCTGGGCCAGGCGCTCCAGGCGAGCCGACCGCACGTCGAAGAGGTTGCCTGGCGGCAGGTGCAGAAACGGCGGCATGACGGCCGATGCTTCGATCTGCCCAGGTTCAAGTACGGTACTCAATCGTTCATCCTTCTTTTCGTCGGTGCTCGGTTGGCGTTTTGTCACCGGTCACGTCGCGATACCACAGTTCATGATGCTTGCGCGCCCAAGCCCGGCTGACCCAGCCATGCAGCATGGCGCCTACCGACCCCTTGATCCAGATACCGGCATAGATGTGCACGATGATGCTGAGCACCAGCACGAACGCTGCGAAGGCATGCAGCAAGGTGGCCAGGCGTATGGCGCCGATGTCGAAGAAGTGACTGAAGTAAGCGCGCCAGATCACCACCCCACTGACCATCAGGACCAGCATGCACACCAGCAGCGTCCAGAACAGCAGCTTCTGCCCGGCATTGTACTTGCCGATGGCAGGCACCCCTTCCTCCTGGTTGCGCATGACTCGATCGATTCTTCGCAACCACAGGCGGTCGTTGGCGGTAATGAAGTTGGCACGCCAGAAACGCACCACCAGGCCCAGGAAGAACACGAACATCGCCACACCCAGGAAAGGGTGCAGGATGCGCGTCCATGGCCCGCCGCCGAACAGATTGCTCAGCCAGAACAAGGCGGGGTGAAACAGCGCCAGCCCCGACAGGCCCGCCAGAAAGAACAGGATCGCCACTATCCAGTGGTTGCTGCGCTCGTTGGCGTTGTAACGCAGGATAGGCTTGTTGTCGTTCATGGCCGCTGCTCCCCTTGCCCATCGGGCCTGTTCGGGTCGAACACATGCACTGCCGGGTCTACCTGGTGCACGCTGGTGTCGGACGCTGCAGGTTGCTCGTCCTCCTCGACACGCTGCGGCCCGACCCGTACGTAGTGGAAGAAGCCGGCCAGTACCGCAGCCCCCATGGCCAGCAAGGCTAGAGGCTTGGTGAAGCCCTTCCACAACCCCACCAGCGGGCTGATCACCGGCTGGTCCGGCAGCCCGGCATACAGCTTGGGTGTATCGGCATGGTGCAGTACGTACATCACATGGGTCCCCCCTACGCCATCAGGGTCGTACAGCCCAGCGTTCTCGTAGCCTCGGGACTTGAGGTCGACGATGCGTTCATCGGCATGCACCTTCATCTCGTCCTTGCTGCCGAAGACGATGGCGCCGGTCGGGCAGGTTTTCACGCAGGCTGGCTCCAGTCCTACGCTGACGCGGTCGGAACACAGGGTGCACTTGTAGGCCTTGTGGTCCTTTTGCGAAATGCGCGGGATATTGAACGGGCACCCGGTGATGCAGTAGCCGCAGCCTATGCAATGGTCCTGGTTGAAGTCGACGATGCCGTTGGCGTGCTTGATGATTGCACCGGGGCTTGGGCACGCCTTCAGGCAACCGGGGTCTGCGCAGTGCATGCAGCCATCCTTGCGGATGAGCCACTCCAGGTTGCCGTCGTCGCGCTCGTGCTCGGTAAAGCGCATCAATGTCCAGGTTTCGGCGCTCAGGTCCTGAGGGTTGTCGTAGGTCCCGTGGTTGTGGCCTACCTCGTCGCGCAACTCGTTCCATTCCGAACACGCCACCTGGCAGGCCTTGCAGCCGATGCACTTGGTGGTGTCGATCAGCTTGGCAACCTGCTCCTGCTCGCGTACCGAAGGCGGCACTGTGGTGGTGGCCGACCGGGCGATGATGTCTTGGCTGGCCATCAGAGTTTCTCCACTTTGACGAGGAACGACTTGGACTCCGGTGTCTGGGTATTGCCATCGCCCAGGAACGGTACCAGGGTGTTGGTCAGGTACCCGTGCCGCGTGGACCCGGTAAAGCCCCAGTGCAGCGGGATGCCGATCTGATGCACCGTCTGGTTGTTGACCTGCAGCGGACGTATCCGCTTGGTCACCACCGCAACGGCATCGATATGCCCGCGCTTGCTCGACACACGCACCCTGTCGCCCGCCTTGATGCCTTTTTCATTGGCCAGTACTTCACCAATCTCGACGAACTGCTCAGGCTGGGCAATGGCGTTGAGCCGGCAATGCTTGCTCCAGAAGTGGAAATGCTCGGTCAGGCGGTAGGTGGTGGCCGCGTATGGGAATTCATCATGTGTACCCAAGGTGTCCCACACTGAATCGAAGATGCGCCCTGCCGGGTTGCTGACCACCTTCTTGTTGTTCGGGTGCAGGGGGTTGATGCCAATCGGTGTTTCGAAAGGCTCATAGTGCTCGGGGAACGGCCCTTCGGCCATCTTGTCGATGGCGAAGAAACGCGCCACACCCTCGGGGTTCATGATGAACGGGTTCATGCCCGCTTCCGGCGGCGAATCGACCTTGAAATCAGGCACGTCGGTCCCGCCCCATGCCTTGCCGTTCCACCAGACCAGACGCTTCTTCTCCGGATCCCAGGGCTTGCCTTGCGGGTCGCTGGAAGCACGGTTATAGAGAATGCGTCGGTTGGCCGGCCACGCCCATGCCCAGTTCTGCACCTGATGCATGCCATAGGGGTCGCTGTTGTCGCGGCGCGCCATCTGGTTGCCCTGCTCGGTCCAGCAGCCGGCGAAGATCCAGCAACCAGAAGCCGTGCTGCCGTCGTCCTTGAGCTGGCCGAAGCCCGACAGTTGCTGACCGGACTTGACGGTCGCACCGGTCGGGTCGGTGAAGTCCGTCACGGCCCAGCCGTTCATCTCCTTCGCCAGTTCCTCAGGCGACGGCTCTTCGGCGATCTTGTACGGCCAGTGGATGTTCAGCAGTGGCTCGGGGTAGGCCCCCCCTTCCTTCTGGTACCGCTGCCGCAAGCGCAGGAACAGCTCGCTCATGATCTGCACGTCAGTGCGGGTTTCACCCGGGCCGTCGGCGCCTTTCCAGTGCCATTGCAGCCAGCGGCTGCTGTTGACCAGCGAGCCATCCTCTTCGGCGAAGCAGGTGGTGGGCAGGCGGATCACCTCGGTCTGAATACCGGCCGTGTCCACATCGTTGAACGGCCCCACGTTGCGCCAGAACTCGGATGTCTCGGTGGCCAACGGGTCCATGACCACCAGCCACTTGAGCTTGGCCAGTGCCGCGGTCACGCGGTTCTTGTCAGGGAGGGCGGCAATCGGGTTGAAACCCTGGCACATGTAGCCGTTGACCTTGCCTTGGCTCATCATTTCGAACATGCGCAGCACGTCGTAGGCAGGCACGTCGAGCTTGGGCAGCCAATCGTAGCCCCAGTTGTTCTCGGCGGTGGCGTTGGGGCCGTACCAGGCTTTCATGAGGCTGACGTGGAACTTGCCGTAGTTCTGCCAGTAGGACAGCTGCCCCGGGCGCAGCGGCTTGGATGCACGCTTGTCGATGAACGCGGCGTAGTCCTGCTCGGCGTCGCCGGCAAGCGTCAAGTAACCCGGCAGCGAGTTGGATAGCAACCCCAGGTCAGTCAAGCCCTGAATGTTGGAGTGACCACGCAAGGCATTCACGCCCCCGCCTGGCATGCCGACGTTGCCCAGCAACAGCTGCACCATCGCCGCGCTACGGATGATCTGCGCGCCGATCGAATGCTGCGTCCACCCCAGCGCATACAGGATCGTCATGGTCTTGCCCGGCGCCGAGCATGTCGCGATTTCTTCCCACACCTTCATCATGGCGTCCTGCGGCATGCCACAGGTCATGCTCGCCAATTCCGGGGTGTAGCGGCTGTAGTGCTGCTTCATCAGCTGGAATACACAGCGTGGGTGCTGCAGTGTCGGGTCTACCTTGGCAAAACCGTCCTCGCCCAGCTCGTAACCCCAGCCAGACTTGTCGGCATAGATGCGCTTGCTCTCGTCATAGCCGCTGAACAGGCCATCCTCGAAGCCATAGGTGTCCTTGACGATGAAGGATACGTCAGTGTAGTTGCGCACATACTCGTGCTGGATCTTGTCATTGCTCAGCAGGTAATTGATCAACCCACCCATGAACGCGATGTCGGTGCCGGTACGGATAGGCGCGTAGTAATCGGCCACCGAAGCGGTACGGGTAAACCTTGGGTCGACCACGATCAGCCGCGCCTTGTTGTGCGCTTTGGCCTCGGTCACCCATTTGAAGCCGCACGGGTGCGCTTCTGCTGCGTTGCCACCCATCACCAGGACCAGATTCGCATTAGCGATATCGGACCAGTGGTTGGTCATGGCGCCACGGCCGTACGTCGGGGCAAGACTTGCCACCGTCGGGCCATGTCAGACACGTGCTTGGTTATCGAACCCCAGCATGCCTGTTGCGCGAACGACCTTGTGAGTCAGGTAGCCGGCCTCGCTGGAGGCGGCGGAAGCGGCAAGAAAACCGGTGGTGAGCCAGCGGTTGACCGTCTGCCCCTGGGCGTTTTTCTCAATGAAGTTCGCGTCGCGGTCTTCCTTCATCAAGGTGGCCACGCGATCGAGCGCTTCGTCCCAGCTGACGCGTACCCACTCGTTGCTACCCGGCTTGCGTACTTCTGGGTACTTGAGGCGGCTGGGGCTATGGATGAAGTCGAGCAGACCCGCGCCTTTGGGGCAAAGGGTGCCGCGGTTCACCGGATGGTCGGCGTCACCTTCGATGTGGATGATGTTCTGCTTGACGTTCTTGCCCGCATCGCCCTGGCTGTACAGGATCAAGCCGCAGCCGACCGAGCAGTAAGGGCAGGTGTTACGGGTTTCCTTGGTATGCGCCAGCTTGAAGTGGCGCACTTGCTCGGCGAACGCAGGCGTAGGGGCCATGCCCAGCGCCGCAAGGCTCGAGCCTCCAAGGCCGACGGCGGCGACCTTGAAGAATTGCCGACGGTTGAGATCCATCGTGCACTCCTGATCAGATTTGGGCGCACGGAACATGGCCGGCGCCTCTTGGTAGTCACGGTGACGGCGGTTTGAGGACCGCCAACAGGTAAGACTAGCAAGGAATCGAAAAGGTGCGATGACGTGGATCAATCGGGTGTGATTGAAAATTTTGTAAGACGGGTCTGATGCACTTGTAGAATCAGTAAATGCAAGCCAAAAAAAACCCAGGGGTATGAACCCTGGGTTTCGGTGGGGAAACGCTTAACGTTCGATCAGAACGGAATATCGTCGTCAAAGCTGTCGAAGTCAGCCGCCGGTTGTGGCGCTGGCTGCTGCGGCGCCGGGCGCTGTTGCTGCTGCGGGCGCGGAGCCTGCTGACGGGCCGGCTGCTGGTTGTACTGCTGCTGACCACCACCTTGGTTGTAGTTGTTACCGCCACCCTGGTTATACGGATCGCCGCCGCCTTGCTGGTTCTGCGGACGGCCGCCCAGCAGCTGCATGGTGCCGTTGATGTCAACGATGATTTCAGTGGTGTAGCGCTTGATGCCGTCTTTTTCCCACTCACGGGTCTGCAGCTTGCCTTCGATGTAGCACTGCGAACCTTTGCGCAGGTACTCGCCGGCAATCTCGGCAACCTTGCCGAACAGCGACACACGGTGCCATTCAGTACGCTCGACCTTCTGGCCCGACTGTTTGTCGGTCCATTGCTCGCTGGTTGCCAGGCTCAGGTTGGTCACGGCATTACCGTTGGGCAGGTAGCGGACTTCGGGATCCTGGCCACAAGTACCGACCAGAATGACTTTGTTAACCCCACGGGCCATAACGTTCTCCTAGGCTTCGCACGCCGCTGAGGCCGGATTGATCAGGCGCTCCAGGGTCGTGCGGTCCAAAATTTTCGTATCCAGTTTGATATAGACAGCTGACTCTTCCGAGACCACAACAGCGTCGGTCACGCCGGGCACGGCCATCAACCGTGCAGCCAGGCCAGCATCCTTGGTAGCCTCCGGCGACAAGGGCATGCGCAAGCTGGTCACATACGGTGGCTCGTTCATGCTCAAGGCAACGGCCAACCAGATGGCGCACAGTATCGCGCAACCAAGGAACACGGTGTTCAGCCCACCATGCTGGAACAGCCAGCCACCCAGGATGCCCCCTAGCGCAGCACCGAGAAACTGGCTGGTGGAGTACACCCCCATCGCCGTTCCCTTACCACCTGCTGGCGACACCTTGCTGACCAGCGAAGGCAACGAAGCCTCCAGCAGGTTGAATGCGGTGAAGAATACCACGGTGCCGATCACCAGTCCGCGCAAACCGTCAGCCCACTGCCAGAAGAATAGCTCGACCAGCAGCAATACGCTGACGGCCCCGGCCAGCACGCGTTTCATCTTGCGCTTTTTTTCGCCGTAGATGATGAACGGTACCATTGCAAAAAATGAGACGAACAGCGCGGTCAGGTAGACCCACCAATGTTGTTCCTTGGGCAGTCCGCCACGTTCGACGAAGGCCAGGGGCAGCGCCACGAAGCTGGCCATGAGAATGGCATGCAGGATGAAGATGCTCACATCCAGCCGTAGAAGGTCCGGATGACGCAGGGTCGGGCCAATGGCCTGACGGGCAACACCCGATTCGCGATGCTGCAAAATGTTGTGCGTGGCAGGTACTACGAAGGCAATCAACGCGATGCCAACCAATGCCAAGCCGGCCGTTGCAAGGAACAATCCTGACAAGCCAAAGGCACTTGTCAGCAAAGGCCCGACGACCATTGCCACTGCGAAGGAAAGGCCAATGCTCATCCCGATCATGGCCATCGCCTTGGTGCGGTGCTGTTCCCGGGTCAGATCCGAAAGCAGCGCCATCACCGCTGCCGAAATGGCGCCCGCCCCTTGCAGGATGCGCCCTGCGATAACCCCCCAGATGGAATCGGCCTGGGCTGCCAGGACGCTACCCAGCGCGAACACGATCAAGCCCAGGTAAATGACGGGCCGGCGGCCGATGCGGTCGGAAATCATCCCAAAGGGAATCTGCAACACGGCCTGGGTGAGGCCGTAGGCGCCGATGGCCAGGCCAATCAGCGCGGGCGTGGCGCCGGCCAGGTCCATGCCGTAGGTGGCCAGGACCGGCAAGACCATGAACATGCCCAGCATACGAAAAGCGAAGACCAGAGCCAGACCGCCGGCGGCGCGGGTTTCATTGCCGCTCATGCGCTCGTTGTGGGTGTCGTGCATGGATTAATCTCGTGTGAACCGGCGGCGATTCTATCAGTCCGACAGCTTGACGGCATCTACGCGACGCTTTGCCGCGTACTGGCAGGGCGCCGTATAATTTTTCGTTTATGCCCGCCGAGCGAGGCCGCAGTGGACAAGATCCTGATACGTGGGGCACGTACCCACAACCTGAAGAACATCGACCTGACCCTGCCCCGGGACAAGCTCATCGTCATTACCGGCCTGTCGGGCTCGGGCAAGTCATCCCTGGCCTTCGATACGCTTTACGCCGAGGGCCAGCGTCGTTATGTGGAATCGCTGTCGGCGTATGCCCGCCAGTTCCTGTCGATGATGGAAAAGCCTGATGTCGACACCATCGAAGGGCTGTCACCGGCGATTTCCATCGAACAGAAATCCACCTCGCACAACCCCCGCTCCACCGTTGGCACCATCACCGAGATCTACGACTACTTGCGCCTGCTGTACGCCAGGGTCGGGACACCCCGCTGCCCAGACCATGACATACCGCTGGAGGCGCAAACGGTCAGCCAGATGGTCGACCTGGTGCTGGAGCGCCCGGAAGGTAGCAAGTTGATGCTGCTGGCTCCGGTCATCCGTGAGCGCAAGGGTGAGCACCTGGCGGTGTTCGACGAGCTGCGCGCCCAGGGCTTCGTGCGCGCCCGCGTCAACGGCAAGCTCTACGAACTGGACGAGTTGCCCAAGCTGGACAAGCAGAAAAAGCACAGCATCGATGTAGTAGTCGATCGTTTCAAAGTGCGTGCTGATCTTCAGCAGCGCTTGGCCGAATCGTTCGAAACCGCGTTGAAGCTGGCGGACGGTATCGCGCTGATCGCGCCCATGGACGACGAGAAAGGCGAAGAGACCATTTTTTCGGCCCGCTTTGCCTGCCCTATCTGTGGTCATGCAATCAGCGAACTGGAACCCAAGCTGTTCTCGTTCAACAACCCGGCCGGTGCCTGCCCGACTTGTGATGGCCTGGGCGTTAAGCAGTATTTCGACACCAAACGCCTGGTCAATGCGCAACTCACCCTGGCCGAAGGCGCCATTCGCGGGTGGGATCGCCGTAACGTCTACTACTTCCAGATGCTAGGGTCGCTGGCTGCGCATTACGGCTTCAGCCTGGACGAAGCATTCGGCGAGCTCGCGCCGGAGCATCAGAAGGTGATCCTGCAAGGCAGCGGCAAGCACAGCGTGGATTTCAAGTACCTCAACGACCGGGGTGACATCGTCAAGCGCTCGCACCCGTTCGAAGGGATCATCCCCAACCTGGAACGTCGCTATCGCGAAACCGAGTCCAATACCGTACGCGAGGAACTGGCCAAGTACCTGGGCACCCAACCGTGCCCGGACTGCCGCGGCACGCGGCTGCGGCGCGAGGCACGTCACGTGTGGGTTGGCGAGAAGACGCTTCCGGCGGTCGCCAACATGCCGATTGGTGACGCCAGTGGCTACTTCAGCGCGCTTACATTGTCCGGTCGCCGAGGCGAGATCGCGGCCAAGATTCTCAAGGAGATCTGCGAGCGGCTGCAGTTCCTGGTGAACGTGGGCCTGGATTACCTCACGCTGGACCGCAGCGCAGAAACCCTGTCCGGTGGTGAAGCCCAGCGGATTCGCCTCGCCAGCCAGATCGGCGCGGGTCTGGTGGGGGTGATGTACATCTTGGACGAGCCGTCCATCGGCCTTCATCAGCGCGACAACGATCGTCTGCTTGCCACCCTCAATCACCTTCGCGATCTGGGCAATACGGTAATCGTCGTCGAGCATGACGAGGACGCAATCCGCCTGGCGGACTACGTCGTGGACATTGGGCCAGGGGCTGGCGTGCATGGTGGCAAGATCGTCGCTGAGGGCACGCCTCAGGAAGTCATGGACCACCCGGACTCGGTAACCGGCCAGTACCTGTCCGGCCGTAGAAAGATCGTGGTCCCTGCCAAGCGCACCCCGCGCGACAAGAAGCTGCAGCTCAAGCTTAAGGGCGCACGCGGCAACAACCTGCAGAACGTTGACCTGGAAATCCCCATCGGGTTGCTAACCTGCGTGACCGGCGTCTCAGGCTCCGGCAAGTCCACGCTCATCAACAACACCCTGTTCCCCCTTGCGGCCACGGCCCTGAATGGCGCAAGCAGCCTGGAAGCGGCGCCGCATGCCAGCATGGATGGGTTGCAGCACCTGGACAAGGTGGTGGATATCGACCAGAGCCCCATTGGCCGCACTCCCCGCTCCAACCCCGCCACCTACACCGGGATCTTCACGCCGATCCGCGAGCTGTTCTCCGGGGTGCCTGAATCTCGTTCACGCGGGTATGGCCCGGGCCGGTTCTCGTTCAACGTGAAAGGCGGACGTTGCGAGGCGTGCCAGGGCGACGGCCTGATCAAGGTGGAAATGCATTTCCTCCCGGACATCTACGTGCCGTGCGATGTGTGCAAGAGCAAGCGCTACAACCGCGAAACCCTGGAGATCAAGTACAAGGGCAAGAACATTCACGAGGTGCTGGAAATGACCATCGAGGATGCGCGTGAGTTCTTCGATGCGGTGCCTGCGTTGGCACGCAAGCTCCAGACCCTGATGGACGTGGGCCTTTCCTACATCAAGCTCGGTCAATCGGCGACCACGCTGTCTGGGGGCGAAGCACAGCGTGTGAAGCTGTCACGCGAGCTGTCCAAGCGCGATACCGGGAAGACCTTGTATATCCTGGACGAGCCTACTACGGGCCTGCACTTCGCCGATATCCAGCAGCTGCTGGACGTTCTGCACCGGCTTCGTGACCACGGCAACACCGTGGTGGTCATCGAGCACAACTTGGACGTTATCAAGACTGCCGATTGGCTGGTGGACCTTGGACCGGAGGGCGGTTCAAAGGGCGGGCAGATCATCGCGTGTGGTACGCCCGAGGAACTGAGCAAGATGAAACAATCCTACACCGGGCATTACCTTAAGCCCCTGTTGGAGCGAGACCGGGCGTGATGAACGCGAAGGGGCGCCTCGGCGCCCATTTTTCATCGGCTTGTAGCCCTTGTGCTAGAGCCAACACACGACCCAAGCATACAGCAATAAAAGCGTTACATCTGTGATTGCAGGTAATTCTGCAGACCGATTGCCTTGATCAGGCCTTGCTGCTTCTCAAGCCAATAGGTGTGGTCTTCCTCGGTATCGGCCAGTTGCGCGCGCAGAATGTCACGGCTCACATAATCCTTGTGCAGTTCGCACAACTCGATCCCCTTGCAAAGCGCCGCTCGCACTTTGTATTCCAGCTTTAAATCAGCTTCGATCATTTCAGGGACGGTGGTGCCGACTTCGAGGTCATCGGCCCGCATGTCTGGGGTGCCCTCGAGCATGAGAATGCGGCGCATCAAGGCGTCAGCATGCTGAGCCTCTTCCTCCATCTCATGGTTGATGCGCTCGTAGAGCTTGGCAAGGCCCCAGTCTTCGTACATGCGTGAGTGAATGAAGTACTGGTCACGTGCGGCCAGTTCGCCCTTCAACAGCATGACGAGGTAATTGATGACGTCTGGGTGGCCTTGCATCGCCGGGGTTCTCCATATGGAAGCGTGTATGCCGCATAGTGTGAACCACGTTGTGCGCCTGGTCACTGAAAAACGCGCGACTCGATGCAAAAAATCGGGCAAACGGTGGTGATATTCATTGAAAAACCGCCCAAATGAGGGCGGTTATTCTTATCACTTCGACTTAGGCGATATTGATTCCAAGCGCCTTAGCGACACCTGCCCCGTAAGCGGGATCGGCTTTGAAGAAGTACTGCAATTGACGCTGGATCACATCGTCGGTCACGCCGGCCATTGCCCCGGCGATGTTGCTGACCAGCAGCTCCTGCTGCGCCTGGCTCATCAACCGGAACAGGGCGCCCGCGTGGCTGAAGTAATCAGTGTCCTCGCGATGGTCATACCGATCGGCCAAACCGCTAAGCGCAAGCCCGGGCTCTGCATGACGCGGCGATTGCTTGGGAGCATCGGCGTAGCTGTTGGGCTCATAATTGGGTGCTCCTCCGTAGGCACCCATCGCCATCGAGCCATCGCGCTGGTAGCTATTGACCGCACAGCGGGGCGCGTTCACCGGCAATTGCTGATGGTTGGTGCCTACCCGATAGCGGTGGGCATCGGCATAAGCAAATACCCGGCCTTGCAGCATGCGATCAGGTGACAGCCCCACCCCAGGGACCATATTGCTTGGCCCGAAGGCAGCCTGCTCAACTTCAGCGAAGTAGTTCAGCGGGTTGCGGTTGAGCTCCAGTACGCCTACTTCAATCAGCGGATAATCTTTCTGCGACCAGGTCTTGGTCACATCGAACGGATTCTCGGGGCGGTTCGCAGCCTCAGCTTCACTCATGACCTGGATGCATACAGTCCAGCGTGGGTGGTCGCCACGCTCGATTGCCTCGTACAGGTCGCGCTGGGCGTAGTCCGGATCGGTACCGGCCAAACGCGCAGCTTCAGCGGGCGCCAGATTCTTGATGCCCTGCTGAGTCTTGAAGTGCCATTTGACCCATGTACGCTGACCGTCGGCGCTGATCAAGCTGTAGGTGTGGCTACCGAAGCCGTGCATATGCCGATAGCCGTCAGGAATGCCGCGGTCCGAAAACAAGATCGTGACCTGGTGCAGCGCTTCCGGCGAATGAGACCAGAAGTCCCACATCATCTGGGCACTCTTCAAGTTGGTCTGGGGGTGGCGTTTTTGCGTGTGAATGAAGTCTGGAAACTTCAGTGGATCACGGATGAAAAACACCGGCGTGTTGTTGCCGACGATGTCCCAGTTGCCTTCTTCGGTATAGAACTTGACCGCGAAACCTCGTGGGTCACGCTCTGTATCGGCCGAGCCGCGCTCTCCACCTACAGTGGAGAATCGCAGAAACGTTTCGGTCTGCTTGCCAACCTGCTCGAACAGTTTCGCACGGGTGAGGTGGGTGATGTCGCGCGTCACCGTGAACGTGCCGTAGGCACCAGAGCCTTTGGCATGCACACGTCGTTCGGGGATATTTTCGCGGTTGAAATGCGCGAGCTTCTCGATCAGGTGGAAGTCGTCGAGCAGCAGGGGGCCGCGTGGGCCTGCGGTACGGGAATTCTGGTTATCCGCAACAGGGGCACCGCTGGCGGTAGTAAGCGTTTTGCTCATGAGCTTTCCTCGATCAGTCTCAAATGCCTGTATGTCGGCTTGGGAGAATTATCAGCAGGATCGCAATCAACGACAAATTCATTGAATTACTGACTGCAATAGAGATTGTTAATGGCCTGAAACACAAAAAACCGGGCACTAGGCCCGGTTCTTTGTAGCAGACAAAACGTCTTACTCGGCAGCTTCTACAGCACCACCGACTGGACGATCAACCAGCTCGACGTACGCCATTGGCGCATTGTCGCCAGCGCGGAAACCGCACTTCAGGATGCGCAGGTAGCCGCCCTGACGGGTGGCGTAGCGCTTGCCCAGATCGTTGAACAGTTTACCAACAGCGGACTTCGAACGGGTACGGTCGAAGGCCAGACGACGGTTGGCAACGCTGTCTTCCTTGGCCAGGGTGATCAGCGGCTCGGCAACGCGACGCAGTTCCTTGGCTTTCGGCAGGGTGGTTTTGATCAGCTCGTGCTCGATCAACGACACTGCCATGTTCTGGAACATAGCCTTGCGGTGAGAGCTGGTACGGCTCAGGTGACGTCCACTTTTACGATGACGCATGATTCATTCCTTACCAAACACTACGTTCGGTGATTACGACGATCAGGCGGTCGCCTTGTCGTCTTTCTTAAGACTTGCAGGCGGCCAGTTGTCGAGGCGCATGCCGAGAGACAGACCACGAGAGGCCAGGACGTCCTTGATTTCAGTCAGGGACTTCTTGCCGAGGTTAGGAGTCTTCAACAGCTCCACTTCGGTACGCTGAATCAGGTCGCCGATGTAGTAGATGTTCTCCGCCTTCAGGCAGTTGGCCGAACGTACAGTCAGTTCCAGGTCGTCAACCGGACGTAGCAGGATCGGATCGATCTCGTCTTCCTGCTCGACTACGACAGGCTCACTGTCACCTTTGAGGTCGACGAACGCGGCCAGCTGCTGTTGCAGGATGGTCGCGGCGCGGCGGATAGCCTCTTCAGGATCCAGGGTGCCGTTGGTTTCCAGATCAATGACCAGCTTGTCCAAGTTGGTACGCTGTTCAACACGTGCGTTTTCGACCACATAGGCGATACGACGCACAGGGCTGAACGAAGCGTCCAACTGCAGACGGCCAATGCTACGGCTTTCGTCTTCGTCGGTCTGACGGGAGTCGGCCGGCTCGTAACCGCGACCACGAGCTACAGTGAGCTTCATGTTCAGGGCGCCATTCGACGCCAGGTTCGCGATTACGTGATCGGGGTTGACGATCTCGACATCGTGATCCAGCTGAATATCGGCAGCGGTAACCACCCCCGAACCCTTTTTCGACAAGGTCAGCGTAACTTCGTCACGACCATGCAGTTTGATAGCCAGGCCTTTCAGGTTCAACAGGATTTCAATGACATCTTCCTGTACACCTTCGATCGCGGAGTACTCGTGGAGTACGCCATCGATCTCGGCCTCGACTACTGCACAGCCAGGCATGGAGGACAACAGGATGCGGCGCAGCGCGTTGCCCAGGGTATGGCCGAAGCCACGCTCGAGAGGCTCGAGCGTGATCTTGGCGCGGGTCGGACTGACTACCTGCACATCAATGTGGCGGGGAGTCAGGAACTCATTTACCGAAATCTGCATGGATGCACCTATTTTCTAGCCCTTACTTGGAGTAGAGCTCGACAATCAGGTTTTCGTTGATGTCGGCAGACAGGTCGCTGCGAGCAGGAACGTTCTTGAAAACGCCCGACTTTTTGGCAGCATCCACATCAACCCACTCAACGCGGCCACGCTGGGCACACAGTTCAAGGGCTTGAACAATGCGCAGCTGGTTCAGCGACTTCTCACGAACCGCGACCACGTCACCCGGACGAACTTGGTAGGATGGAATGTTTACAGTCTTACCGTTGACGCTGATCGCTTTGTGCGAAACCAGCTGACGGGACTCGGAACGAGTCGAGCCGAAGCCCATACGGTAAACGACGTTATCCAGACGGCACTCGAGCAGTTGAAGCAGGTTTTCACCGGTTGCGCCTTTTTTCGAGGCAGCAGCTTGGTAGTAACCGCGGAACTGACGCTCCAGAACACCGTAGATACGACGGACTTTTTGTTTCTCGCGCAGCTGGGTACCGTAGTCGGACTGACGGCCACGGCGCTGGCCGTGGATACCTGGGGCTGCTTCGATGTTGCACTTCGATTCCAGAGCGCGAACGCCGCTCTTCAGGAACAGATCGGTGCCTTCACGACGAGACAGTTTGCATTTTGGACCAATGTAACGTGCCATTTATCTGTCTCCTGATTACACGCGACGCTTCTTCGGCGGACGGCACCCGTTATGCGGGATTGGCGTCACGTCGGTGATGCTGGCGATCTTGTAGCCGCAGCTGTTCAATGCACGAACGGCGGACTCACGACCTGGACCTGGACCCTTGACGTTTACGTCGAGGTTCTTCAGACCATATTCCAGCGCAGCTTGACCAGCACGCTCAGCAGCGATCTGAGCTGCGAACGGGGTGGATTTGCGCGAACCACGGAAACCCGAACCACCGGAGGTCGCCCAGGACAAAGCATTGCCCTGACGGTCGGTGATGGTCACGATGGTGTTGTTAAAAGAAGCGTGGATGTGGGCGATGCCATCAACCACTGTCTTTTTGACTTTTTTACGAGGACGAGCAGCAGGTTTTGCCATGTCTATATTCCTGGGCGATTACTTGCGGATCGGCTTACGCGGGCCCTTACGGGTGCGTGCGTTGGTCTTGGTGCGCTGACCGCGAACCGGCAGACCTTTACGATGACGCAGGCCGCGGTAGCAACCCAGGTCCATCAAGCGCTTGATCTTCATGTTTACGTCACGGCGCAGGTCACCTTCAGTGGTGAACTTCGCGACTTCGCCACGCAGGGTTTCGATTTGCTCGTCGCTCAGATCCTTGATCTTAGCGGCTGGATTTACACCAGCATCCACACAGATTTTCTGTGCAGTAGTGCGACCGACACCATAGATGTAGGTCAGCGAGATAACAGTATGCTTGTTATCTGGAATGTTGACGCCTGCAATACGGGCCATTCAGTGGGACTCCAATTGACAGCTACCTACGCCCCGGAAGCCAAGAAATAGGGCGCGAGATAATATCGCTGTAGAAACAAATAATCAACCCAGCAGCACACTAGCTGCTGGGTTTGAAGCGCGAATCACACTCAGCCTTGGCGCTGTTTGTGACGCGGTTCCGCGCTGCAGATCACTCGTACGACGCCTTCGCGACGGATGATCTTGCAGTTGCGGCACAGCTTTTTCACCGATGCACGAACTTTCATTACCGACTCCTCGAACCTTAGGGGCGTATCAGCGCAGCAAACCGCTGCCACCGTAGCCTTTCAGGTTGGCTTTCTTCATCAGGGATTCGTACTGGTGCGAAACGAGGTGCGATTGTACTTGGGACATGAAGTCCATCACAACCACTACCACAATCAGCAACGAGGTCCCGCCAAGGTAGAACGGCACATTTGCTGCCACCACCAGGAACTGGGGCAGAAGGCAGACGGCCATCATGTAAAGAGCACCGAACATGGTCAGACGAGTCAGGACGCCATCAATGTAGCGCGCCGACTGCTCACCAGGACGGATACCCGGAATAAAGGCACCGGACTTCTTCAGGTTTTCCGCTACGTCTTTCGGATTGAACATCAACGCTGTGTAGAAGAAGCAGAAGAAAATGATCCCTGCACTAAACAGCAGAATGTTCAACGGCTGACCAGGAGCGATCGACTGCGAGATGTCCTGCAGCCAGCCCATACCTTCGGACTGACCGAACCAGGCACCCAGCGAAGCCGGGAACAGCAAGATGCTGCTCGCGAAAATGGCCGGGATTACCCCTGCCATGTTCACCTTCAGCGGCAAGTGGCTGGTTTGCGCAGCGAAGACCTTGCGGCCCTGCTGACGCTTGGCGTAATGAACGGCGATACGCCGCTGACCACGTTCAATAAACACCACAAAACCGATGATCGCTACTGCAAGCAAACCGATAGCGACCAGGGCGAAAATGTTGATATCACCCGTACGCGCAGACTCGAAAGACTGCCCGATTGCTCTCGGAAGACCGGCAACGATACCTGCGAAGATCAACATCGAGATACCGTTGCCCACACCGCGCTCGGTGATCTGCTCACCCAGCCACATCATGAACATCGCGCCTGCCACGAAAGTGGAGACGGCAACGACATGGAAGCCGAGGCCTACAGAAAACGCCACGCCCTGGTTGGCCAGGCCAATGGACATGCCAATGGCTTGAACCAGCGCCAGGATAACGGTGCCGTAGCGGGTGTACTGGCTGATCTTGCGACGGCCAGCTTCACCTTCCTTCTTCAACTGCTCCAGTTGCGGGCTGACCGCAGTCATCAGCTGCATGATGATCGATGCCGAAATGTACGGCATGATCCCCAATGCAAAGATGCTCATGCGCTCGAGCGCGCCACCGGAAAACATGTTGAACAAGCTAAGAATGGTCCCCTCATTCTGCCGAAACAGATCCGCCAGACGGTCCGGATTGATGCCGGGAACCGGGATATGTGCACCTATCCGATAGACGATGATCGCCATGAACAGAAAGCGCAGACGAGCCCAGAGTTCCGACATCCCGCCCTTACCGAGCGAAGAGAGAGCACCTTGCTTAGCCATTTATTCCTCGAACTTGCCGCCAGCTGCTTCGATAGCCGCACGCGCACCCTTGGTGGCTGCGATACCCTTGATGGTGACTGCGCGAGTGACTTCGCCAGACAGCATGATTTTCACACGCTGTACGTTCTGGCCGATCACGTTGGCATCCTTCAGGGATTGCACGGAGATCACGTCGCCGTCCACTTTGGCCAACTCGGACAGACGCACTTCTGCGCGGTCCATGGCTTTCAGGGAAACGAAGCCGAACTTCGGCAGACGACGGTGCAGCGGCTGTTGACCGCCTTCAAAGCCCGGAGCGATGGTGCCACCGGAACGGGAGGTCTGACCTTTGTGACCGCGGCCACCAGTCTTACCCAAACCGCTACCGATACCACGGCCCGGACGATGCTTCTCGCGACGGGAACCCGGCGCTGGACTCAGATCATTGAGTTTCATCGATTAACCCTCGACCTTCAGCATGTAGTAAGCCTTGTTGATCATCCCGCGGTTCTCGGGAGTATCCTGGACTTCTACAGTGTGACCGATGCGACGCAGACCCAGGCCTTTAACGCACAGAATGTGGTTAGGCAGACGGCCGGCGGTGCTCTTGATCAGCGTTACTTTAACGGTTGCCATGATCAGAAGATCTCCTCGACGCTCTTGCCGCGCTTGGCAGCAATGGATTCAGGAGATTGCATGGCTTTCAGACCCTTGAAGGTGGCGTAAACCACGTTCACTGGGTTGGTCGAACCGTAGCACTTGGCCAGAACGTTCTGAACGCCAGCAACTTCCAGGACAGCACGCATTGCGCCACCGGCGATGATACCGGTACCTTCCGAGGCAGGCTGCATGTAAACCTTCGAGGCGCCGTGGGCAGCCTTGGTGGCGTACTGCAGGGTGGTGCCCTTCAGGTCAACCTGAATCATGTTGCGGCGAGCAGCTTCCATGGCTTTCTGGATCGCGGCAGGTACTTCGCGCGACTTGCCACGGCCAAAGCCAACACGACCCTTGCCATCACCCACCACGGTCAGCGCGGTGAAGGTGAAGATACGGCCGCCTTTTACGGTTTTGGCAACG
The DNA here is from genome assembly GCF_002021815.1 of Pseudomonas parafulva. Lineage (NCBI taxonomy): Bacteria > Pseudomonadati > Pseudomonadota > Gammaproteobacteria > Pseudomonadales > Pseudomonadaceae > Pseudomonas > Pseudomonas parafulva. Next base: position 4,153,317 of record NZ_CP019952.1, read on the forward strand.
CGGTTAACTTGAACCAGCTTCTCGATGTAGCCTTCGTCGCGCTTTTGATCGTTATTTGCCATAACTTAGAACTCCAGCCCGCCTTCACGAGCAGCATCAGCCAGCGCTTTGACGCGGCCATGGTACTTGAAGCCGGAACGGTCAAAGGCAACTTGAGATACACCGGCGGCTTTCGCGCGCTCAGCTACCAGCTTGCCAACCTTAGTGGCCGCGTCGATGTTGCCAGTGGCGCCATCACGCAGGTCTTTGTCCAAGGTCGAGGCGCTTGCCAGAACCTTGCTGCCGTCGGCCGAAATGACCTGGGCGTAGATGTGCTGCGAGGAGCGGAACACGCACAGGCGCACGACTTCGAGTTCGTGCATCTTGAGACGTGCTTTGCGAGCGCGACGCAGTCGAGTAACTTTTTTGTCGGTCATTTGCTAGGCCCTACTTCTTCTTGGCTTCTTTACGACGGACTACTTCGTCCGCGTAACGCACACCTTTGCCTTTGTAAGGCTCTGGCGGACGGAAATCGCGGATTTCAGCGGCCACCTGACCCACCAGCTGCTTATCGATACCCTTGATCAGGATGTCGGTCTGGCTTGGGGTTTCTGCGGTGATACCGGCTGGCAGTTCGTAGTCCACTGGATGCGAGAAGCCCAGAGCCAGGTTCAGGACGGTGCCTTTTGCCTGTGCCTTGTAACCAACACCGACCAGCTGGAGCTTGCGCTCGAAGCCTTGGCTTACGCCTTGGACCATGTTGTTCACCAGAGCGCGGGTAGTACCGGCCATGGCGCGAGCTTGCTGATCACCGTTGCGAGCGACGAAGCGCAGTTCGCCGGACTCTTCGGTAACTTCAACAGACGAGTGAACGTTCAGTTCGAGAGTGCCCTTGGCACCCTTCACCGAAAGCTGCTGGCCGGCGAATTTTACTTCGACGCCTGCTGGCAGCTTAACGGGGTTCTTAGCGACGCGAGACATGCCTATCTCCCCTTAGAACACTGTGCACAGAACTTCGCCGCCGACACCGGCAGCGCGCGCAGCGCGGTCAGTCATCACACCTTTGTTGGTGGAGACGATAGACACGCCCAGGCCGCCACGTACTTTCGGCAGATCTGTGACGGACTTGTACTGGCGCAGGCCTGGACGGCTGGAGCGCTTCAGTTCCTCGATGACCGGACGGCCTTCGAAGTACTTCAGTTCGATCGACAGGGAAGGCTTGGCCTCACCGGTTACCTGGTAACCAGCGATGTAACCTTCATCTTTCAGAACTTTGGCAACCGCGACCTTCAGGGTGGAGGAAGGCATGCTTACGACGGACTTTTCAGCCATCTGGGCATTACGGATGCGAGTTAGCATGTCCGCTAACGGGTCCTGCATACTCATGGGCTAGATGCTCCTGATACAAGAATTATTAGCCTTGCGGCTATCACAACCACCTAAACAGGCAGAGCACGAAGCCCAGGCTCAGGTGAGCCGGTCATTCTAGACACAAGCCAGAAACGAAACAAGCCCCATGTAGGGGCTTGTTCGAGGGAAGAGTCACCGGCGGTCGGAAGATTAACCACGTACGCCGATGACTCAACCTGCAGCGATTACCAGGAGGCCTTGACCAGACCTGGTACGTCGCCACGCATTGCCGCTTGGCGCAGCATGTTACGGCCCAGGCCGAACTTACGGTATACACCGTGAGGACGACCGGTCAGGCGGCAACGGTTGCGCAGGCGAGCAGCGCTAGCATCGCGCGGCTGCTTCTGCAGAGCGACAACGGCAGCGAAACGCTCTTCAGGAGAGGCGTTCAGATTGACGATGGTCGCTTTCAGCTCAGCGCGCTTTTTAGCGTACTTAGCTACCGTTTGCTGACGCTTCAGCTCACGGTTTTTCATGCTCTTCTTGGCCATTTTCCTACTCCAATCAGTTACGGAACGGGAACTTGAAAGCACGCAGCAGAGCGCGGCCTTCGTCGTCCGAACGAGCAGTGGTGGTCAGGGTAATGTCCAAACCGCGCAGAGCATCGATCTTGTCGTAGTCGATTTCCGGGAAGATGATCTGCTCTTTCACGCCCATGCTGTAGTTGCCACGACCGTCGAAGGACTTGGCATTCAGGCCGCGGAAGTCGCGAACCCGAGGCAGGGAGATCGCCAGCAGGCGGTCCAGGAATTCGTACATCTTGTCGCTACGCAGGGTCACCTTGACGCCGATCGGCCAGCCTTCACGGACTTTGAAGCCAGCGATGGATTTGCGAGCGAAAGTCACGACCGGCTTTTGACCGGTGATCTTTTCCAGGTCGGCAACAGCGTGCTCGATGACTTTCTTGTCGCCGATCGCTTCGCCCAGACCCATGTTCAGGGTGATTTTGGTAACGCGCGGAACTTCCATCACGTTCGACAGCTTAAGTTCATCCTTAAGCTTAGGAGCGATCTCGTTCCGGTAAATCTCTTTCAGTCGTGCCATGGTCTTCTACCTAGCAGTGTTCAAGCATCAACCGCTTTTTGGGTCGACTTGAAGACACGAATTTTCTTACCGTCTTCTACTTTGAAACCAACGCGGTCAGCCTTGTTGGTTTCACCGTTGAAGATGGCAACGTTGGAAGCGTGCAGAGGCGCTTCTTTTTCGACGATACCGCCCTGAACGCCCGCCATCGGGTTAGGCTTGGTATGACGCTTGACCAGGTTCACACCACCGATGACCAGACGGTCGTCAGCGAGAACCTTCAGCACCTTACCGCGCTTACCTTTGTCTTTGCCGGCGATCACGATGATCTCGTCGTCACGACGAATCTTTTGCATGTCGGATCTCCTTACAGCACTTCAGGGGCGAGCGAGACGATCTTCATGAACTTCTCAGTACGAAGTTCACGGGTCACTGGCCCGAAGATGCGAGTGCCGATCGGCTCTTGCTTGTTGTTCAGCAGAACAGCAGCGTTGCCGTCGAAACGAATGATGGAACCGTCAGCGCGACGAACACCGTGACGGGTGCGCACGACAACAGCAGTCATCACTTGGCCTTTTTTGACCTTACCGCGTGGAATCGCTTCCTTGACGGTAACTTTGATGATGTCACCGATGCCGGCGTAGCGGCGGTGAGAACCGCCGAGCACCTTGATGCACATGACGCGACGAGCGCCGCTGTTATCGGCCACATCGAGCATGGATTGAGTCTGAATCATAAAATTTCTCCGACCCCTAGCCCTTAGACTTCAACAGCGCGTTCGAGGACTTCAACCAGTGCCCAGGACTTGGTCTTGGCCAGCGGACGGGTTTCGGTAATGGAAACCTTGTCGCCGATCTTGCACTGATTGGTTTCGTCGTGCGCGTGCAGCTTAGTCGAACGCTTAACGTATTTACCGTAGATCGGGTGCTTTACGCGACGCTCGATCAGAACGGTGATGGTCTTGTCCATTTTGTCGCTGACGACACGGCCAGTCAGCGTACGGACGGTTTTTTCAGCTTCAGCCATGATCACTTACCTGCCTGCTGGTTGAGCACAGTCTTCACGCGAGCGATGTCACGCTTGACTTGCGAGAGCAGGTGCGACTGCCCCAACTGGCCAGTTGCTTTCTGCATACGCAGATTGAACTGGTCGCGCAGCAAGCCGAGCAGTTGCTCGTTCAGTTGCTGTGCGGATTTTTCACGAAGTTCATTCGCTTTCATCACATCACCGTCCGCTTAACAAAGGAGGTGGCGAGAGGCAGCTTCGCAGCGGCCAGAGCGAAAGCTTCGCGCGCCAGCTCTTCAGAAACACCCTCGATCTCGTACAGGACTTTGCCTGGCTGGATCTGGGCAACCCAGTACTCAACGGAACCCTTACCTTTACCCATACGAACCTCGAGAGGTTTCTTGGAGATCGGCTTGTCCGGGAATACACGGATCCAGATCTTGCCGCCACGTTTTACGTGACGGGTCAGCGCACGACGTGCGGACTCGATCTGGCGAGCGGTGAGGCGACCGCGAGCAACAGCTTTCAGGGCGAACTCGCCGAAGCTGACTTTGCTACCGCGCAGTGCCAGACCACGGTTGTGGCCAGTCATCTGCTTGCGGAATTTTGTACGCTTAGGTTGCAACATTTGGCGTACCCCTTACTTAGCAGCTTTTTTACGAGGCGCTGGTGCTTGTGGTTTCAGTTCTTCTTGGCGACCACCAATAACTTCGCCTTTGAAAATCCAAACCTTCACACCGATCACACCGTAAGTGGTGTGAGCTTCGTAGGTGTTGTAGTCGATATCGGCACGCAGGGTGTGCAGAGGCACACGACCTTCGCGATACCACTCGGTACGAGCAATCTCAGCGCCGCCGAGACGACCGCTCACCTGGATCTTGATGCCCTTGGCACCAATACGCATGGCGTTCTGTACGGCGCGCTTCATGGCGCGACGGAACATAACGCGGCGTTCCAGCTGCTGAGCTACGCTTTGCGCAACCAGCATAGCGTCGAGTTCCGGCTTGCGGATCTCTTCGATGTTGATGTGCACAGGCACACCCATCTGCTTGGTCAGGTCCTGGCGCAGCTTCTCGACATCCTCACCCTTCTTCCCGATAACGATACCTGGACGAGCGGTGTGGATGGTGATGCGTGCAGTTTGAGCCGGACGATGAATATCGATACGGCTTACGGACGCGCTTTTTAGTTTGTCTTGGAGGTACTCACGCGTTTTCAGATCCTTCAACAGGTAATCTGCGTAAGTAGCACCGTCTGCGTACCAGACGGAGGTGTGCTCCTTGACGATTCCCAGGCGAATGCCAGTGGGATGTACTTTCTGACCCATCTGATCGACTCCGTTACTTGTCCGCAACCTTGACAGTGATATGGCAAGACCGCTTGACGATGCGATCAGCACGGCCTTTGGCACGTGGCATGATGCGCTTCAGCGAACGCCCTTCGTTGACGAAGACGGTAGAGACCTTCAGGTCATCAACGTCTGCGCCTTCGTTGTGTTCGGCGTTGGCTACGGCCGACTCGAGGACTTTCTTCATGATTTCAGCGGCTTTTTTGCTGCTGAAGGCCAACAGGTTGAGCGCTTCGCCCACCTTCTTCCCGCGGATCTGGTCGGCGACCAAGCGGGCTTTCTGGGCGGAGATTCGAGCGCCCGACAACTTAGCGGCTACTTCCATTTCCTTACCCCTTAACGCTTGGCTTTCTTGTCAGCCACGTGCCCGCGATAGGTGCGGGTACCGGCGAACTCGCCCAGTTTGTGGCCGACCATGTCTTCGTTCACGAGAACTGGGACATGCTGGCGACCGTTGTGAACCGCGATGGTCAGACCGACCATTTGTGGCAGGATCATCGAGCGACGCGACCAGGTTTTAACTGGTTTGCGATCGTTCTTCTCCACCGCCACTTCGACCTTCTTCAAGAGGTGAAGATCGATAAAAGGACCTTTTTTCAGAGAACGTGGCACTGTCGTATCCCTCTAGTTACTTGCGACGACGGACGATCATGTTGTCGGTACGCTTATTACCACGGGTTTTAGCACCCTTGGTTGGGAAGCCCCATGGCGATACCGGATGACGACCACCGGAGGTACGACCTTCACCACCACCATGCGGGTGGTCAACCGGGTTCATGGCAACACCACGAACGGTTGGGCGAACGCCGCGCCAGCGTTTGGCACCAGCTTTACCCAGCGAACGCAGGCTGTGCTCGGAGTTCGAGACTTCACCCAGGGTCGCACGGCACTCAGCCAGGACTTTACGCATTTCACCAGAGCGCAGACGCAGGGTCACGTAGACACCTTCGCGAGCGATCAGCTGAGCCGAAGCACCAGCGGAACGAGCGATCTGTGCACCTTTACCCGGCTTCAGTTCGATGCCGTGAATGGTGCTACCTACTGGAATGTTGCGCAGCTGCAGGGAGTTACCGGCCTTGATTGGGGCCAGGGCACCTGCGATCAGCTGGTCGCCAGCGCTCACGCCTTTAGGGGCGATAATGTAGCGACGCTCACCGTCTGCGTAGCACAGCAGGGCGATGTGAGCAGTACGGTTTGGATCGTATTCGATACGCTCGACAGTGGCTGGGATGCCATCTTTGTCGTTGCGACGGAAGTCGACCAGACGGTAATGCTGCTTATGACCACCACCTACGTGACGCGTAGTGATGCGGCCATTGTTGTTACGACCACCAGACTTCGATTTTTTCTCGAGCAGCGGTGCGTGAGGAGCGCCTTTATGCAGCTCCTTGTTGACCACCTTGACCACGAAACGGCGGCCAGGGGAAGTCGGTTTGCATTTAACGATTGCCATGATGCACCCCTTCCTTACTCAGCACTGCTGCTGAAATCGAGATCTTGGCCTGGCTGAAGGGAGACGATCGCCTTCTTCCAGTCATTACGCTTGCCCAGACCACGTGCGGTACGCTTGGTTTTACCCAGAACGTTAACGGTCGACACGTTTTCAACTTTTACGTTGAACAGGCCTTCGACAGCTTTCTTGATTTCCAGCTTGGTTGCGTCAGTAGCAACCTTGAATACGAACTGGCCTTTTTTCTCAGCCAGAACGGTAGCCTTCTCGGAAACGTGCGGGCCAAGGAGGACTTTGAATACGCGTTCCTGGTTCATCCCAGCAGCTCCTCGAATTTCTTCACGGCCGAGACAGTGATCAACACTTTCTCGTATGCGATCAGACTGACCGGGTCGGAACCTTGTACGTCACGAACGTCGACGTGCGGCAGGTTACGAGCAGCCAGGTACAGGTTCTGATCAACAGCGTCGGAAACGATCAACACATCGCTCAGACCCATGCCGTTCAGCTTGTTCAGCAGATCTTTGGTTTTCGGCGCTTCAACAGCGAAGTCCTGAACCACGACCAGACGGTCGCTACGCACCAGCTCAGCGAGGATGGAGCGCAGAGCTGCGCGGTACATCTTCTTGTTGAGCTTCTGCGAGTGATCTTGAGGGCGAGCTGCGAAGGTTACACCACCGCCACGCCAGATCGGACCACGAGTGGTACCAGCACGAGCACGGCCAGTACCCTTCTGACGCCATGGGCGCTTACCGCCACCAGCCACGTCGGAACGGGTCTTTTGCTGCTTCGTGCCCTGACGGCCGCCGGCCATGTAGGCCACGACTGCTTGGTGTACCAGCGTCTCGTTGAATTCGCCACCGAAAGTCAGTTCGGAAACTTCGATCGCCTGAGCGTCATTTACATTAAGTTGCATGTCAGTTTCCCCTTAACCGCGAGCCTTGACAGCTGGACGTACAACCACGTCGCCGCCAGTAGCGCCTGGAACGGCACCCTTGACCAGCAGCAGGTTGCGCTCAGCGTCTACGCGAACAACTTCCAGGGACTGAACAGTCACGCGCTCGGCGCCCATGTGACCGGACATCTTCTTGCCCTTGAACACACGACCAGGAGTCTGGCACTGGCCGATGGAACCTGGGACACGGTGCGACACGGAGTTACCGTGGGTGTTGTCCTGGCCACGGAAGTTCCAGCGCTTGATGGTACCGGCGAAGCCTTTACCTTTGGACTGACCAGTAACGTCTACCAGCTGGCCTGCAGTGAAGAGTTCAGCTTTGATCAGATCGCCAGCCTGGAAATCGCCTTCTTCAAGACGGAACTCCCAAACACCGCGACCAGCGGCAACGTTGGCCTTGGCGAAGTGGCCTGCCTGAGCGGCAGTCACACGCGAAGCACGACGCTCGCCGACAGTGACTTGCACTGCACGGTAGCCATCGGTTTCTTCAGTTTTGAACTGGGTGACGCGATTCGGCTCGATCTCAATGACCGTGACCGGAATGGAGACACCTTCTTCGGTGAAAATGCGGGTCATACCGCACTTGCGACCGATTACACCAATAGTCATGTTGTAAACCTCATGAGTGTACGGGGCTTTCACCCGCTATGGCCGCCCATTTCAGAGCGTTACACGACCAGACCGAAGTCTTAGCCGAGGCTGATCTGTACTTCCACACCTGCCGCCAGATCAAGCTTCATCAGCGCATCAACGGTTTTATCCGTTGGCTGGACGATGTCCAGAACACGCTTATGAGTGCGAATCTCGTACTGATCACGCGCGTCTTTGTTGACGTGCGGGGAGACCAGAACGGTGAAACGCTCTTTGCGGGTAGGCAGTGGAATTGGACCACGCACTTGTGCACCAGTACGTTTCGCGGTTTCCACGATTTCCTGGGTGGATTGGTCGATCAGGCGATGGTCGAAAGCCTTCAACCTGATACGGATTTGCTGATTTTGCATTGGATTTCAGACTCCAGGCTGTTCCCAACGGGCGCACTACGCCCGCTAAAAGGAGGCGTGATTCTATAGACGCCCCCAATTAGTGTCAACCCAATAAAAAAAGCCCCCGCTGAGCGGGGGCCTTTTTCAATCGGTCGAGTGATTACTCGATGATTTTGGCTACGACGCCGGCGCCGACGGTACGACCGCCTTCACGGATAGCGAAGCGCAGACCGTCTTCCATTGCGATGGTCTTGATCAGGGTAACAGTCATCTGAATGTTGTCACCTGGCATTACCATTTCAACGCCTTCCGGCAGTTCGCAGTTACCGGTCACGTCAGTGGTACGGAAGTAGAACTGAGGACGGTAGCCTTTGAAGAACGGAGTGTGACGACCGCCTTCTTCTTTCGACAGAACGTAGACTTCTGCGGTGAACTTGGTGTGCGGCTTGACCGAACCTGGCTTGACCAGAACCTGGCCACGCTCAACGTCGTCACGCTTGGTACCACGCAGCAGAACGCCGCAGTTCTCGCCAGCACGGCCTTCGTCCAGCAGCTTGCGGAACATCTCAACACCGGTGCAGGTGGTGGTGGTGGTGTCACGCAGACCAACGATTTCCAGTGGATCTTGAACGCGAACGATACCACGCTCGATACGACCGGTCACAACGGTACCACGACCCGAGATCGAGAATACGTCTTCGATCGGCATCAGGAACGGCTGATCAACGGCACGAACTGGCTCAGGGATGTAGGCATCCAGAGTTTCTACCAGCTTCTTGACAGCGGTAGTACCCATTTCGTTGTCGTCTTTGCCTTCCAGGGCCATACGAGCGGAACCGATGATGATCGGAGTGTCGTCGCCTGGGAAGTCGTAGGTGGACAGCAGGTCGCGAACTTCCATCTCGACCAGTTCCAGCAGCTCAGCGTCGTCTACCAGGTCAGCCTTGTTCAGGAAGACCACGATGTACGGAACGCCTACCTGACGGGACAGCAGGATGTGCTCACGGGTTTGTGGCATCGGACCATCGGCGGCCGAGCAAACCAGGATCGCGCCGTCCATCTGGGCAGCACCGGTGATCATGTTCTTCACGTAGTCAGCGTGACCTGGGCAGTCAACGTGAGCGTAGTGACGAATGGTCGAGTTGTACTCAACGTGAGCGGTGTTGATGGTGATACCGCGCGCTTTTTCTTCCGGAGCCGAGTCGATCTTGTCGAACTCAACGACTGCCGAACCGAATACTTCGGAGCAGACGCGAGTCAGAGCTGCGGTCAGAGTGGTCTTACCGTGGTCAACGTGGCCGATAGTGCCGACGTTAACGTGGGGAAGGGTACGATCAAATTTTTCTTTAGCCACGACAGTGAACTCCTAGCCTAAAGGGGCTGAATCAGCCTTGTTTTTTAATGAGAGCTTCGACGATGTTCGACGGAGCTTCAGCGTACTTGGAGAATTCCATGGAGTAGCTTGCGCGACCCTGAGACATGGAACGAACGTCGGTCGCGTAACCGAACATTTCCCCGAGCGGAACTTCAGCGCGGACGACGCGGCCAGAGACCGACTCATCCATACCCTGTACCAGACCACGACGACGGTTCAGGTCACCCATCACGTCACCCAGGTAGTCTTCCGGGGTTACAACTTCGACCTTCATGATCGGCTCGAGAACCACGCCGCCACCCTTCTGGGCCAGCTGCTTGGTTGCCATCGATGCAGCGATCTTGAACGCCATTTCGTTGGAGTCGACGTCGTGGTACGAACCGTCGAATACCGTGGCCTTCAGGCCGATCAGAGGATAGCCGGCAACAACGCCGTTCTTCATCTGCTCTTCGATACCCTTCTGGATCGGGGCGATGAACTCCTTCGGAATCACACCACCAACGACTTCGTTGGTAAACACCAGACCTTCGGTGATATTGCCTTTTTCGTCCACTTCCGGCTCCGAGAAACGGATCCAGCAGTGACCGAACTGACCACGACCACCCGACTGACGAACGAACTTGCCTTCGATCTCGACGTTGGACTTGGTGATCTTCTCGCGGTACGAAACCTGAGGCTTACCGATGTTGGCTTCGACGTTGAATTCGCGCTTCATGCGGTCAACGAGGATGTCCAGGTGCAGCTCACCCATACCGGAGATGATGGTCTGGCCGGTTTCTTCGTCGGTCTTGACGCGGAACGACGGGTCTTCCTGGGCCAGCTTGCCCAGTGCGATACCCATCTTCTCCTGGTCGGCCTTGGTTTTCGGCTCGACGGACAGGGAGATTACCGGCTCAGGGAAGTCCATACGCTCAAGGATGATTGGATGATCGGCGTTGCACAGGGTTTCACCGGTGGTCACGTCTTTCATACCGATCAGGGCGGCGATGTCACCAGCGCGCACTTCCTTGATCTCTTCACGCTGGTTGGCGTGCATCTGCACCATACGACCAACGCGCTCTTTCTTGCCTTTGACCGAGTTGATCACGGAGTCGCCGGAGCTCAGAACACCCGAGTAGACACGAACGAAGGTCAGAGTACCTACGAACGGGTCGGTCGCGATCTTGAACGCCAGGGCCGAGAAGGGTTCGTTGTCGTCAGCGTGACGCTCGTCTTTACGAACAGCCGGGTCTTCCTTGTCCAGATCCTTGTCGTCCGGGTTGATACCCTGGATGGCAGGAATCTCGGTAGGAGCAGGCAGGTAGTCGATGACGGCGTCGAGAACCAGGGGAACACCCTTGTTCTTGAACGACGAACCGCAAACAGCTGGAACGATCTCGCTGGCCAGGGTGCGCGCGCGCAGGCCTGCCTTGATCTCGTCAACGGTGAGCTCACCGCCTTCCAGGTACTTGTTCATCAACTCTTCGTTGGCTTCAGCAGCAGCTTCAACCATGTTGTTGCGCCACTCTTGAGCCAGCTCAAGCATGTCCGCAGGAATTTCTTCCTCGCGGTAGGTGGTGCCCTTGTCGTCGTCGTTCCAGTAGATAGCCTTCATCTTGATCAGGTCGACCTGACCCTGGAAGTTATCTTCCGAACCGATGGCCAGCTGAACCGGAACCGGGGTGTGGCCCAGACGGTTCTTGATCTGACCTACGACACGCAGGAAGTTGGCACCGGCACGGTCCATCTTGTTCACGTAAACAACACGTGGAACACCGTACTTGTTGGCCTGACGCCATACGGTTTCGGACTGAGGCTCGACACCGGAGGTGCCGCAGAACACAACGACCGCGCCGTCGAGTACGCGCAGCGAACGTTCTACTTCAATGGTGAAGTCAACGTGGCCGGGGGTATCGATGACGTTTACGCGGTAGTTGTCGTACTGACCAACGGAACCTTTCCAGAAGGTGGTAACGGCAGCGGAGGTAATGGTGATACCGCGCTCCTGCTCCTGCACCATCCAGTCGGTGGTCGCGGCGCCATCATGCACCTCGCCCATCTTGTGGCTCAGACCTGTGTAGAACAGGATCCGCTCGGTAGTGGTGGTCTTGCCCGCGTCAACGTGGGCACAGATACCAATGTTACGGTAGCGGTTAATTGCTGTAGTACGAGCCATAAAGCCCTCGCAAAGTAATTGATGCTTGAATTAGAAGCGGTAGTGCGAGAACGCTTTGTTGGCTTCAGCCATACGGTGCACGTCTTCACGCTTCTTGACTGCAGCACCCTTGCCTTCGGCAGCATCCAGCAGCTCGCCAGCCAGGCGCAGAGCCATCGACTTCTCGCCGCGCTTGCGGGCGTAGTCTACGAGCCAGCGCATGGCCAGAGCGTTACGACGGGATGGACGAACTTCAACCGGGACCTGGTAAGTGGCACCGCCGACACGACGGGACTTTACTTCGACCAGCGGAGCGATGGCGTCGAGAGCTTTCTCGAAGATTTCCAGGGGGTCGCTGTTCTTGCGTACTTTGACGGTATCCAGGGCACCATAAACGATGCGCTCGGCTACGGCCTTTTTGCCGCTTTCCATCACGTGGTTCATGAACTTGGCGAGAATCTGCGATCCGTACTTAGGATCGTCAAGGATCTCACGTTTTGCTGCTACACGACGTCTTGGCATGATAAGCCCTCAAACGGTCTTCAGGTTAGCCCGGGACCTGGGTCTACGACCCCCGCCCGACCTTACTCTTATCGACTCAAAAAAATGGATGTCTGCAAACGGCCGATTACTTCGGACGCTTGGTACCGTACTTCGAACGACCCTGGTTACGGCCTTTAACGCCCGAAGTATCCAGAGAGCCGCGAACGGTGTGGTAACGAACACCTGGCAAGTCTTTTACACGGCCGCCACGGATCAGGACGACGCTGTGCTCTTGCAGGTTGTGGCCTTCACCACCGATGTACGAGGAAACCTCGAAACCGTTGGTCAGACGCACACGGCATACTTTACGCAGTGCCGAGTTAGGTTTTTTCGGCGTAGTGGTGTACACGCGGGTGCACACGCCACGACGTTGCGGGCAGTTCTGCAGCGCAGGAACGTCGGACTTCTCGACCGAACGCTTACGCGGCTGACGTACCAGCTGGTTGATAGTTGCCATCTACTAGCTCCACTGATTGTCTTGCGACTCTATTGTCTTGCAAGAAAGCCAAAAATTGGCGAGACGGAGCCTCACCAAATTTAAGGGTACAAAAGTCTAAAGAGGATCTTGCACCCAGTCAAGACAAGGCCCCGGCCCTCCCCGCCCGATCATCGGCAACATTTCATGTCGCCGACGACCGTTCGGGGTCAACCGGGGCCCTGCCCTGTACTCAGTTACCGCTGGAGTTCAGTGCTTCGGTCAGTGCGGCTTCCACCTCACTGGCGCTCACACGCAGCGGCTTGTCTGCATCACGGCGACGCTTGCGCTCGCTGTGGTAAGCCAGACCGGTACCGGCCGGGATCAAACGACCCACGACCACGTTTTCTTTCAGACCACGCAGGTAGTCGCGCTTGCCAGTTACGGCCGCTTCGGTCAATACGCGTGTAGTTTCCTGGAAGGAAGCCGCGGAAATAAACGACTCGGTCGACAGCGACGCCTTGGTGATACCCAGCAGCACACGGGTGAACTTGGAGATGAACTTGTCCTCGCCGGCGAGACGCTCGTTCTCTACCAGTACCTGAGTCAGTTCCATCTGGTCGCCCTTGATGAAGCTGGAATCGCCCGACTCGGAAATCTCGACCTTGCGCAGCATCTGGCGCAGGATGGTCTCGATGTGCTTGTCGTTGATCTTAACGCCTTGCAGACGGTAAACGTCCTGAATCTCGTTGACGATGTACTTGGCGAGTGCGCTGACACCCAATAGACGCAGGATGTCGTGCGGATCGCTCGGGCCGTCGGAGATAACTTCGCCGCGGTTTACCTGCTCACCCTCGAAGACGTTCAGGTGACGCCACTTCGGAATCAGCTCTTCGTACGGATCGCTACCGTCGGTCGGCGTGATCACCAGGCGACGCTTGCCCTTGGTCTCTTTACCGAAGGCAATGGTACCGCTGACTTCAGCCAGAATCGACGCTTCCTTCGGACGACGCGCTTCGAACAAGTCGGCAACACGTGGCAGACCACCGGTGATGTCACGGGTCTTGGACGTTTCTTGCGGGATACGCGCAATAACGTCACCGACACCGATCTGGGCACCGTCGGCTACGCCAACCAGGGCATTGGCCGGCAGGAAGTACTGGGCAGGTACATCGGTACCCGGCAGGTACAGGTCCTTGCCAGAGGCATCCACCATCTTGATGGCCGGACGGATTTCCTTGCCTGCGGCAGGGCGATCCTTGACGTCCAGCACTTCAATGTTGGTCAGGCCGGTGAGCTCATCGGTCTGACGCTTGATGGTGATGTTTTCTTCCATGCCCACGAAGGTCACGGTACCTTTGAGCTCGGTCACGATCGGGTGGGTGTGCGGGTCCCACTTGGCGACGATGGCGCCAGCTTCGACCTTGTCACCTTCCTTGACCGAAATCACAGCGCCGTACGGCAGCTTGTAACGCTCACGCTCACGACCGAATTCGTCGGCAATGGCCAACTCGCCCGAACGCGATACGGCAACCAGGTTACCGTCTGCGCGCTCAACCTGCTTCAGGTTATGCAGACGTACCATACCGCCATTCTTCACCTGAACGCTGTCAGCAGCCGAGGTCCGGCTTGCAGCACCACCGATGTGGAACGTACGCATGGTCAGCTGGGTACCAGGCTCACCGATGGACTGGGCGGCAATGACGCCGACCGCTTCACCGATGTTCACCTGATGACCGCGCGCCAGGTCACGGCCGTAACACTTGGCGCAGATACCGAAGCGGGTTTCGCAGCTGATCGGCGAACGCACGACCACTTCGTCGATGCTGTTCAGCTCGATGAACTCGACCCACTTCTCGTCTACCAGCGTACCGGCAGGAACGATGACGTCCTCGGTGCCTGGCTTGAACACGTCACGGGCGATTACACGGCCCAGAACACGCTCACCCAGCGGCTCGACAACGTCGCCGCCTTCGATGTGCGGGGTCATGACCAGACCTTGGTCGGTACCGCAGTCGATCTCGGTCACCACCAGGTCCTGCGCCACGTCTACCAGACGACGCGTCAGGTAACCGGAGTTAGCAGTCTTCAGTGCGGTATCCGCCAGACCCTTACGAGCACCGTGAGTCGAGATGAAGTACTGAAGTACGCTCAGACCTTCACGGAAGTTCGCGGTGATAGGCGTCTCGATGATGGAGCCATCCGGCTTGGCCATCAGGCCACGCATACCGGCCAGCTGACGGATCTGGGCTGCAGAACCACGCGCACCCGAGTCAGCCATCATGTACATCGAGTTGAACGATTCCTGGTCGACTTCATTGCCCTCGCGATCAATGACCTTCTCTTTCGAGAGGTTGGCCATCATCGCCTTGGACACTTCGTCGTTCGCCTTGGACCACAAGTCGATGACCTTGTTGTACTTCTCGCCCTGGGTTACCAGGCCGGAGGCGTACTGACTTTCGATTTCCTTCACTTCATCGGTAGCAGTACCGATGATGCGGGCCTTCTCATCCGGGATGACGAAGTCGTTCACACCGATGGAAACACCGGAAATGGTCGAGTAGGCGAAACCGGTATACATCAGCTGGTCAGCGAAGATGACGGTCTCTTTCAGACCAACCACGCGGTAGCACTGGTTGATCAGCTTGGAGATCGCCTTTTTCTTCATTGGCTGGTTGACGACATCGTAAGGCAGGCCAGCAGGTACAACCTGGAACAGCAGCGCACGGCCAACAGTGGTGTCGACGATACGGGTGTTCTTGGTGACGCTGCCATCACGTTCTTTCACGGTCTCGTTGATACGAACCTTGATTTTCGCGTGCAGGGCAGCTTCGCCGGCGCGGAATACGCGGTCGACTTCCTGCAGGTCGGCAAACACACGACCCTCGCCCTTGGCGTTGATGGCCTCACGGGTCATGTAATACAGACCCAACACGACGTCCTGCGACGGAACGATGATTGGCTCACCGTTGGCTGGCGACAGGATGTTGTTGGTCGACATCATCAGTGCACGCGCTTCGAGCTGGGCTTCCAGCGTCAGCGGCACGTGAACGGCCATCTGGTCACCGTCGAAGTCGGCGTTGTACGCGGCGCAGACCAGCGGGTGCAGCTGGATGGCCTTACCTTCGATCAGTACCGGCTCAAAGGCCTGGATACCCAGACGGTGCAGGGTCGGTGCACGGTTGAGCAGCACGGGGTGTTCGCGAATCACTTCGGCGAGAACGTCCCACACCTCTGGCAGTTCGCGCTCGACCATCTTTTTGGCAGCCTTGATGGTGGTCGCCAGACCACGCATTTCCAGCTTGCCGAAAATGAACGGCTTGAACAGCTCGAGGGCCATCTTCTTCGGCAGACCGCACTGGTGCAGACGCAGGGTCGGGCCTACGGTAATTACCGAACGGCCGGAGTAGTCCACACGCTTACCGAGCAAGTTCTGACGGAAGCGACCTTGCTTACCTTTGATCATGTCGGCCAGGGACTTCAGCGGACGCTTGTTCGAACCAGTGATGGCGCGACCACGACGGCCGTTGTCCAGCAGGGCGTCGACCGCTTCCTGCAGCATGCGCTTTTCGTTGCGCACGATGATGTCCGGCGCCGACAGATCCAGCAGGCGCTTGAGACGGTTGTTACGGTTGATCACCCGACGGTACAGGTCGTTCAGGTCGGAGGTCGCGAAGCGGCCGCCATCCAACGGTACCAGCGGGCGCAGGTCCGGCGGCAGCACTGGCAGGACGGTCAGGACCATCCACTCAGGCAGGTTGCCGGAGCCCTGGAAGGCTTCCATGAGCTTCAGGCGCTTGGACAGCTTCTTGATCTTGGTTTCCGAGTTGGTCTGCGGAATCTCTTCACGCAGGCGGCCGATCTCGTGCTCCAGGTCGATAGCGTGCAGCAGCTCGCGGACAGCCTCGGCACCCATGCGGGCGTCGAAATCGTCACCGAACTCTTCCAGCGCTTCGAAGTACTGCTCGTCGTTGAGCAACTGGCCTTTTTCAAGCGTAGTCATGCCTGGGTCGATTACGACATAGCTCTCGAAGTAGAGCACGCGCTCGATATCACGCAGGGTCATGTCCATCAGCAAGCCGATACGGGACGGCAGCGACTTCAGGAACCAGATGTGTGCGACCGGCGAAGCCAGCTCGATGTGAGCCATGCGCTCACGACGGACCTTGGCGAGGGCAACTTCAACGCCGCACTTCTCGCAGATAACGCCGCGATGCTTGAGCCGCTTGTACTTACCGCACAGGCACTCGTAGTCCTTGACTGGGCCAAAGATCTTGGCGCAGAACAGGCCGTCACGTTCTGGTTTGAACGTACGGTAGTTGATGGTTTCCGGCTTCTTAACTTCACCGAACGACCACGAACGGATCATCTCTGGTGACGCCAGACCGATGCGGATGGCGTCGAACTCTTCGACTTGACCCTGGTTTTTCAGCAAATTCAGTAGGTCTTTCAAGGCCTTTCCTCCTGGCGGAGCAGGGAGCGGGCACTGCCTGCCCCACTCCCCTTCACGTCACGTGTTATTCGGTTTCCAGATCGATATCGATACCGAGCGAACGGATCTCTTTGATCAACACGTTGAAGGACTCGGGCATGCCCGGCTCCATACGGTGATCGCCATCCACGATGTTCTTGTACATCTTGGTACGGCCGTTCACGTCGTCCGACTTCACTGTGAGCATTTCTTGCAGGGTGTATGCCGCGCCGTATGCTTCCAGCGCCCACACTTCCATCTCCCCGAAACGCTGACCACCGAACTGTGCCTTACCACCCAGCGGCTGCTGGGTAACCAGGCTGTAAGAACCAGTGGAACGCGCGTGCATCTTGTCGTCCACCAAGTGGTTCAGCTTCAGCATGTACATGTAACCAACGGTCACAGGACGCTCGAACTTGTTGCCGGTACGGCCATCGAACAGCACCATCTGGCCGCTCTCAGGCAGGTCGGCCAGCTTCAGCATGGCCTTGATCTCGCTCTCTTTCGCACCGTCGAACACGGGCGTTGCCATTGGCACGCCTTTCTTCAGGTTATGAGCCAGGGCGAGAATTTCTTCATCGCTGAACTCGTCGAGGCTTTCCTGACGACCACCGATCTCGTTGTAGACCTCGGTCAGGAACACGCGCAGCTCTGCGGCTTTGCGCTGCTCCTCGATCATGCGATCGATCTTTTCACCCAGACCCTTGGCCGCGAGGCCCAGGTGGGTTTCCAGAATCTGACCCACGTTCATACGCGAAGGTACACCCAGCGGGTTCAGTACGACATCGACCGGCGTGCCGTTGGCGTCATGCGGCATGTCTTCGACCGGCATGATCACCGAGACAACACCTTTGTTACCGTGACGACCGGCCATCTTGTCACCCGGCTGGATGCGACGGCGGATTGCCAGGTAGACCTTGACGATCTTCAGAACGCCTGGTGCCAGGTCATCGCCCTGTTGCAGCTTGCGCTTCTTGTCTTCGAACTTGTCGTCCAGCAGTCGGCGACGGTCGACGATGTACTGCTGAGCCTTTTCCAGCTGCTCGTTCAGTGCATCTTCGGCCATGCGCAGCTTGAACCACTGACCGTGCTCCAGACCGGCGAGGACTTCATCAGTGATGACAGTGCCTTTCTTCAGGCCTGCACCACCGTCGACCACCTGACCATCCAACGCAGAGCGCAGACGCTCGAAGGTTGCGCCTTCGACGATGCGGAATTCCTCGTTGAGGTCCTTGCGGATCTCGTCGAGCTGCATCTTCTCGATGGCCAGCGCACGGCTGTCACGCTCGACGCCATCACGGGTGAAGACCTGAACGTCGATGACAGTACCCTTGGTACCGGTCGGTACGCGCAGGGAAGTGTCCTTAACGTCGCTGGCTTTTTCGCCAAAGATCGCGCGCAGCAGTTTTTCTTCAGGGGTGAGCTGGGTTTCGCCTTTTGGCGTTACCTTGCCGACCAGAATATCGCCAGCGCCAACTTCAGCACCGACGTAAACGATACCGGCTTCGTCCAGCTTGTTCAGCGCAGCCTCACCCACGTTCGGGATGTCTGCAGTGATCTCTTCTGGGCCAAGCTTGGTGTCACGGGCCACACAGGTCAGTTCCTGGATGTGGATCGTGGTGAAGCGATCCTCCTGAACGACGCGCTCGGAGAGGCAGATGGAGTCTTCGAAGTTGAAGCCGTTCCATGCCATGAACGCGATGCGCATGTTCTGACCCAGCGCCAGCTCACCCATGTCGGTGGACGGGCCATCGGCCATGATATCGCCGCGCTGTACCATGTCACCCTTGCTCACCAGCGGACGCTGGTTGATGCAGGTGTTCTGGTTCGAACGGGTGTACTTGGTCAGGTTGTAGATATCTACACCTGCCTCGCCGGTTTCCACTTCGTCATCCGCTACACGGACCACGATACGGCTGGCGTCGACCGAGTCGATCACGCCACCGCGGCGAGCAACCACGCAGACACCGGAGTCACGGGCAACGTTGCGCTCCATGCCGGTACCTACCAGCGGCTTGTCGGCACGCAGGGTTGGTACAGCCTGACGCTGCATGTTCGAGCCCATCAGTGCACGGTTGGCGTCGTCGTGCTCCAGGAATGGGATCAGCGACGCAGCGACCGAAACTACCTGCTTGGGCGAAACGTCCATCAGGGTGACGTCTTCCGGCGCCTTGACGGTGAATTCGTTCAGGTGGCGCACAGCGACCAGCTCATCGATCAGCTGCTTCTTGTCGTTCATCGCGGCCGAAGCCTGGGCGATCACGTGATCGGCCTCTTCGATGGCAGACAGGAATACGATGTCGTCGCTGACAACGCCTTCCTTCACCACACGGTACGGGCTTTCCAGGAAGCCGTACTGGTTGGTGCGAGCATACGCAGCCAGGGAGTTGATCAGACCGATGTTCGGACCTTCAGGGGTTTCGATCGGGCACACGCGGCCGTAGTGGGTCGGGTGTACGTCACGCACCTCGAAGCCAGCACGCTCACGGGTCAGACCGCCAGGGCCGAGTGCGGAAACACGGCGCTTGTGGGTGATCTCGGAGAGCGGGTTGTTCTGGTCCATGAACTGCGAAAGCTGGCTGGAACCGAAGAACTCTTTCACCGCCGCCGCTACCGGCTTGGCGTTGATCAGGTCCTGAGGCATCAGGCCTTCGCTTTCAGCCATCGACAGACGTTCCTTGACCGCGCGCTCGACACGCACCAGGCCTACACGGAACTGGTTCTCGGCCATTTCACCAACGCAACGTACGCGACGGTTACCCAGGTGGTCGATGTCGTCGACGATGCCTTTGCCGTTACGGATATCGACGAGAGTCTTCAGAACCTCGACGATATCTTCCTTGCTCAGCACGCCCGAACCTTCGATTTCGGTGCGACCGATACGACGGTTGAACTTCATGCGGCCGACGGCGGACAGGTCGTAACGCTCGGCGCTGAAGAACAGGTTGTTGAACAGGGTTTCGGCAGCATCCTTGGTCGGCGGCTCACCTGGACGCATCATGCGATAGATTTCGACCAGAGCTTCCAATTGGTTGCTGGTGGTGTCTATCTTCAAGGTATCGGAGATGAACGGACCGCAATCGATGTCGTTGGTGTACAGGGTCTCGATACGGACAACCTGTGCCTTGGCGACTTTGACCAGCAGTTCGGTCGTCAGCTCGGTGTTGCACTCGGCAATGATCTCGCCGGTTGCAGGGTGCACGATGGCCTTGGCAGTCGTACGGCCCAGGACGTATTCCATTGGCACGTCGAGCTGTTTGACACCGGCTTTTTCGAGCTGATTGATATGGCGCGCAGTGATGCGGCGGCCTTGCTCGACGATGACCTTGCCATTCTCGTCATGGATGTCCATGACCGCGACTTCACCACGCAGACGCTGTGGCACCAGTTCAAGGCTGAGGTTCTCGCCGGAAACATGGAACACGTTGGTGGTGTAGAAGGTGTTCAGCACTTCTTCAGTGCTGTAGCCCAGCGCGCGCAGCAGGACCGAAGCCGGCAGTTTGCGGCGACGGTCGATACGCACGAATACGCAGTCCTTAGGATCGAACTCGAAGTCCAACCAAGAGCCGCGGTATGGAATGATGCGAGCGGAGTACAGCAGCTTGCCCGAGCTGTGAGTCTTGCCACGGTCGTGGTCGAAGAATACACCCGGCGAGCGGTGCAGCTGGGAAACGATCACACGCTCGGTACCGTTGATTACGAAGGTACCGTTCTCAGTCATCAGGGGGATTTCACCCATGTAGACTTCTTGCTCTTTGATGTCCTTGATCGCTTTGTTCGACGATTCCTTGTCGAAGATGATCAGGCGCACCTTGACCCGCAGTGGGACCGCGAAGGTCACGCCACGCAGGACACATTCCTTCACATCGAAGGCGGGTTCGCCCAGGCGATAGCCTACGTACTCCAAGGCAGCATTGCCGGAGTAGCTGATGATCGGGAATACCGATTTGAAGGCCGCATGCAGACCGACGTCGCGGAACTGATCCTTGGATGCTCCCGCTTGCAGGAATTCGCGATACGAATCCAGCTGGATGGCCAGGAGGTAAGGCACATCCATCACGTCCGGCAACTTGCTAAAGTCCTTGCGGATACGTTTTTTCTCAGTGTATGAGTAAGCCATCAGCGTTCCCCAGCTTGGTCACCTGCTTGTTTGGCTTCTCCCGGCGGGAGCAGCCAGAAAATCGTGCAAACCCTTGGTTTGCGCCACCCACATGGGTGTCTTGCAGCTTGTTATCGGGGCCGGCCTGACCGACCGCCAATAACGGAAAAAGGCCGGTGGCATAAGCCACCAGCCATCAGCCCTTTGCTCAACGCTCGGACTGGCGTCGCAAGGTCGAGATTACTTCAGCTCGACTTTAGCGCCTGCTTCTTCCAGCTTCTTCTTAGCGTCTTCAGCGGCTTCTTTCGAAACGCCTTCAGCTACAACCTGAGGAGCGCCATCGACTTTCTCTTTGGCTTCTTTCAGGCCCAGACCGGTCAGTTCGCGAACGGCCTTGATCACGTTCACTTTCTTGTCGCCAGCTTCAACCAGAACAACGTTGAACTCGGTCTGCTCTTCAACAACGGCAGCAGCAGCAGCTGGGCCAGCAGCGGCAACAGCAGCGGTAACGCCGAAGGTTTCTTCCATAGCTTTGATCAGCTCAACAACTTCCAGAACGGTTTTCTGGCCGATTGCTTCGATGATTTGCTCGTTAGTCAGGGACATGACTTAAATCCTGTATTGGGGTGACAGCCTACGCAGCCATCAAATTAAACGAATGATTTTGAAAGAGTTTCGCTTGCCTTAGGCAGCGGTAGCTTCTTTCTGGTCGCGAATGGCTGCCAGAGTACGAGCCAGCTTGCTGGTAGCGCCTTGGATCACGCTCATCAGTTTCGCAATAGCTTCGTCGCGGGTCGGCAGGGTAGCCAACACGTCGATCTGGTTCGCTGCAATGAAATTGCCGTCAAACGCAGCTGCCTTGATCTCGAACTTGTCCTGACCCTTGGCGAACTCTTTGAACAGACGGGCAGCAGCGCCCGGGTGTTCGTTGGAGAAAGCAATCAGGGTCGGGCCTTTGAACGCATCGTTGAGGATCGAAAATTCGGTGCCTTCAACAGCGCGCTTGAGCAGGGTGTTACGTACGACACGCACGTATACGCCAGCTTCGCGGGCCTCTTTACGGAGTCCGGTCATTGCGCTTACAGTCACACCACGGGCATCGGCCACGACAGCGGACAGAGCGACTTTGGCAGCCTCGTTGACTTCAGCGACGATGGCCTTCTTGTCTTCGAGTTTAATTGCCACGGGTTTACTCCTGGTTTTTACCGTTTCATCTGGCCGAAGCCGGATGTCGTTTTGGTGTCTGATTCGGTAACGAATCGGGAGCACCATCTGCGTGGGCTGGTGTTTTAAGGCTTGCGCCGCCTACGGTCTTGGATAGCCCCCGCCAGGCAGGGACCCCAATTTTTGCTGGTGGCGTGACAGGTCACACCACCATGTTCTTACACGTCCAGCGAGCTCTGGTCGATGACCAGACCTGGGCCCATGGTGGTGCTCAGGGTAACGCGCTTGACGTAGATACCTTTCGAAGAAGCTGGCTTGATACGCTTGAGGTCAGCGATCAGCGCTTCAACGTTTTCCTTCAGCTTGCCGGCTTCGAAGCCGATTTTGCCTACGGAAGTGTGAATGATACCGTTCTTGTCGGTACGGTAGCGAACCTGACCAGCCTTGGCGTTTTTCACGGCAGTGGCTACGTCTGGGGTTACGGTACCAACCTTCGGGTTAGGCATCAGGCCACGTGGGCCCAGAACCTGACCCAGCTGACCTACGACACGCATGGCATCAGGCGATGCGATGACAACGTCATAGTTCAGGTCGCCGCCTTTCATTTCAGCAGCCAGATCGTCCATACCTACGCGGTCAGCGCCGGCAGCCAGAGCGGCTTCAGCAGCTGGACCCTGGGTGAAGACAGCAACACGTACAGTCTTGCCAGTGCCGTGTGGCAGCACGGTAGCGCTACGAACAACCTGGTCGGATTTACGTGGGTCAACACCGAGGTTTACCGCGATGTCGTACGATTCGACGAACTTGGCAGCCGGCAGCGAAGCCAGCAGAGTTGCCGCTTCTTCGAAGTTATAGGCCTTGCCTGCTTCGATTTTTTCGGCGATTGCCTTTTGGCGCTTGGTCAGCTTAGCCATTACACACCCTCCACGTTCAAGCCCATGCTGCGGGCAGAGCCAGCGATGGTGCGTACAGCTGCGTCCAGGTCAGCAGAAGTCAGGTCGGCTTGTTTAGCCTTGGCGATTTCTTCCAGCTGAGCGCGGGTAACGGTACCGACTTTAACGGTGTTCGGGCGAGCCGAAC
Organism: Pseudomonas parafulva; assembly: GCF_002021815.1. Taxonomy (NCBI): domain Bacteria; kingdom Pseudomonadati; phylum Pseudomonadota; class Gammaproteobacteria; order Pseudomonadales; family Pseudomonadaceae; genus Pseudomonas; species Pseudomonas parafulva. Next base: position 4,176,751 of record NZ_CP019952.1, read on the forward strand.
CACTGGTCAGGCCAGCAGCTTTCTTCAGCAGAACCGAGGCAGGAGTGCTCTTGGTCTCGAAGGTGAAGCTACGGTCGCTGTATACAGTGATGATCACTGGAGTCGGCAGGCCGGCTTCTTGACCCTGGGTACGGGCGTTGAAGGCCTTGCAGAATTCCATGATGTTCACACCATGTTGGCCCAGTGCTGGACCAACGGGTGGGCTTGGGTTGGCCTGGCCGGCCTTAACTTGCAGCTTGATGTAAGCCTGAATCTTCTTAGCCATGAGCTACTCCAATATCGGGTACGAACGCCTATTGGCTCCCCGGATGACTTGCGTTTTATCCCAGTGACGACAAAACCCCGCAGCACACAGGGCTGCGGGGTATGGGATGCTTCGTCCGCCTAGACCTTTTCGACCTGGCTGAACTCGAGCTCCACGGGCGTAGAGCGACCGAAAATAAGCACTGCAACCTGCAGGCGGCTCTTTTCGTAGTTAACCTCTTCGACACTACCATTGAAGTCTGCGAACGGACCATCAATGACTCGAACCACTTCACCAGGCTCGAACAGAGTCTTGGGCTTCGGCTTGTCACTGCCGTCGGCGACGCGACGCAGGATTGCCTCAGCTTCTTTATCAGTGATGGGTGCGGGCTTGTCCGCTGTACCACCGATAAAGCCCATCACGCGCGGGGTATCCTTGACCAAGTGCCAAGTCCCTTCGTTCATTTCCATCTGGACCAACACGTAGCCCGGGAAGAACTTGCGTTCACTCTTGCGCTTCTGGCCGTTACGCATTTCAACGACTTCTTCGGTCGGAACCAGGATCTCGCCGAAACCGTCTTCCATGCCAGCCAGCTTGACGCGCTCGATCAAGGAGCGCATCACATGCTTCTCGTAACCCGAGTAAGCATGCACAACATACCAACGCTTAGCCACGGGGCACCTTTAGCCTACGATCAAGGAGACCGCCCAGCCGAGCAGGGAATCGAGCCCCCACAGCAGCAGAGCCATAACCAGCACGACAGCCACAACAATCAGCGTGGTCTGGGTGGTTTCTTGGCGGGTCGGCCATACGACTTTACGAATCTCGGTACGCGCTTCCTTGGCCAGCGTAAAGAACGACTTACCCTTCGCGGTCTGCAAGGCAACAAAGCCAGCAACAGCAGCCAGAGCAAGAAGTGCGAGTACGCGGTACAGAATTGGAGCAGCAGAGTAATACTGATTACCCACTACACCAACAACCACCAAAGCCACTACAGCCAGCCACTTGAACAGATCAAAACGCGATTCTTGGGCTTCAGTTTTGGGGGTCATCGAGGAGGATCCTGTAAGAAGAAAGCCATCACACCGAGGTGAAATGGCAGGTCAGGAGGGAATCGAACCCCCAACCTACGGTTTTGGAGACCGTCGCTCTGCCAATTGAGCTACTGACCTGTAACGCTGTATCAGGCCGGCTATTATACCGGCCCAATCAAGTAAATCAACTACTTATTCAATAATTTTGGCTACGACGCCGGCGCCGACGGTACGACCGCCTTCACGGATAGCGAAGCGCAGACCGTCTTCCATTGCGATGGTCTTGATCAGGGTAACAGTCATCTGAATGTTGTCACCTGGCATTACCATTTCAACGCCTTCCGGCAGTTCGCAGTTACCGGTCACGTCAGTGGTACGGAAGTAGAACTGAGGACGGTAGCCTTTGAAGAACGGAGTGTGACGACCGCCTTCTTCTTTCGACAGAACGTAGACTTCTGCGGTGAACTTGGTGTGCGGCTTGACCGAACCTGGCTTGACCAGAACCTGGCCACGCTCAACGTCGTCACGCTTGGTACCACGCAGCAGAACGCCGCAGTTCTCGCCAGCACGGCCTTCGTCCAGCAGCTTGCGGAACATCTCAACACCGGTGCAGGTGGTGGTGGTGGTGTCACGCAGACCAACGATTTCCAGTGGATCTTGAACGCGAACGATACCACGCTCGATACGACCGGTCACAACGGTACCACGACCCGAGATCGAGAATACGTCTTCGATCGGCATCAGGAACGGCTGATCAACGGCACGAACTGGCTCAGGGATGTAGGCATCCAGAGTTTCTACCAGCTTCTTGACAGCGGTAGTACCCATTTCGTTGTCGTCTTTGCCTTCCAGGGCCATACGAGCGGAACCGATGATGATCGGAGTGTCGTCGCCTGGGAAGTCGTAGGTGGACAGCAGGTCGCGAACTTCCATCTCGACCAGTTCCAGCAGCTCAGCGTCGTCTACCAGGTCAGCCTTGTTCAGGAAGACCACGATGTACGGAACGCCTACCTGACGGGACAGCAGGATGTGCTCACGGGTTTGTGGCATCGGACCATCGGCGGCCGAGCAAACCAGGATCGCGCCGTCCATCTGGGCAGCACCGGTGATCATGTTCTTCACGTAGTCAGCGTGACCTGGGCAGTCAACGTGAGCGTAGTGACGAATGGTCGAGTTGTACTCAACGTGAGCGGTGTTGATGGTGATACCGCGCGCTTTTTCTTCCGGAGCCGAGTCGATCTTGTCGAACTCAACGACTGCCGAACCGAATACTTCGGAGCAGACGCGAGTCAGAGCTGCGGTCAGAGTGGTCTTACCGTGGTCAACGTGGCCGATAGTGCCGACGTTAACGTGGGGAAGGGTACGATCAAACTTTTCCTTAGCCATCGATACAATCCTCCGCAGAAGAAATAGTCTTGCGCTGATAAAACAAAGGCAGATATTTTCATATCTGCCTTGTTTATATGGAGCTCTTGAGCGGACTTGAACCGCTGACCTCACCCTTACCAAGGGTGTGCTCTACCAACTGAGCTACAAGAGCAAAACACGTTATGCAATAACCAGCAAACTTGGAGCGGGTAGCGGGAATCGAACCCGCATCATCAGCTTGGAAGGCTGAGGTTCTACCACTAAACTATACCCGCGAGGCTTGCGGCTCTCGCTAAAACTGGTGGAGGGAGAAGGATTCGAACCTTCGAAGCTCTCGCAACGGATTTACAGTCCGTCCCCTTTGGCCGCTCGGGAATCCCTCCAGATGTGGCCGGCATTTTATTGATCTGCCGCCCTAGTGTCAAGCACTTTTTCAAATTTTTTCAATCAAATCTGAAACTTAGCTGCAGTGACACGGCTTGCAATTCAACCACCTGAGTGGTGTTCCCTGCGAAGCGGGCGCCATTCTATCAAGCTATTCACCAGTTGCAATACCCTGGCAGAAAATAATTTGATGTTTTAAGTCTTTGAAATCATTGGAAAGCGCGTCAAGGGCCGCTGGGTCCAACAAGCGTTCACTTTCAGGCTCTACTTTGAGCCAACGCCCCTGGGCACCTGCGACCTGCCCACGGACTGGAGCCGTGGCGATGTCCAGACTTGTCAGCCGCTGACGAAGCGACTCGAGCACCTCGGTCGTCATTGCGCCTCCAACGATGAGGCACTCTTCGCGACGCCGATCAGGTGCCGCCACTCCCGCTTCCCGCAACAGGCGAATGTCCTGCTGACTGCCTTTATAAAGCGAAAGCGGCGTGACATCCTTGACCTTAAGTGGTGCCTCCTGCTGATTCCAGACGTAGTACACACCATTGAGGATCAGGAGCAACAAGAACAACCAGCGCATAGGCACCTCAATTCAACGGGCAGGCCATGGCCAGGCCTACAAAGACCAAGTCGGGCACTACACGCGCGTCAGGCAACGAGTCCTTGACCAGCGGGGCATCCCCTCCCGTCAGGAACACAGCAAAATCCTCGCCCCACATCTCACGCGCTTGCTCAACTTGTGTGCGCACGAAGCCTTGCAGCATCAGCACGCAGCCTCGTTCGACCGCCTCCACCGTTGAGCGACCCGGAGCCAAGCTGACCAGTGCACGCTCGGCAGACGCATCGTCATAGCGAATACGCCGCGTGTGCGTGCGCAGCTGGCTGCGCATCAGAGGCATGCCTGGACAGATATAGCCGCCGAGATGCTCCCCATTGGCCGCCACGAAGTCCGCTTTGGCCGCAGTGCCCAGATCAATGACGAGGCAAGCGCCCTTGGCCAAGTGAAATGCGCCCAGCGTCGCCAGCCAACGATCCATACCAAGGCGCTGATAGTCCTCATAGCCGTTGCGCACGCCCGCCATCTCCGGCGCTGACCGTGCGACCTGTGCCTGGACGGCAAACACTTGAGCAATCAGTGACGTCAAAGCGTCGGTTTCTTCTTCACTGCGCACACTGACGATACGGCAAGCCGTAACCTGCACGCATGCCAGCGCTCTGATCTGGTCCATGAGTGTCTGGTCGGAATCCACGATTCCGCCACCCACGATCATTGCGTCGTGAACGTGAATTACCCGCCACTTGATGAAGCTGTTACCGCAATCGAGCTCAAGAATCATCACTCAACCTCAAACTAAGCTCGCCGCCGCTGAAAACTCTCTCCACGCCATCTACACACATGCGCAAACCGCCCTGCCCGTCCACGCCCGCGACTACGCCTTGTACCTGGGTGGCTCCGGCAATGAGCGTGACATTGCGCCCCTGCCAGAGATGCGCTTGCTCCCATTCTTCCTGGAAAGCCGCGAACCCATATCGGCGGTGACGCCCCAGCTCATGCTCCAAGTGGTGGCTCAGCACCGCCACTAAATGATTGCGGTCTACAGGCGCCCCCAATTCTCGACGCATGGATGTCCATCGTTGATCCACCTGCGCATTGGCCTGCATATTTACGTTTATGCCAATGCCCAGCACCACATGGCATACGTCTGCCGGATCACCGATCAACTCGAGCAAGATGCCGGTGACCTTGTGACCATCGACCAGCACGTCGTTAGGCCACTTCAAGCCTACATTCCTTACCCCGAATGCCTGCAATGTGCGCATGACCGCCAACCCCACGACCAGGCTCAGGCCCTCAAGCTGGCGCATGCCGCCATCAATGCGCAGCACCAGACTGAAGTAAAGGTTTTGCGCGAAAGGGCTGATCCATTGCCGGCCGCGTCTCCCGCGACCCGCAGTCTGCTGCTCCGCCAAGACGACGAAGGGCGCTGGCTGTCCTGCCGCCGCCAAGCGCATACCTTCAGCATTGGTCGAGTCGATCGACTCATGGATGAATGTGGGCCAGGCTGCCGCCTCCGCGTATCCTGCGATCGCAGCATTGTCCAGCAGCACCAACGGTGAGGCTAGCTGATAGCCGCGTCCACGTACCTTATGGATACTGAGGTTTAGCTCGCTTTCCAGGTGCTGCAGCTGCTTCCACACCGCACTGCGACTGACGCCCAGAGCCGCCCCCAGAGCTTCTCCGGAATGGAATCGGCCATCCTTGAGGAGATTCAACAACTTCAGCATGCGCGTCTCGACTTCGAATGAGGCTGGCATGATAGCCATGGGGGATTGCCTTGCATAGGACAAGGACCTGCGATTGAGATTGGGGGGGTACGTTGCACCGGTCCGGCTCAGATACCAGGCCGCCAACCCTCGGGGCTTCCACAGGTGCAATGCCGACCGGCTTATTTGACGCCCAAAGACAAAACCCCTACCTGCATACGCAGATAGGGGTTTTGCGAAATGAATCTTGACGATGACCTACTCTCACATGGGGAAACCCCACACTACCATCGGCGATGCATCGTTTCACTACTGAGTTCGGGATGGGATCAGGTGGTTCCAATGCTCTATGGTCGTCAAGAAATTCTGTAGCCAGAATGTCCTGTTGGACAGCCCAGCGAATCCGGATATGTGATGTTTGTGATGTGTTGCGAACTTTCGGTTCATGTCATCTTCACCACCGCAATCTGCAGAAGCAAATTGCTTGGGTGTTATATGGTCAAGCCTCACGGGCAATTAGTATTGGTTAGCTCAACGCCTCACAGCGCTTACACACCCAACCTATCAACGTCGTAGTCTTCGACGGCCCTTTAGGGGATTCAAGATCCCAGTGAGATCTCATCTTGAGGCAAGTTTCCCGCTTAGATGCTTTCAGCGGTTATCTCTTCCGAACATAGCTACCCGGCAATGCCACTGGCGTGACAACCGGAACACCAGAGGTTCGTCCACTCCGGTCCTCTCGTACTAGGAGCAGCCCCTCTCAAATCTCAAACGTCCACGGCAGATAGGGACCGAACTGTCTCACGACGTTCTAAACCCAGCTCGCGTACCACTTTAAATGGCGAACAGCCATACCCTTGGGACCGGCTTCAGCCCCAGGATGTGATGAGCCGACATCGAGGTGCCAAACACCGCCGTCGATATGAACTCTTGGGCGGTATCAGCCTGTTATCCCCGGAGTACCTTTTATCCGTTGAGCGATGGCCCTTCCATACAGAACCACCGGATCACTAAGACCTACTTTCGTACCTGCTCGACGTGTGTGTCTCGCAGTCAAGCGCGCTTTTGCCTTTATACTCTACGACCGATTTCCGACCGGTCTGAGCGCACCTTCGTACTCCTCCGTTACTCTTTGGGAGGAGACCGCCCCAGTCAAACTACCCACCATACACTGTCCTCGATCCGGATAACGGACCTGAGTTAGAACCTCAAAGTTGCCAGGGTGGTATTTCAAGGATGGCTCCATGAGAACTGGCGTCCCCACTTCAAAGCCTCCCACCTATCCTACACAAGCAAATTCAAAGTCCAGTGCAAAGCTATAGTAAAGGTTCACGGGGTCTTTCCGTCTAGCCGCGGATACACTGCATCTTCACAGCGATTTCAATTTCACTGAGTCTCGGGTGGAGACAGCGCCGCCATCGTTACGCCATTCGTGCAGGTCGGAACTTACCCGACAAGGAATTTCGCTACCTTAGGACCGTTATAGTTACGGCCGCCGTTTACCGGGGCTTCGATCAAGAGCTTCGCTTGCGCTAACCCCATCAATTAACCTTCCGGCACCGGGCAGGCGTCACACCCTATACGTCCACTTTCGTGTTTGCAGAGTGCTGTGTTTTTAATAAACAGTCGCAGCGGCCTGGTATCTTCGACCAGCAAAAGCTTACGGGGCAAGCCCTTCACCTTCGCCGGCGCACCTTCTCCCGAAGTTACGGTGCCATTTTGCCTAGTTCCTTCACCCGAGTTCTCTCAAGCGCCTTGGTATTCTCTACCTAACCACCTGTGTCGGTTTGGGGTACGGTTCCCAGTTATCTGAAGCTTAGGAGCTTTTCTTGGAAGCATGGTATCAACCACTTCGTCGCCTAAAGGCAACTCGTCATCAGCTCTCGGCCTTGAAATCCCGGATTTGCCTAAGATTTCAGCCTACCACCTTAAACCTGGACAACCAACGCCAGGCTGGCCTAACCTTCTCCGTCCCTCCATCGCAATAACTGGAAGTACAGGAATATTAACCTGTTTTCCATCGACTACGCTTTTCAGCCTCGCCTTAGGGACCGACTAACCCTGCGTCGATTAACGTTGCGCAGGAAACCTTGGTCTTTCGGCGTGCGAGTTTTTCACTCGCATTGTCGTTACTCATGTCAGCATTCGCACTTCTGATACCTCCAGCAAGCTTCTCAACTCACCTTCACAGGCTTACAGAACGCTCCTCTACCGCATCATCATAAGATGATACCCGTAGCTTCGGTGCATGGTTTGAGCCCCGTTACATCTTCCGCGCAGGCCGACTCGACTAGTGAGCTATTACGCTTTCTTTAAAGGGTGGCTGCTTCTAAGCCAACCTCCTAGCTGTCTAAGCCTTCCCACATCGTTTCCCACTTAACCATGACTTTGGGACCTTAGCTGACGGTCTGGGTTGTTTCCCTTTTCACGACGGACGTTAGCACCCGCCGTGTGTCTCCCATGCTCGGCACTTGTAGGTATTCGGAGTTTGCATCGGTTTGGTAAGTCGGGATGACCCCCTAGCCGAAACAGTGCTCTACCCCCTACAGTGATACATGAGGCGCTACCTAAATAGCTTTCGAGGAGAACCAGCTATCTCCGAGCTTGATTAGCCTTTCACTCCGATCCACAGGTCATCCGCTAACTTTTCAACGGTAGTCGGTTCGGTCCTCCAGTCAGTGTTACCTAACCTTCAACCTGCCCATGGATAGATCGCCCGGTTTCGGGTCTATACCCAGCGACTAAACGCCCTATTAAGACTCGCTTTCGCTACGCCTCCCCTATTCGGTTAAGCTCGCCACTGAATATAAGTCGCTGACCCATTATACAAAAGGTACGCAGTCACCTAACAAAGTAGGCTCCCACTGCTTGTACGCATACGGTTTCAGGTTCTATTTCACTCCCCTCTCCGGGGTTCTTTTCGCCTTTCCCTCACGGTACTGGTTCACTATCGGTCAGTCAGTAGTATTTAGCCTTGGAGGATGGTCCCCCCATATTCAGACAAAGTTTCTCGTGCTCCGTCCTACTCGATTTCATTGACAAGAGATTTTCGTGTACGGGGCTATCACCCACTATGGCCGCACTTTCCAGAGCGTTCCACTAATCTCAAATCAACTTAAGGGCTGGTCCCCGTTCGCTCGCCACTACTAAGGGAATCTCGGTTGATTTCTTTTCCTCAGGGTACTTAGATGTTTCAGTTCCCCTGGTTCGCCTCTTGCACCTATGTATTCAGTACAAGATAACCAGCTTGTGCTGGCTGGGTTCCCCCATTCAGAGATCTCTGGATCACAGTCTGTTTGCCGACTCCCCAAAGCTTTTCGCAGGCTACCACGTCTTTCATCGCCTCTGACTGCCAAGGCATCCACCGTATGCGCTTCTTCACTTGACCATATAACCCCAAGCAATCTGGTTATACTGTGAAGACGACATTCGCCGAAAATTCGCACGTCGCTCTTACGAGCAGAACTCACAAATTTTACCTTAGCCTGAATTCCAGCAGTGAAACTGGTCTTCAGTCTATTTCTATCACATATCCGAATTTTTAAAGAACGATCTGACAAAAGTCAGAAATCAACATTCACGCTGGAATGTTCATTTCTGTGTTCTGAACAGTGCTGCAAACCTGAAGCCTGAAGGATTGGTGGAGCCAAGCGGGATCGAACCGCTGACCTCCTGCGTGCAAGGCAGGCGCTCTCCCAGCTGAGCTATGGCCCCGTATTCTACGGCTGAACCAAGTAATGGTAGGTCTGGGCAGATTTGAACTGCCGACCTCACCCTTATCAGGGGTGCGCTCTAACCAACTGAGCTACAGACCTATAACAGGGTCGCTTTACAACATCGTCTTTTACAATGAATCAAGCAATTCGTGTGGGAGCTCATCAGCAGGCTGATGTCGTCGATTAAGGAGGTGATCCAGCCGCAGGTTCCCCTACGGCTACCTTGTTACGACTTCACCCCAGTCATGAATCACACCGTGGTAACCGTCCTCCCGAAGGTTAGACTAGCTACTTCTGGTGCAACCCACTCCCATGGTGTGACGGGCGGTGTGTACAAGGCCCGGGAACGTATTCACCGCGACATTCTGATTCGCGATTACTAGCGATTCCGACTTCACGCAGTCGAGTTGCAGACTGCGATCCGGACTACGATCGGTTTTGTGAGATTAGCTCCACCTCGCGGCTTGGCAACCCTCTGTACCGACCATTGTAGCACGTGTGTAGCCCAGGCCGTAAGGGCCATGATGACTTGACGTCATCCCCACCTTCCTCCGGTTTGTCACCGGCAGTCTCCTTAGAGTGCCCACCATAACGTGCTGGTAACTAAGGACAAGGGTTGCGCTCGTTACGGGACTTAACCCAACATCTCACGACACGAGCTGACGACAGCCATGCAGCACCTGTGTCAGAGTTCCCGAAGGCACCCATCCATCTCTGGAAAGTTCTCTGCATGTCAAGGCCTGGTAAGGTTCTTCGCGTTGCTTCGAATTAAACCACATGCTCCACCGCTTGTGCGGGCCCCCGTCAATTCATTTGAGTTTTAACCTTGCGGCCGTACTCCCCAGGCGGTCAACTTAATGCGTTAGCTGCGCCACTAAAATCTCAAGGATTCCAACGGCTAGTTGACATCGTTTACGGCGTGGACTACCAGGGTATCTAATCCTGTTTGCTCCCCACGCTTTCGCACCTCAGTGTCAGTATCAGTCCAGGTGGTCGCCTTCGCCACTGGTGTTCCTTCCTATATCTACGCATTTCACCGCTACACAGGAAATTCCACCACCCTCTACCGTACTCTAGCTTGCCAGTTTTGGATGCAGTTCCCAGGTTGAGCCCGGGGCTTTCACATCCAACTTAACAAACCACCTACGCGCGCTTTACGCCCAGTAATTCCGATTAACGCTTGCACCCTCTGTATTACCGCGGCTGCTGGCACAGAGTTAGCCGGTGCTTATTCTGTCGGTAACGTCAAAATTGCAGAGTATTAATCTACAACCCTTCCTCCCAACTTAAAGTGCTTTACAATCCGAAGACCTTCTTCACACACGCGGCATGGCTGGATCAGGCTTTCGCCCATTGTCCAATATTCCCCACTGCTGCCTCCCGTAGGAGTCTGGACCGTGTCTCAGTTCCAGTGTGACTGATCATCCTCTCAGACCAGTTACGGATCGTCGCCTTGGTGAGCCATTACCTCACCAACAAGCTAATCCGACCTAGGCTCATCTGATAGCGCAAGGCCCGAAGGTCCCCTGCTTTCTCCCGTAGGACGTATGCGGTATTAGCGTTCCTTTCGAAACGTTGTCCCCCACTACCAGGCAGATTCCTAGGCATTACTCACCCGTCCGCCGCTGAATCAAGGAGCAAGCTCCCGTCATCCGCTCGACTTGCATGTGTTAGGCCTGCCGCCAGCGTTCAATCTGAGCCATGATCAAACTCTTCAGTTCAATACTGCTTGGGTTTTTAAGAAACCCTAAACTTGGCTCAGCAATCTCAAATGACTATGTGATTTCTCGCATGGCCACTTGTGATGCTGATAATCTTTCTGACTATCAGTCCGTACTCACAAGCACCCACACGAATTGCTTGATTCGATTTGTTAAAGAGCGTTTGGCTGAGAGTGTTTCGTCTCAACCGAGGCGCGCATTCTACGCTTTCCTCACTACCTGTCAAGCGTTTATTTTGAAGTTTATTTCGAGAAACTCGTTCAACTTCAAACACTTGACTCGCTTCGATCTCTCGTAGCGGGAGGCGAATTCTACAGCGTTTCAACACGCTGTCAACCTTCTTCTCAACCGCTGTCGATCTGTTCGATCGTAGCCTTTACAGCACCACCCGAACTAGCTAACTCATTGAATCTCAAGGAGTTTCGCGTTCCGATGTCGCTGGAAGTGGGGCGCATTATAAGGGGATTCGAAACCGCGTCAACCTTTAATTTCATGTAAATCAAAAGCAAAGCGGGGGGAGGCCCTTCGGCCTCCCCCCGCTTATAGAGAGTAGGCGCAGCGAATGCCTTACTCTGCCTTGAGCGTGACGCGTGCGAACGACTTCTTACCTGCCTGGCAGATATGGGTCGCGCCCAGTGCAACCACAAAATCACGGTCAACTACGGCGCCATCGACCTTCACAGCCCCACTCCCCAATAGATCCCGCGCCTGCGCCGAGTTCTTGACCAGACCGGCACGGTTGAGCACCGCAGCAATGGGCAGCGGCTCGGCGGCAAGCACTTCGATCTCGGGCAAGTCTTCTGGCAACTCGCCGTCCTTCATACGATTCCCAGCGGCGCGATGAGCGTTGGCTGCGGCCTCCTCACCATGGAACCGCGCCACGATCTCCTCCGCCAGCTGGATCTTGATGTCCCGCGGGTTCGCCCCATTGGCTACATCCACGCGAAGCTGATCGATGTCCTCCATGGAACGGAAGCTCAGCAACTCGAAGTAACGCCACATCAGGGTGTCCGGAATCGACACCAGCTTGCTGTACATCACACCAGGCGCTTCCTGGATGCCGACATAATTACCCAGCGACTTGGACATCTTCTTGACGCCATCAAGCCCTTCAAGCAGGGGCATGGTCACGATACTCTGAGCTTCCTGACCGTAGGCACGCTGCAGTTCACGCCCCATCAGCAGGTTGAACTTCTGGTCGGTACCGCCCAGCTCGACATCCGCCTTGAGCGCGACAGAGTCATAGCCCTGCACCAGCGGATAGAGGAATTCATGAATGGCGATGGGTTGATTAGTGGTGTAGCGCTTGTCGAAATCGTCGCGCTCCAGCATACGGGCAACCGTGTACTGCGATGCCAGACGGATGAAGTCGGCGGGTGTCAGCGTGTCCATCCAGGTGGAATTGAACGCGACCTCGGTCCTGGCTGGGTCGAGAATCTTGAAGACCTGCTGCTTATAGGTCTCGGCATTGTCCAGCACCTGCTCACGGGTCAATGGCGGGCGTGTGGCGCTCTTGCCACTGGGGTCGCCGATCATGCCAGTGAAGTCACCGATCAGGAACACCACGGTATGCCCCAACTCCTGGAACTGGCGCAGCTTGTTGATCAGTACCGTGTGACCGAGATGAAGGTCAGGAGCGGTAGGGTCGAAACCGGCCTTGATGCGCAAGGGCTGACCACGCTTGAGTTTTTCAACCAGCTCGGACTCCACCAGTACTTCTTCCGCACCGCGCTTAATAAGCGCCAGCTGCTCTTCAACCGACTTCATAGACAAACCCGCAAGGCTCAGATTCAGGGGGAGCCAACCATACAAGATCGGCCGTCAAATACAAGTTTTGCAAAGGAATGTGACCTGGAGGCGTGTGCGCAGCGTCTACGCGCCCTTGCGTGAAAATGGTTTTGGTTATATTTTATACAGTTATTTCATCTTCATCATGTCATTCATCTATTCCATTTCACCTTTTTCAAAGTCTCCTTACCCATGACCAACGAACCGCCTAAAGCGCCTCCGCTTTATCCGAAAACACACCTGTTGGCCGCCAGCGGCATTGCCGCCCTGCTTAGCCTGGCATTGCTGGTGTTCCCATCCAGCGACGTGGAAGCCAAGAAAACCACCCTCAACCTCGAGCTGGAAACCTCAGCCGAGCAGCTGAAAGACGAATCCCGCGCGGCGCCACTGGTGCAGGCAGCCGGTGAGCAAGGCTCGCCGTTTGCGCAGATCGATGAGGCGGCTGCCTCCACCCAGAAAGCCGAACAGCAAACTCCGCCGGCCGAAGCCGCCGCACAGCCCGCGAAAGACCCTGCCCACCGGGAAGTCACCGTCGCAAGCGGAGATACCTTGTCAACGCTGTTCGCCAAGGTCGGCCTGCCGGCCAATGCCGTCCACGACATTCTTGCCAGCAGCAAGCAAGCCAAGCAGTTCAGCCAGCTCAAGCATGGCCAGGTCCTGCAGTTCGAATTGGACAAGCAAGGCCAGCTGGCCAGCTTGCACAGTAAGGTCGGCAGCCTCGAAACCATTCGCCTGACCAAGACGGCCAAGGGCTACACCTTCAACCGTGAAATCAGCAAACCCGTAGTGCGCACCGCCTACGCCCATGGCGTCATCAAGAGCTCGCTCTCGGCATCGGCACAACGCGCCGGGTTGTCCCACAGCCTGACCATGGACATGGCCAAGGTGCTGGGCTACGACATCGACTTCGCCCAGGATATTCGCCAAGGTGACGAGTTCGACGTGGTCTATGAGCAGAAGGTAATGGACGGCAAAGTGGTCGGCACCGGTAATATCCTCTCGGCGCGCTTCACCAACCGCGGCAAGACCTACACGGCAGTGCGCTATACCAACAAGCAAGGCAACACCAGCTACTACACGGCCGATGGCAACAGCCTGCGCAAAGCCTTCATCCGCACACCCGTGGATTTCGCGCGCATCAGCTCCCGCTTCTCTGCCGGGCGCAAGCACCCGATTCTCAACAAGATCCGCGCCCACAAGGGGGTGGACTATGCAGCACCGCGAGGCACGCCCATCAAGGCCGCGGGTGATGGCCGTATCGAGCTGGCCGGCCGGCGCGGCGGCTACGGCAATACGGTGATCATCCAGCACGGCAATCGGTACAAGACCTTGTACGGTCACATGCAAGGCTTTGCCAAGGGCATCAAGACCGGGGGCTCGGTCAAGCAGGGCCAGATCATCGGCTATATCGGGACCACCGGCCTTTCCACCGGTCCCCACCTGCACTACGAGTTCCAGGTCAACGGCGTGCATGTTGACCCGCTGAGCCAGAAAGTGCCGATGTCCGATCCGATCGCCAAGAACGAGCGCCAGCGTTTCCTGCAGCAAAGCCAGCCGCTGATCGCACGCATGGACCAGGAAAAAGCCACGCTACTTGCCATGAACAAACGGTGAGCCCATGGGCCTTTACCTAGGTGTGATGTCAGGGACCAGCCTGGATGGGCTGGACATCGCCCTGATCGAGCAAGGCGAGCACATCGAACTGCTCGCCACCCATTATCTGCCCATGCCAACTGAACTGCGGCAAGCGTTGCTTGACCTGTGTACTTCTGGGCCGGATGAAGTAGCGCGGGTCGCCCTCGCTGAAAACCTGTGGGCGGCCTTGGCAGCCCGAGGCATACTGGATTTGCTCGACCACCATGCCTTGCAGCCCAAAGACATTCGCGCTATCGGCAGCCATGGCCAGACCATTCGCCATGAGCCTGCCCGAGGCTTCACCGTGCAGATCGGCAATCCGGCGCTCCTGGCTGAACTGTCAGGTATCACGGTCGTGGCCGACTTTCGTCGCCGTGACGTAGCGGCCGGCGGTCAGGGCGCGCCGCTCGTCCCGGCGTTCCACGAAACGCTGTTCGGCCATCTCGAACAGCCGCTGGCCATTCTGAACGTGGGCGGTTTCAGCAACCTCAGCTTGATTGCCAAAGACAAGCCGGTCCGAGGCTTCGATTGCGGACCGGGCAATGTCCTGATGGACGCCTGGATCGAACGCAAACGCGGCCAGGCATACGATGCCAACGGCGCCTGGGCGGCGTGTGGGGCAGTGCAACCTGCCCTGCTGACCTCCCTCATGGCCGACCCATTCTTTGCCGGCAGTGGGCCCAAGAGTACAGGCCGTGAAGTCTTCAACCTGCGCTGGCTGGACAGCCATCTCGCTGCGCTGCCTGCCTACCGCGACGAGGACGTCCAGGCAACGCTGCTGGAAGTCAGCGCCCAAAGCATCATCGATTCGCTGAACACCGCACAGCAGGGCACCAGGACCCTTCTGGTATGCGGGGGTGGCGCACACAATGGCGCCTTGATGGCTCGTCTTGCAATAGGCCTGCCTGGCGTGAAGGTATCCAGCACAGCCGAACAGGGGGTAGACCCTGATTGGGTTGAGGCCATGGCGTTCGCCTGGCTGGCGCATTGCTGCCTTGAGGGCATCCCTGCCAACCGTCCCAGCGTTACGGCCGCCAAAGGCCTGCGTGTTCTGGGCGCCATCTATCCGGCCTGAGCCATTGACCTGCCCAACGAAAAACGCCGCGCTTAAGCGCGGCGTTTTGACGAAGGCAAGGCTTCAGATCGAGAACGAAGAGCCACAGCCACAGGTGGTGGCAGCATTGGGGTTCTTGATAATGAAGCGCGAGCCTTCCAGGCCCTCCTGGTAATCTACTTCGGCACCGGCCAGGTACTGGAAGCTCATCGGGTCCACTACCAGCGAGACCCCCTCGCGCTCCACGATGGTATCGTCGTCGGCCACTTCCTCATCGAACGTGAAGCCATACTGGAAACCCGAGCAACCGCCACCGGTGACGAATACACGCAGCTTCAGGCGGTCATTGCCCTCTTCGGAAACCAGGTTCTTCACCTTCAGCGCAGCACCGTGGGTAAATTCCAAAACCGTAGGGGTGAAGGTTTCGACGCTCATGTTGATTCTCCCGGCCGACGGCCGTCATAAAACTCGATGACGGCCATTATCCGCTTTCCCGAGAAAATCGGTCAACAATAGGCGACGGGCAGGTCGCGATCAGCACAGCTCGCCGTAAGCCCTCGTCAGCTTACGGTAACAGGCCGGCATGGCTCAGCCCCATGCGCTCATCAAGCCCGAACACGATGTTCATGTTCTGCACGGCCTGCCCGGAAGCGCCTTTGACCAGGTTGTCGATGACCGACAACACCACGACCAGATCACTCCCTTGTGGACGATGAACAGCAATGCGGCAGACGTTGGCGCCGCGCACGCTGCGGGTTTCGGGGTGGCTACCGGCGGGCATCACGTCCACGAAGGGTTCGTTGGCGTAGCGCTTCTCGTAAAGCGTCTGGAGGTCGACCGATGTGTCGGCGACAGTCGCATACAAGGTGGCATGGATGCCGCGGATCATCGGCGTCAGGTGAGGGACGAAGGTCAGACCAATGTCCTTGCCCGCAGCTAGACGCAGGCCCTGGCTGATTTCCGGAAGGTGACGATGCCCCTTGACCGCGTAGGCTTTCATGCTCTCACCGGCCTCACAGAACAGCGACCCGACAGCCGCACCCCGTCCGGCACCGCTGACACCGGACTTGCAGTCGGCGATCAAGCGCGATGCGTCGGCCAAGCCAGCTTCGAGCAACGGCAGGAAACCCAGTTGAGTGGCGGTTGGGTAGCAGCCCGGAACCGCGATCAGGCGCGCCTGGCGGATCTTGTCGCGGTTGACCTCGGGCAAACCGTACACGGCATCGTCGAGCAGATCAGGCGCGCCGTGAGGCTGGCCGTACCACTTGGCCCACTCCACTGCGTCCTGCAGGCGGAAGTCGGCCGACAGGTCGATGACCTTGGTGCCCGCCGCCAGGAGTTCGCCCGCCAGGGCATGAGCGACACCATGGGGGGTGGCAAAAAACACCACATCACACGCGCCCAGGGTCTTGCTGTCAGGCACGCTGAATGCAAGGCCGTCGTAATGGCCGCGCAGGTTCGGATACATGTCGGCCACCGCCACACCGGCTTCCGAGCGCGAGGTGATGACCGCTACCTCGGCCTGTGGGTGCTGAGCCAGCAGACGCAACAGTTCGACGCCGGTGTAACCCGTGCCGCCGACGATACCGACCTTGATCATAACGCTTGCCCCTTATCAACGAGCCGTCTGGAAAACGCACGATGATAGGGGCGTGATGCGTCTGTCACAACACTTCAGGTGTCCCTGAGGGCGCCTGGGCACTACTATCTGACGACCGTGAATACCTGAAGGAATGCCCCGATGCTCTACCTATGGATCAAAGCGCTGCACATCGTCAGCGTCGTATGCTGGTTCGCCGGCCTGTTCTACTTGCCACGGCTGTTCGTCTACCATGCCCAGAGCCAGGACAGCATCAGCCAGGACCGGTTCGTGACCATGGAACGCAAGCTGTACCGAGGCATCATGAACCCGGCGATGATCGCCACGTATGTGTTCGGCGCCTGGATGCTCTACCTCACACCGGGGTGGCTGAGCCAGGGCTGGCTGCACGCCAAGCTGACACTGGTGCTTCTGCTGACCGGCTACCACCATGTGTGCGGGGCCCAGCGCAAACGCTTCGCCGCCGGCACCAACACCCGCAGCCATGTCTACTATCGCTGGTTCAACGAGGTACCTGTTCTGATCCTGCTGGCGGTCGTTATCCTGGTGGTGGTCAAACCGTTCTGAGAATGGTGCCCAGCACTGGGGCTGCCAGGACGGTGCAAAGCTACTCGCCGATCGTCGTAAGCGCCACTGACAGCCCACGCAGCGGCGCACTCCCAGGCTTGGGCGGCCCAGCAAAACGCAGCATCCGCCACCGCCAAGCTGTACACTAGATGCCCTCTTCGGCCCCAGGAGCCCTGCATGACCCGTTACGCCATGATCACCGGCGCTTCCACCGGCTTGGGCCTGGCCCTGGCGGAGGCCCTGGCACGGCGCGGGCGCAACCTGATCCTGGTCGCACGCCACCGTGAAACCCTGGAGCCGGTCGCCATCGAGCTTGCCCAGCGTTTCGGCGTCGAAGTGCTGTTGCGTGCGTGCGATCTGAGCCAACCGCTTAGGCTGTCAGGGTTCGTCCTCGAGCTGGAAGAAGGCGAGCGGCGCATCGATTTGCTGGTCAACTGCGCCGGTCAGCGCACCTACGGCCCATTCCTGGCCCATGAATGGGCCGACGAACAGGACCTGCTCGAAGTCAACGTGCTGGCACTGAGCCGCTTGTGTCATGCCATCGGCAATCTGATGGCGGTACAGGGCGGCGGCCAGATCCTCAACGTTGCCGGGCTGGCCGGCGTGGCCCCCGGGCCATGGATGGCCACCTATGCCGCCAGCAAGGCATACGTGATGAATTTTTCCCAGGCCCTGCGCGAAGAGCTCAAACCCACAGGCATCAAGGTCTGCGTGCTGTGCCCGGGGCCGGTGCGTTCTCCACGGCGCCACATCGCCCGGCTCGAAGGCAAAAGCCGCTGCCTCAGCCCCGAGGAAGTGGCGCTGTACACCGTTCGCGCGCTCGCCCGCAACCGCGCCTTGATTCTGCCGGGGCGACGCAATCGCTGGCTGGCGTTCGCCCCGCGCCTGCTGCCGAACGGGTTGGTGCGCAAGCTGGCAGGTGTGATTCACCGGCGTTATTGTCCAGTCGGTATGGAATAGTCGCTGGGCGAGCGGCTTCGGCCTGAGTACACTCGGCCCGGACCCTCACCATGGAGCAAGTGCTGTGGACGATTTATTCCTCAAGATCATTAACCGGGAGATCCCGGCGAAGATCATCTACGAAGATGACCAGGTTCTGGCATTTCACGACATCGCCCCCCAGGCCCCGGTGCATTTTCTGGTCATTCCGAAAAAGCACATCCGCACCCTCAACGACCTGACCGAAGAAGACAAGGGCCTGGCTGGGCACATTCTGTTCACGGCCCAGCGTCTGGCCAGGGAACTGGGCTGCGAGGAAGGCTTTCGCGTGGTCATGAACTGCAATGAACAAGGTGGGCAGACGGTCTACCACATTCACATGCACGTGCTCGGCCAACGCCAGATGAACTGGCCACCGGGCTGATCCACCGCAAGCGACTCGAGCGCGATTGGGTTAGACTGTCGGGCACATTCTTGCGGAGGTGCCCGATGGCTACCGAACGTCACTATTCCCCGCTCGACCGCTTGTTGCTGCAGGCCGACACCGCCATGCGCACCTTGCTGCCGTTCAGCGGCCAACCCTCTCGTCCGTCCCCGGCCATCGTCAAGCCCGCCGTCGAACTCGAAGATCGGCAGGCACGTCACGTGGCAGGGCTGATGCGCATAAACCACACCGGTGAAGTCTGCGCCCAGGCGCTTTATCAAGGCCAGGCCTTGACGGCCAAACTGCCGTCAGTGCGCAAGGCCATGGAGCGCGCTGCGGAAGAGGAAATCGATCATCTGGCCTGGTGCGAACAACGCATCCGTCAACTCAACAGCCACCCCAGCGTCCTGAACCCGCTGTTCTACGGTATGTCATTCGGCATCGGCGCTTTTGCCGGGCTGGTGAGCGACAAGGTGAGCCTGGGCTTCGTGGCAGCGACGGAGCACCAAGTCTGCAAGCACCTGGACGAGCACCTGGTACAGATCCCTACTGAAGATGAAAAATCCCGAGCCATCCTCGAGCAGATGCGCGTCGACGAAGAACAGCACGCCGATACGGCACTGCAAGCCGGTGGCTACCGCTTCCCTGCGCCTGTGCGTTTTGGCATGAGCCTGCTGGCCAAGGTCATGACCAAGAGCACCTATCGCATCTGAAGGCTCGCCATGGCAACACGTTTCGATGCCAAGGACCTGGCGCGAGCGGTCGAGGCGGGGATTCTCCAGCCAGGCCAGGACCAGGCCTTGCAAGCCTTTCTCAGCCAGCGTCAAGTGGCGACAGGCAGCCTTCAACTGGCCCACAGCGCGTTCTATTTAGGCGCGCTGCTGGTCATCGGGGCCATGGGCTGGCTGCTCAACGAGGCATGGCTACGCATCGGCGACACCGCGTTGCTGGCCGTGGCCAGTGCCTACATCGGGTTGCTGACCCTAGCCGCACTCATTCTTCAAAAGCGCAAGCAACCCATTGCGGCCGGCGTACTGGCCGCAGCCGCGGTCAGTATCGTGCCACTGGCGGTCTTCGCGCTGGAGCGGTTGCTCGGTTGGTGGCCGCTCGATGACGTGCGAGCCGATTACCACCAGTACTACACCCATGTACAGGGCGGTTGGCTGGCCATGGAGGCCGCCACCGTTGTTGCAGGTGTGGCGATGCTCCGCCTTGTCCCCTACCCATTTATCGTCATGCCCATTGCCGTTGCCCTGTGGTTCATGTCGATGGACCTTACCGAGTGGGTATTCGGCGCGCCATTTAGTTGGGAACAACGCCGAGTGGTATCTCTGTGGTTCGGGTTGGCGACCTTGCTGGTGTTTCTGGTAGTCGATGGCAGGACGCGGCAAGACTATGCCCACTGGGGCTATCTGGCCGGCCTTGCAGCCTTCTGGGGTGGGTTGACGATGCTCGACAGCGGCAGTGAATGGGGGAAAGCCACCTACTGCCTGATAAACCTTGTGCTCATGGGGGTGGCAGTGTTGCTGCGCCGGCCCGTCTTCATGGTGTTCGGGGCACTTGGCGTTACCGCCTACCTGGGGTACCTGGCGTATGACGTATTTGCCCAATCCCTGCTGTTCCCGGTGTTGGTCAGCTTGATCGGCCTGGGCGTCATAGGGCTGGGCCTGCTTTACCAAAAACACCGGGAGGCGTTGAGCCAGTCGGTCAGAAGCGCACTACCAGGCTGGCTATACGCGACACTGCCAGCACTGCGCCATTAAGCGCCGCCGGCACGCGCCGCGCAGCTCGCACCCGTTGCTCAACCCAGTTCCACGATCTCGTAGCCATGGGTGATTTCAACCCCGGCACGCTCAAGCATGATCGACGCCGAGCAGTATTTTTCGGCCGAAAGCTCGACGGCACGCTTGACCTGGGCCTCTTTCAACCCGCGGCCCTTTACCACGAAATTCATGTGGATCTTGGTAAATACCTTTGGATCCTCGCCTGCCCGCTCGGCCTCGAGAAACGCTTCGCAGCTCTCCACCGCCTGGCGCGACTTTTTCAGGATGCTGACCACATCGAAACTGCTGCACCCGCCCAGGCCCAGCAACAGCATTTCCATCGGCCTGACGCCCAGGTTGCGGCCGCCGGCCTCGGGTGGGCCATCCATCACCACAACGTGGCCGCTGCCGGACTCGCCAAGGAACATTGCCTCACCGGCCCACTGGATACGTGCCTTCATCACCCGAACTCCCGAATTCGCAAAAAGGGTGTCAGCTTAGTCGTTGTGCCGCTGTGGGAAAAGTATGTAAGGAGGCGCTTTAATGCCGAAACATTTTGTAGTGTCTGATAAGCTGGCGCCAATCGAATGGCGTTTTTCCAGCCAACAGCCATGGACGCCCATGGACTGCACAGAACAGGATTTCGCGATGGCAGCCTCTGCCCTACCCCCAAAGATCAAGAACATCGACAAATTGCTGGTGCACTGCCAACGCCGGCGCTACAGCGCCAAGAGCAACATCATCAGTGCAGGTGAACGCGCGCAGACATTGTCGTTCATCATCAAGGGGTCGGTCACCATCCTCATCGAAGACGAAAATGGCCATGAAATGATCATCGCCTACCTCAACAGCGGTGACTTCTTCGGTGAGCTAGGGCTGTTCGAACCGGTTGAGGCGCAGCAGCATCGTAGCGCCTGGGTTCGGGCCAAGACTGAGTGCGAAGTGGCGGAAATCAGCTACGACAAGTTCCGCGAACTGGTACGACACGAGCCGGACATGCTCTACGCCGTCAGCAGCCAGATGGCCCAGCGCCTGCGCGACACTACCCGCAAGGTTGGGGACCTGGCCTTCTTCGATGTCACCGGCCGAGTTGCGCGGTGCTTGCTCGACTTGTGCAAGCAGCCCGACGCCATGACCCATCCAGACGGCATGCAGATCAAGATCACCCGCCAGGAAATCGGGCGAATCGTCGGTTGTTCACGGGAGATGGTCGGTCGCGTCCTGAAGGACCTGGAAGAACGCAGCCTGGTCCAGGTCAAGGGCAAGACCATGGTGGTACATGGCACGCGCTAGCTGAGGGGCACCTCAGCCAGCACCTGCGCGTACGCTTGGGATAGCCGTGCGAACCACGGTGCCGCCGGTGCTACTTCATGCAAGGCGATGTGTGCATCGGCGCGGCATCGCTGTTCAAGGTTGCAGCACATATTGAAGTGGTTGACGGCAGCTACCATTGCCTCCCGGTCGTTATCCAGCAGCAATGCCCCATGCACCAGCACCACCGGGCCTTTGCCTGCGGCGGCCTGGCGCCAGCGCTGGGCGGTCCCCACCAACTTGCGGCCATTGAGGTTGACGTTGTACCGGCCATCGCAGAATGCACCCTCGATCTCGCCCACCGAGGCGACACCTCCCCACTCCTGCAGCACCTCGCACAGGGGCAGGCACAAGCGCTGGTAGGCTTTTTCGATACGCCCTTGATCGCCCTCACTGCGCGGGGCCGCATAGACCAGGGCGATATTTACCGTCGAATGGGACTGCGGTACAGGTTCGCCGCCGGTTTCGCGCAGCAGCACTGGCCAGCCAGCGCCAGCCAATTGCGCACTCGCCGCTTCAAAGTGCTCCAGCCGGCTCATCCTGCGAGGCATCACTAGCGCCTGGTCAGTGGGGCGCCAGAACAACACACCGTTATCGCGCTCGCCCCGGCAAACGGCGGCCAGCAGGTCCTGTTCGGCAAGCAGCCCTTGCTCGACGGTAAGGGCCAGGGGCTGGTCAGTCATTGATTCA
This sequence comes from Pseudomonas parafulva, assembly GCF_002021815.1. NCBI lineage: Bacteria > Pseudomonadati > Pseudomonadota > Gammaproteobacteria > Pseudomonadales > Pseudomonadaceae > Pseudomonas > Pseudomonas parafulva. Next base: position 4,199,251 of record NZ_CP019952.1, read on the forward strand.
CCTTCGATTGAGTTACGCAGCCTGTGGCCACTACCGTTAGCGTCACAGCCTCTGCACGACAGGCATCAGGGCGAAAGCGCCCCTGAGCCAGATGGCAACCATGAAAAAGCCGGCAACATGGCCGGCTTGGTTCATTCAGTCCAGTTGCTGAATGGTCTTTTTCACTTGATCAGGGAAGAACAAGCGCTGGAGCTCGAGCCCCGGGTTCTCAGCCCGCATGAATGCCTCACCCACCAGGAATGAATAGACGCGGTTGATCTTCATCAGCTGCACATCGGCCTGATTGAGGATGCCGCTCTCGGTAATGGCGAGCCGATCCGCGGGGATACGTGGCAGCAGGTCCAGCGTGGCCTCCAGGTTCACTTCGAAGGTATGAAGGTTACGGTTGTTGACCCCCACCAATGGCGTGTCCAGCGTCTTGAGTGCGCGCTCAAGCTCAGCACCATCGTGCACCTCCACCAGCACATCGAGCCCGACCGACTTGGCCGTGGCCGCCAGCTCGGCCATTTTCACATCGTCGAGCGCCGACACGATCAGCAGCACGCAATCTGCGCCCAGAGCACGGGCCTCGACGATTTGATAAGGGTCGACCATGAAGTCCTTGCGGATCACCGGCAGCGACACGGCTGCTCGCGCCTCTTTGAGGTAGTCGTCCGCCCCCTGAAAATAATCGACATCCGTTAACACCGACAGGCAAGTTGCGCCGCCTTTCTCGTAGCTCACGGCAATGTCTGCAGGGACGAAATGCTCCCGGATCACACCTTTGCTAGGGGAGGCCTTCTTGATTTCAGCGATCACCGCTGGCTGCTTGCGCTCGGCCTGACGCAGCATGGCGTTGGCGAAACCACGGGGCGCGTCGGCCGCCTTGGCCAACTGCTCAAGTTCGGCAAGGCTTACGCGAGCACTGCGCTCGGCCACTTCCTCGAACTTGCGGGCGATGATCTTTTCCAGCACCGTTGGCACGCTCATGCTTCATTCTCCACCTTGAATACGGCCGTAAACGCACCCAGCTCCTGCAGTTTCTCCCAGGCCAACCCGGTGTGCAGCACGTCGTGGGCAAGTTCAACGCCGGCCTTCAGGCTCATGGCGTGATCTGCGGCATATAGGGCTGCACCGGCATTGAGCACGATCATCTCGGCGGCCTTCTGGCCGTTCTCGGTCTTGCGTCGACCCAGCGCATCACGAATCAGCGCCAGGGACGCTTGCGGGTCCTCGACCGCCAGGCCATGAAGGCTCTGGCTCTTCATGCCCAAGTCTTCCGGTTCAACCCAGTACTCGGCAATCTCGCCATTTTTCAATTCAGCCACGAAGGTGGGCGCTGCCAGGCTGAATTCGTCCAGCCCATCCTTGGAATGCACCACCAGCACATGCTTGCTGCCCAGGCGGTGCAGCACCTCGGCCAGAGGACGGCAGAGCGCCTGGGTGAACACCCCAACCACCTGATGCTTCACACCGGCCGGATTCGTAAGCGGGCCAAGCATGTTGAACAAGGTCCTGAGCCCTAGATCGCGACGCGGCCCAGCGGCATGTTTCATGGCGCTGTGGTGACTCTGGGCGAACATGAAGCCGATACCCAGGCTGTCGATGCAGCGGGCCACCTGAACGGGCGTCAGGTTCAGGTAGATGCCAGCCGCTTCGAGCAGGTCTGCGCTGCCACTTTTGCCGGACACCGCCCGGTTCCCATGTTTGGCGACGGTACAGCCGGCAGCGGCCAGTACAAAAGCGGATGCGGTAGACACGTTGAAGATATTGGCACCATCGCCCCCGGTACCCACGATGTCGACCACCCCATCAAGGGTGTTCAGCTCGACCTTATCAGCCAACTCCCGCATGACCGACACCGCGCCAACGATTTCGTCGATGCTTTCACTTTTCATGCGCATGCCCATCAGAAATGCGCCAATCTGCGCTTCACTGCATTGGCCGGTCATGATCTGGCGCATCACGCCGCGCATTTCATCGGTGGAAAGGTCCAGATGGCCGACGATGCGACCCAGCGCGCTCTTGATATCCATATTCGTTCCTTAGCGGTGGCCGCCAGTCTGCTGGAGGAAATTGGCGAACAGTTCATGGCCCTGCTCGGTGAGTATCGACTCGGGGTGAAATTGCACGCCCTCGATATTCAACGTCTTGTGCCGTACACCCATGATCTCGTCGACCGAGCCATCTTCGTGTGCGGTCCAGGCCGTCACTTCCAGACACTCCGGCAGCGTCTGGCGCTTGATCACCAGCGAATGGTAGCGGGTCACGGTCACCGGATTGTTCAGGCCGCTGAATACGCCAAGGTCGCGATGGTGGACGGGGCTCGTCTTACCGTGCATCACCTGGCGTGCACGCACGACATCGCCACCGAACGCTTGGCCGATGGACTGATGGCCCAGGCACACGCCCAGAATCGGCAGTTTACCGGCAAAATGAAGAATGGCTTCGATGGACACACCGGCTTCGCTCGGCGTACAGGGCCCAGGCGAAACGACGATGCGCTCCGGCGCCAGGGCTTCGATCTGGGCAATGGTCATTTCGTCATTGCGAATGACCCGCACATCAGCCCCTAACTCGCCCAGGTACTGGACGACGTTGTAAGTGAATGAGTCGTAATTGTCGATCATCAGTAACATCGGATGAAACCTCTTGAACCTACTGACTTCATGATTCGAACCTTCCTGTACCTGTCGCAGGCGCAACTTTGCCGCTAAAGACGTTGAGACAGGAAGGCAAACAGGGGCGGGCCGGACGGACCGGCAGAGGATAAAGTCAGGCGCGCCAACGCCAACGGGCGTGGGCCTTGATAACGCGCATCAAGAGTTTGCTGACGATCAACACAGGGTAGGTCTCGCTCATACGTCTCGGCACAGTAGCCTACCGGGGCGGCGGGCGCAATATGCCCGTAAACACTGGGAAACGAATGGCATCAGGTGCATTGCGCGGCGTTTTGCTAAGGTCGATGGAGTTGTCCTGATAAAAACAAAGAAAAGGATGTTTCTCGATGCTCAACGTACCGTTATTGCGCGTCACCGCCGCCTCACTGGCATTGGCCTGCGGCCAGGCATTTGCATCTGCTGACCCGTACGCTTCATTGATCGTATTCGGTGATAGCCTGAGCGACGCCGGCCAGTTCGCAGGCCTTCGCTTCACCAACCGCAATGCCGATGGCAGCTATGCACCTGTGTCGCCGATGATCCTGGGCGCTCGCCTGGGCCTGGGCGCCAATGCGCTTGGGCCTTCCACATCGCCGGTCAATGCGGCGCTGGGCCTGCCCGATGGCAACAACTGGGCGGTTGGCGGCTATACCACCAAGCAGATCCTGGACTCCATCACCACCACCTCCAGCACGGTCATCCCACCGGGGCGCCTAGGCGCGGGCCTGGTGCTTCGGGAAAAGCCTGGCTATCTGGCTACGGGCCTTCGCGCCGATCCCAATGCACTTTATTACGTGACAGGCGGCGGCAACGACTTCCTGCAGGGTTTGGTCAACAGCCCAGCCGACGCCGTGGCTGCCGGTGCACGCCTGGCCGCCAGTGCTCAGGCCCTGCAACAGGGTGGTGCCCGTTACATCATGGTTTGGCTGTTGCCTGATCTTGGCCAGACGCCCAACTTCAGCGGTACGGCGCAGCAAAATTCCCTGTCGTTGCTGTCCGGTGCCTTTAACCAGGCACTGGTCAGCCAACTCAGGCAAATCGACGCTCAGGTCATCCCCCTGAATGTCCCACTGTTGCTGAGCGAGGCCCTGGCCCACCCCGCTCAGTTCGGACTGGCCAGCGACCAGAACCTGGTCGGTACGTGCTATAGCAGCGAAAGCTGCGTCGGCAACCCCGTGTATGGCGTCAACGGCATCACGCCAGACCCCACGAAGCTATTGTTCAACGACCCCGTGCACCCGACCATTGCTGGCCAGCAACTGATCGCCGATTACGCCTACTCCGTTCTGGCCGCCCCTTGGGAGCTTACCCTGCTTCCCGAAATGGCCCACGCCAGCGTCAGCGCTCATCAGGATGAACTGCGCAACCAATGGCAGGCCCCTTGGCAAGCGGTCGGTCAGTGGCAGCCTTTCATCGCCGCTGGTGCGCAAGACCTGGACTTCGGCGGGCAACGCAGCGCCGCCAACGGTGACGGCCACGGTTACAACCTGACTGTCGGCGGTAGCTACCGGGTCGACGATGCCTGGCGGCTGGGGCTGGCTGGCGGCGTGTACCGGCAGAAGCTGGAAGTGGGCAGCCATGATTCGGACTACACACTCGACAGCTACCTGGCCAGTGTCTTTGCGCAGTACCGCCAGCACCGCTGGTGGGCAGATGCGGCATTGACCGTCGGGCACCTGGATTATGACGATCTGAAACGCACCTTCGCGCTGGGGGTGAGCGAGCGCAGTGAAAAAGGCGATACCCAGGGCGAAACATGGGCCGTGTCTGGCCGACTGGGCTATAACCTGGCGCCGGAAAGTGCCCGCTGGCAGCTGGCGCCATTCCTGAGCGCTGACTATGCCAGGGTCAAGATCGATGGCTATGACGAAAGGAGCGGTCGCGCGACGGCGCTGGGGTTCGATGACCAGGAGCGCACGTCACGACGGCTGGGCCTGGGCCTGCTGGGTAGCGTGCAGGTATTGCCTGCTACCCGAGTATTTGCCGAGGTGGCTCAGGAGCACGAGTTCGAGCATGACCAGCAGGACGTACGCCTGAACTTCACCGCTTTGCCAGCCAATGATTTCACGCTCGACGGCTATACCCCCCATAGCAACTTGACCCGAGCGAGCCTTGGGGTCAGCCATGAAGTGGTGGCAGGGGTGAATGTGCGTGCCGGCTACAACTGGCGCAAGAGCGATGAGCTCAAGCAACAAGGTATGAGCCTTGCCGTTAGCGTGGATTTCTAGCAAAGGGCCAGCCTGAAATCAACGGGGCCGCTTCGCGGCCCATCGCGGCACAAGACCGCTCCTACAGGTCAGTGTAGGAGCGGCCTCGTGCCGCGATGGGCCGTGAAACGGCCCCAACGATCTTAAGTGAACAGCATTACGCTCATACAGGGGCTTGGACTGCGTCACCGCTCAGGCAACCGCCACCTACCGAGAAGTGGTCTGTTCGGCCAACGCCACCGCACGGAACATGGCCCGACGCTTGTTGATGGTTTCTTCCCACTCCAGCGCTGGCACAGAATCGGCAACAATGCCACCGCCGGCCTGTACGTGCAGCTCTCCATCCTTGATCACAGCCGTACGGATGGCGATCGCCGTATCCATGTTGCCGTTCCAGGCGAAGTACCCCACTGCACCGCCATAAACCCCGCGCTTGACCGGTTCCAGCTCATCGATGATCTCCATCGCACGGATCTTGGGCGCCCCGGACAACGTACCGGCAGGCAGGATGGCCCGCAGTGCATCCATCGCCGTCAACCCTTCGCGCAACTGGCCGGTGACGTTGGAAACGATGTGCATGACATTGGAATAACGCTCGATCACCATCTTCTCGGTCAGGCGCACACTGCCTGTGGACGATACGCGGCCGACGTCGTTACGCCCCAGGTCGATCAGCATCAGGTGCTCTGCAATTTCCTTGTCGTCCGACAGCAAGTCGTCTTCCAGCGCGCGATCGGCCTCCTCCGTCGCACCGCGTGGGCGTGTACCGGCGATGGGTCGCACCGTGACCAGGTTGTCCTCGACCCGCACCAGCACTTCGGGCGAGCTGCCGACGACATGAAAGTCCCCAAAGTTGAAGAAATACATGTACGGCGTCGGGTTGAAGCAACGCAAGGCGCGGTAGAGGTCGATGGGTGCTGCCTTGAAGTCGATGGACATGCGCTGCGACGGCACCACCTGCATGCAGTCACCGGCCAGGATGTATTCCTTGATACGGCCGACGGCATGCTCATAATCGTCACGCGTGTAGCTCGACCGGAATGCAGGCTCGGCTGCCTGAGGCCCGCTCAGATCAAGCCCGCGGCGTGGCGTGATGGGTTGGCGCAGCGTTTCGAGCAGGCTTTGCAGGCGCGCCTGGCCTTGCTCATAGGCCTGTTCCTGGGCAGGGTCAACCAGCACGATGGCGTGCATCTTGCCAGCGAGGTTGTCGAACACCACCACGGCATCGGAGACCATCAGCAGGATGTCCGGCACCCCGAGAGGGTCCGGGTTGGGGCTCGCGCCCAAACGTTTTTCAACGTAACGCACGCAGTCATACCCGAAATAGCCGACCAGTCCACCGTTGAAGCGCGGCAGGCCCGGAACGTCGGCCACGTTGTAGCGCTGCTTGAAGGTTTCGACGAACGCCAGGGGGTCCTCGACGTTATGGCTTTCGACCTCGACGCCGTCCTGCAGGATGGACACGTGGTAGCCATGCACACGCAGCACGGTCCGCGACGGCAGACCAATCATCGAGTACCGCCCCCATTTCTCGCCGCCCTGCACCGATTCGAGCAGGTAGGAATTGGGCTGGTCAGCCAGTTTCAGGTAGATCGACAGGGGCGTATCGAAGTCGGCCAGGGTTTCGCAGGCCAGGGGGATGCGGTTATAGCCGGCAGCGGCCAGGCGCAGGAATTCTTCGCGGATCATGAGTAGCCTCGTGGCAAACAGCATTGGTTCGGGCAAACGGATGGGCCGGCACACGCCGGCAGGCAGGCGTCAGGCGCGCCAACGCCATCGGGCCAGGGCCTTGATGACTTTCATCCAGAATTTGCCGGTAACCGCCACGTTTGACCCTTTTTGGTCTGAGGCTTGAAGGTCCGCCAACGTTATCCCAGTGGCAGGGTCTACGCAACCGGGCAACAAAGCCCGCAGGTCATCGATCACAAGGCTGGGCGATTCCTCTTCGATGGGCCGCCCGTGGTTGTAGCCATAGGTCAGCCCGACGCATTGCACGCCAGCTGCCTTGGCTGCCAACACGTCGCTGCGCGAATCGCCGACGAACAACGCTTGCTGCGGGGTCACGCCGGCCATCTGCATCACGAACAGCAACGCCGCTGGGTCCGGCTTCTTCTGAGCCAGGGTGTCTCCGCCGATGATCCAGCGGAAATAGCTGCCCAGCTTCATCTGGTCCAGCAAAGGCCCCACGAAGCGCTCCGGCTTGTTGGTGATCAAGGCCATTTCCACACCGCGCTTGCGCAGCCAGCGCAAGGTGTCCTGCACGCCTGGGTACACGACTGTCAGGTCGTGACTTTCGGCGTAGGCGTCCATGAACAGCGCCAAGGCCTGTTCGGCCAGGGCATCGTCCACCCCGGCGTGATCGATATCACCCGCCAGAGCACGGCGTACCAGCACCTGCGCGCCATTGCCCACCCACTGGCGCACGGCATCGAGGCCAGCGGCGGGTCGGCCGAGTTCGAGCAGCATGCGGTCCACCGCTGCGGCCAGGTCCGGGACGGAGTCGACCAAGGTGCCATCCAGGTCGAACATCACCAGCCTGGGCAGCGCTCCTGGGAACAGCTGCTCGAAGCCGCTCATGGGCGCGCCTGTGCCAGTTCGCTGCGCATCTGGGCGATGACCTGCTGGTAGTCGGGGGCGTTGAAGATCGCCGACCCGGCCACGAAGGTATCGGCACCGGCGGCGGCGATCTCACGGATGTTCTTCACGTTCACACCACCGTCGATTTCCAGACGAATGTCGCGGCCACTGGCGTCGATCAGCGCGCGCGCCTCACGCAGCTTGTCGAGCGTGCCCGGAATGAATTTCTGGCCACCGAAGCCTGGGTTGACGCTCATCAGCAGCACCATGTCGACCTTGTCCATCACGTATTTCAGGACGTCCAGGCTGGTGGCCGGGTTGAACACCAGGCCGGCCTTGCAGCCGCCGTCCTTGATCAGTTGCAACGAACGGTCGATGTGCTGGGTCGCTTCCGGGTGGAAGGTGATGTAGGTAGCGCCGGCCTCGATGAAGTCGCCGATGATGCGGTCCACGGGGCTGACCATCAGGTGCACGTCGATCGGCGCGGTCACGCCGTACTTGCGCAGCGCGCTGCAGACCATGGGGCCGATGGTCAGGTTGGGGACGTAGTGGTTGTCCATCACGTCGAAGTGGACGATATCGGCGCCTGCGGCCAGGACATTGTCGACCTCCTGGCCCAGGCGGGCGAAGTCGGCGGAAAGAATGGAGGGGGCAATAGCGTAGGGCTGCATGGCGCACCTGTTGGGCAGAATCACGGTGGCGCGCATTGTAACTCAGGCAAAGCGGTGAAGGCTGATTGGTATCAACGCATGTCGAGCAGCGGCTGCAACAAGCGCTGGCTTGTCTGTCGCCACACGGGCTGACAAGCCAGCGCAGACAGCGCTGTCAGGCCGGCTGCTGGGTGCGCAGTTTCTCGCTGCGCCCCCGTAGCCATTCCAGGGTCAGCAGCAGCACCACCGAAAAACCGATCAGCAGGGTCGCCGCAGCCGCAATGGTCGGGCTCAGGTTCTCGCGAATGCCACTGAACATCTGCCGTGGCAGGGTCGCCTGCTCTGGTCCGGCCAGAAACAAGGTCACCACCACCTCGTCGAAGGATGTGGCGAAGGCAAACAACGCCCCGGAAATCACGCCGGGCGCGATCAACGGCAAAGTCACCTTGCGGAACGCCAGCAGCGGCGAAGCACCCAGGCTGGCAGCCGCGCGCACCAGGTTGTAGTTGAAGCCTTGCAGCGTCGCCGACACGGTGATGATCACGAACGGCACACCCAACACCGCGTGCACCAGAATCAGCGAGGTAAAGCTGTTGCCAAGGCCCAGGGGCGCGAAGAACAGGTAGCTGGCCACGCCGATGATCACCACCGGCACCACCATCGGTGATATCACCAAAGCCATTACCAGGGACTTGCCGGGGAAATCACCGCGGGTCAGCCCGATGGCCGCCAGCGTTCCGAAGACCATGGCCAGCACGGTCGCCGCCGGGGCGACGATGATGCTGTTCTTCAAGGCCCGCATCCATTCGGCCGAGCCGAAGAAGTCCTGGTACCACTGCAAGGAGAAGCCTTGCAGCGGGTAGACCAGGAAGCTGCCGCTGTTGAACGACAGGGGCACGATCACCAGCACCGGCAGGATCAGAAACAGCAATATCAGGCCACAGAGAATACGCAGGCTGTAGAACCAGACCCGCTCGATGGGCGACATGTAAGGGCTCAGCATGACAAGGCTCCTCAGCTCAGGCGCAGGCGGCTGGCGCCGACCAGCCAGCTATAGATCAGGTACAGCAGCACGGTGGCCAGCAGCAGCAGACCGCCCAGCGCGGTGGCCATGCCCCAGTTGATGCTGGTGTTGGTGTAGAACGCCACGAAATAACTGACCATCTGGTCGTTCGGGCTGCCCAGCAACGCAGGCGTGATGTAGTAGCCGATGGCCAGAATGAATACCAGCAAGCACCCGGCACCTACCCCGGCATAGGTCTGCGGGAAGTACACTCGCCAGAAGCTGGCGAACGGATGGCAGCCCAGGGAAATGGCAGCGCGCATGTAGCTCGGGGAAATACCTTTCATCACGCTGTACAACGGCAGGATCATGAAGGGCAGCAGGATGTGCACCATCGAGATGTACACGCCGGTGCGGTTGAAGACCAGCTCCAGCGGCTGATCGATGATGCCCATGGCCATCAGCGCACTGTTGATCAACCCGCCGGACTGCAGCAGCACGATCCACGCGGCCACCCTTACCAGGATCGAGGTCCAGAACGGCAGCAGAACCAGGATCATCAACAGGTTGCTCTGGCGTGTCGGCAGGTTGGCCAGCAGGTAAGCCAGCGGATAGGCCAGCACCAGGCAAATGGCGGTGATCACCACGCCCATCCACAGGGTGCGGGTGAAAATATCCAGGTAGATGGCCTGGTCCGGCGTGGCCTTGGCCAGTTGGCCCAGGTCGTCGATACGGTGGTCCAGCGACGCCAACAGGTAGAAAGGTGTAAGGGTACTGGTATTGCGGCGAATCGCCTGCCAATAGGCGGGGTCGCCCCAGCGCTCGTCCAGCGCCTGCAAGCCGTCCTTGTAGGAGACAGGCTCGGCCTTGAAGGGCAGCGCCCGTGCGGTCTTGGCCAACAGGCTGCGGTAGCCGGCCAGCTCCATGTTCAAGCGCTTGGACAGGTCACCCAGGGTCTGGTTCTTGCGCGATTCGGCCAAGTCCTGGCTCAGCGCCTTGTAGACGTCCTCGCCCGGCAGGCCCTTGCCATCCCACTGGGTGATGATATCGACCGTGCGCGGCAAGCCGGCGACCACTTCCGGGTTACCGACGCTCTTGTACAACAAGGCTGCGATCGGCACCAGGAACACCAGCAGCAGAAACAGCGCCAGGGGCGCGATCAGCGCCTGGGCCTTCCAGCGGTTGACCCGCTCGGCGTGTTTAAGGCGCTGTTTGAGATTAGGACCGGCGCCTTCGTTGAGGGGCACTGCAATGGCCATGGCGAACTCCACGATACACACTGAAAGAGGGGCCGCCGCGCGGCCCCTTGCACTGGACGTTTACTTCTTCGCCGCCCAGGCGTTGAAACGTTGCTCCAGCTGCTCGCTGTTGTCCGCCCAGAAGGCCACGTCGATCTGCACCTGATTGGCGATGTTCTCAGGCGTGGTCGGCATGTCTTTCTTGACCTCTTCGGACAGCAGGTCGACCGCCTTGCTGTTGGCCGGGCCATAGGCGATGTTTTCGGAATACACCTTCTGCTGTTCAGGCTGCACGCTGAAGGCGATGAATTTCTTCGCCTCGTCGCTGTTCTTGGCGCCCTTGGGAATCGCCCAGGCGTCGAAGTCATAGATGCCGCCGTTCCACACCACCTTCAGGTTGCTCTCCTTCTGCACGGCAGCGATGCGCCCGTTGTACGCCGAACTCATGACCACGTCGCCCGAGGCCAGGTACTGCGGCGGCTGGGCGCCGGCTTCCCACCACTGGATGCTCGGTTTGAGCTGGTCGAGCTTCTTGAAGGCGCGGTCCACGCCTTCTTTGGTACCCAGCACCTTGTACACGTCCTTGGGCGCCACACCATCGGCCATCAAGGCGAATTCCAGGGTGTACTTGGCGCCTTTGCGCAGGCCGCGCTTGCCTGGGAATTTCTCGGTGTCCCAGAAATCGGCCCAGCTGCTCGGGGCGGTCTTGAGCTTGTCGGCGTTGTAGGCCAGCACCGTCGACCAGACGAAGAAGCCGACACCACAAGGCTGGATCGCACCTGGCACGTAGTCGGCCTCGTTGCCGAACAGCGCAGGGTCGAGCTCTTCGAACATGCCCTCGTCGCAGCCTCGGGCCAGTTCGGGTGATTCCACCTCGACCAGGTTCCAGGAGACACTCTTGGTGTCGACCATGGCCTTGACCTTGGCCATTTCACCGTTGTACTCACCGGCGACGATCTTGCCCTTGCCGGCCTTTTCCCACGGCTCGTAAAACGCCTTCACCTGGGCGGCCTTGTTGGCGCCGCCGAACGACACCACGGTCAGGTCCGCAGCCATGCTCTGGCCAGCGGCGAACAGCCCAAGGGCCAGGGCGGTCAGTTTCAACTGCTTGCGCATTTATTATTCTCTCCACAGTTCAGGGTTGGTGCTGCAAACCATCAATGGGCTTCGGTGATCGGATCCAGTGCACGGGCGTGTTCTACTTCCCAACCCAGTGGCACCACATCGCCCACGGCCAGGGCCGGGTCGAGTTCGGCGATGGGCTGCTTGACGAAGAAGTCGGCCTTGCCACACACCTCCAGACGAACGCGCACGTGGTCGCCCAGGTAGATGAACTCGGCCACGCGGCCGGAAAAGCGGTTGGCGCAGTGCTCGCTGTGGCCGTTGAGCCGTACCCGCTCCGGACGGATCGACAGGGTCACCGCTTCGCCTGGCCGGCCCACGTTTACAGCCAAGGCCTCGACCCGCTCGCCGCGCGCCAACTGCACCTGGCAGCGGTTACCGTCATGGGTGAGCAAGGTGCCGTTGAGCCGGTTGTTCTCACCGATGAAGTTGGCGACGAACGTATTGCTGGGTGCTTCATACAGGGTGCGTGGATCGGCGATCTGCTGAATCTCCCCCTGATGGAACACCGCCACCCGATCGGACATGGTCAGCGCTTCGCCCTGATCGTGGGTCACGTACACCACGGTCACGCCCAGGCGCTGGTGGATGTGCTTGATCTCCATCTGCATGTGTTCACGCAGTTGCTTGTCCAGCGCGCCCAGTGGCTCGTCCATCAACACCAGTTGCGGCTCGAACACCAACGCCCGCGCCAAGGCCACGCGCTGTTGCTGCCCACCGGACAATTGGCCCGGGTAGCGCTTGGCGAAGCTGTCGAGCTGAACCATGTTCAATACCCGTTTGACCCGCTCGCTGATATCGGTCTTGCTCAGGTTGCGCACGGTCAGGGGAAACGCGAGGTTCTCGGCCACGGTCATGTGCGGGAACAAGGCGTAGTTCTGGAACACCATGCCGATATCGCGCTTGTGCGGGGGTACGTTGTTGATGGAGCGACCGGCCAGCTGGATTTCCCCAGCGGTGGGGGTCTCGAAGCCAGCGAGCATCATCAGGCTGGTGGTCTTGCCGGACCCGGAAGGCCCCAGCAGGGTGAGGAACTCGCCCTTGCGGATGTCGAGGTTGAGGTTCTTGACGATCAGCGACTCGCCGTCGTAGCTCTTCTGCACACCACGGAAGCTGACCAGCGTTTCGCCGGTGGCAGCGTTCGACTTCGCCTCGCTCATGCCTGCACCTTATTGTTGGATGACTGCGTGGGGTAAAGCGTAGAAGAGCCGCATCCCCCCGCAAATCGGGCGCCCAGAGAGAATGCCATCGTCCGGATGGAAGATTTGTTGTAGGGAACGCCCTACAAGCATGGCGCTTTCAGAACACAGGCCCACACAGGTCCAGGCGCTTGACCGCCAGCCCTTGAGCGCAAGACCGCGCCTATGCAGGCAGCGGCGCTGCGGGCGGCGGAAGATACAGGCTGGCAGCCTTCATCTACGCACCGGATCACTGCAGCGATGGCGCGGCCGTGAATGTCGCAATCAGATCAGCTTGTGCTCCATCGCATACTTGACCAGCTCGGCCAGCGAATTCACTTTCAGCTTCTGCATCAGGCGCGCCTTGTGAGTGCTGATGGTCTTGCTCGACAACGCCAGTTGCTGGGCGATGTCATTGACGTTGGCGCCCTGGGCCAGGCGTTCGAACACCGAAAACTCCCGTTCCGACAGCAAGGTGTGCAAAGGCCTGGATTCGGTCAGGCCCACTTCGAACACCATGCGGTCTGCCAGCGCCGGATCGATGTAACGCCCACCACCGGCTACCCGGCGTATCGCCGCCAGCAATAATGCCGGGTCGCTGTCCTTGGTCGCGTATCCGGCCGCCCCGGCCTTCAGGGCGCGGGCTGCCATCTGCGCCTCGTCATGCATCGACAGCATCAGGATCGCAGGCGCATCGTGCAGGGCACGGATGCGCGGGATCGCTTCCAGTCCACTCACGCCCGGCATCGAAATATCCAGCAGCACCACGTCGCACCGGGTGTGCCGCAGGCTGTCGAGCAACTGCTCGCCGTTTGCGGCTTCCCCTACCACCTGCATGTCCTTGGCCAGCCCGATCAACTGCTTGATCCCTTCCCGGACAATGGTGTGGTCCTCGGCCACCAGCACTCGAATCACGTTCGCTCCTCCTGCTCCAGGGCAATGGCGACGCTCAAGCGCGTGCCGTCGCCGGGCTCACTGTGCAGCACCATGCTGCCGCCCATCATCAATACCCGCTCGCGCATCCCGACCAGGCCAAACGAGCTGGGGCGCGGCTGGTCTGGGCAGAAACCCTGCCCGTCGTCACTGACCGTCATGCGCAACTGCCCGGCCTCGCGCACCAGCTCGATTTCCACGCTGTGCGCCTGGGCGTGGCGCATCACATTGGTGAGTGCTTCCTGAAGGATACGGAAAAGGCCCGTTGCCCGGGCGTCGCTCAACGCCGGCAGATGATCAGGAACCTGTACCAGGCAAGGAATCTGGGTGCGCGCCTCGAAGCGCCGGGCTTGCCACTCGATGGCCGAGGCAATCCCGGCATCCAGAATGGGCGGGCGCAGCGCCGTGGCGACATCGCGTACCAGCTGAAACAACTGGCTGATCAGACGCTTCATGGTGGTCAGCCGCTCATTGAGGCCGGGGTCCAGTTCGGCAAAGGCCAGTTCGCACATGGATACTTCAAGCTTGAGTACGGTCAGCATCTGGCCCAGCTCATCGTGCACCTCGCGGGCGATTCGGGCTTTTTCCTCCTCGCGCACGCTTTCAAGGTGCGCCGAGAGTTCGCGCAGCTGCTCTTGGGAACGGGCCAGGGCCCGCTCGGCGCGTTTGCCCTGGGTGATGTCCCAGACCACCCCGTCCCAGACCAGCTGGCCGTTGCCCAGGCGCCGGGTGCTGGCCTTGATATCGGCCCAGCGCTGCTCGCCCTGACGCGTAAGGATGCGCCCCTGCCAGGCCCAGTCCTGCTCATTGGCCAGCGCCAGGTCTTGCACCCGGTGATAATCGGCGCGGTCGTCGGGATGTACCAGGTTGCGCAACCCCATCTGTGGGTGCTGGATCTCGCCAGGCGTATAGCCCACCAATGCTTCACTTCCCTCGCTGACATAAGGAAATTCAAGTCCACCCTCAGCGGGGTCTCGTTCCAGGCGAAACACCAGCCCTGGTACGTTGCCAGCGATTCCCTTCAGCCGTGCCTCGCTTTCGCGCAAGGCAGCCGTGGCGCGATGGCGCTCGGTCACATCGGCCAGGTACACCACCAGGTATTCCGCATCGCGAAACCGCAGGAAACTCAAAGACAGCTCCACCGGCAGCAGACGACCGTCAGCGCGCAGGCATCGGGTTTCGAACTGCCCCACACCGCTGTCGCCTGAACGCGCACCTTTCCACAGGTCCAGCCAGCGTTCCATGCTCAACGAGGGCTCGAAGTCCCCCAACGGCTTTTCCAGCAAGGCGCCTTCGCCATAACCCAGCATGCGCTCGGCAGCCGGGTTGGCATAGCGCACATGGCTGTCCCAGTTGACCCAGAGAATACCCACGGTGCTCTGGTCGATGGCGAACTGGCTCAGGCGCGAGGCTTCATCGCGCGCATGCCGCTCTACCAGTCGCTCACGGGTGGCCAACAGGCTGCGCTCCAGCTGGCTCTGCTGGCGGCGCTGCCATACCAGGGTGATCAACGCGCAGATCAGCAACAGCCCCAGTAACAAGGCCAGGTTTTGCCAGAACCCCGGCGACTCGCTGATCCTGGGATACCTGGGCTGCAACCAGCGCTGATGCAGCTGTTCCAGTTCTTTGGCTGGCAGTGCCTGCAAACCACGCTCCAGCACCTCGGCCAACAGTGGCCAGTCTGGCCGAGAACCCATGCGCAGCAGCTGCGGCAGGCCGATATCCCCCACCACCGCCAGTTCGCTGAACTCGCTTTCACGGGACAGACGACTGAGTTGGGCCTCGTCCATGACGGCGTAGCTGGCCTGCCCTCCGACCACCAGTTGCAGGGCCTCACGGTCGTTCGGTACGCCCTGCAGGTTCAGGTTGCCGTAGTTGGCGCGCAGGTAATTGGCCAGAACCCCGGGCATGCGCACGGCCACGCGCTGGGCGGCGTCCAGTTTTTCCAGCTCAACGCCCAGCGCCGCGTTGCGGGGGCCCACGATCAACTGCGGCACGCGCATGTAGGGGTCGCTGAATAACCATAGGCGCAAGGTGGCCGGCGTCTGGGTCAAACCTGGCGCGAAGTCGATCTCCCCTGCTTGCAAGGCCCTTTCGAGATTGGCCTGGTCTGGATAATGGCGCCACGTGAGGTCCAGATGCAGCGCTTTGGCCAAGCTGCTCACCAGCTCCACGTTAGCCCCGTACAGCTGCTGCAGGCGGCGGTCGAACTGGGCATAGGGGGCTTGCAATACCAACCCCACGCGCAAGCTGCGATGGGTCTCGAGCCATTGTTGCTGCGTCGGCTCCAGTGTGACGCCAGGCAACGTCTCAGGCCTTGCCATGACCATCAGCGGCAGCCACAGGCAGCCGATCATCAACAGGCGATGCACTCGCTTCATCTACACGTTCGTCCACACAGGGGCGGCCATCGACCGTGGCCGTAACGGGCAAATACCATTACGCTGCCGGTATCATTCTGGCTTTGGGTTGAGACATGTTCACACTCTATCGCACGACGCTGGCAATGTGCTGCCTGGTCTCGCTCCTTCCTGTGGCAGCGCGGGCTGACGACGCACCGGCTACCCCGCCCGAGACACCGCCTGCAGCAGAAGCTACGCCCTCGCGCCCTCCCCTGATCGAGCGCAGCCAGGAGGACGCCCAGGCACTCGAACGCCGCGTGCCCAAGGCCGAACAGCAGGCCCTGCAAGCCGGTGCCGACAGCTTCCTGGCGTTGTGGAAACCCGCCAACGACAGCGACCCGCAGGGCGCGGTGATCATCGTGCCAGGGGCCGGCGAAACGGCCGACTGGCCCAACGCCGTGGGGCCCCTACGCCAGAAATTCCCGGATGTGGGATGGCACAGCCTGAGCGTAAGCCTGCCTGACCTGCTGCTCGACAGCCCATTGGCGCGTGTGGAGGCCAAGCCTGCCACGGCGCCTGCTCAGGCTGATGGGCAAACGGCGCCTGCCAAGGACGAACCTGCCGACGCCAACGCCAACGTGGCGCAAGCCACCGCTGCCGAGCCCGAAGCGGCACAAGGGACCGATGCCGAAGCTGCCAGCCAGCAGGCCGACCCCGCCGATGCCGAGCGCATTTTCGCCCGCCTGGACGCCGCCGTCGCGTTCGCTCAGCAACACAATGCCCGCAGCATCGTGCTGATCGGCCATGGCAGTGGCGCCTACTGGGCAGCCCGTTACCTGAGCGAAAAGCAGCCGCCAGAGGTGCAGAAACTGGTCATGGTTGCCGCCCAGACACCGGCGCGTGTCGAGCATGACCTGGAGAGCCTGACGCCCACCCTGAAAGTGCCCACGGCCGACATCTACTACGTGACCCGCAGTGCTGATCGCAACGCTGCCATGCAGCGCCTGCAGGCCAGCAAGCGGCAGAAAGACAGTCAATACCGCCAGCTGTCCCTGATCGCCATGCCGGGCAATCAGGCCGCCGACCAGGAACAGTTGTTTCGTCGCGTGCGGGGCTGGATGCAGCCCTGATTGTGCGGGCAGGGCAGGATCTCTGCCGGCGCTCGGTCCCGGCTAGAAATCGCGGCGCTTACGGATCAGCGCGTAAGCCTGGTGCAGTTCGCGGGTTCGCTCGGTGGCTTCGCGTAGCTGCGCCTCGCTGGCGCCGGTGCCGGCCAGCTTGTCCGGGTGATGACGACTGACCAGTCGCCGATAAGCCTGTTTGACAAGCGCGCCCTCGGTGTCGGTGTCCACGCCAAGCAGGCGCATCGCGGCCGCATAGGTCATGCCGACCCCTGCCATGCCTGCCGTTCGACGAGGTTCGTACTCCTGGGACATGGCCTGCACCTGGCGCCGGCTCATGCCCAATTTGTGCCCCCAGTCCAGCAGCAGCTCCCGCTCCTTGTTGCCCATCTTGCCGTCGGCCCAGACCATGCGCCAGCTGGCGCGCAAGGTGCCTTCCGCCCCATGGGGCTGCTGGCGGATCCGGCGCAGATAGCTGCCCAACCGCTCCTTGCCACCCTTGCCCCGATTGAAGGCATCGATCGCCCGCAACCTGGCCGCTTCATCCAGGTTCAGCCGGGCCATTTCCTGCCGAGCCTGCTGGATATGCTGCTCGACCACACGCCCATCGCTCTTGGCCAGCCGCCCCAGCAGCACGAACAGCAACTCTTCGTCCCTTGGCGCCGGACGCCCGCCCAAACGCTCGCGCACATCGTCCCAGCCTTGCAGGCGCAGGTGACGGTCCATCATCTGCCCCGCCAGCGCACCGAGCAGGGCACCAGGAATGCTGGCGATGGCAAACCCTGCCCCAGCCCCGATCAACGTGCCTGGCCACCACATCTCAGCGGTGCTCGCCCAGCAGACGCTCGGCCTCGGCCAGGCGCGCGGCGGTGCCCACGTCGACCCAGTGCCCGGCAAAATGCTCACCGCTCACCTGGCCGCTGGCCATGGCCTGGCGCAGCAAGGGCGCCAACTTGAAGGCGCCAGGTTTGCAGCCTTCGAACAACGCCGGATGCAGCACCGAAATACCGCTGAAGGTCAACGTACCGGCTGCACCGTCCCCATCGACCACTTGGGTACCGACCAGGCGAAAGTCGCCTTGGCCGTGATGCTCGGGGTTGTTCACCAGCACCAGGTGGGCCTGCCCTTGCAGCGGCGCCTGCAAACGCGAGAAATCGTAATCGGTCCAGATGTCACCGTTGATCAACAGGAACGGCGCATCTCCCAGCAAAGGCAAGGCCTTGAAGATACCGCCTCCGGTCTCCAGCGGTTCGCCTTCCGGGGAATAGGCAATACGCAAGCCGTAACGGCTGCCATCGCCCAAGTGGTCCTCGATCTGCTCACCCAGCCAGGCGTGGTTGATCACGACGTCGGTGACCCCTGCCGCGGCAAGGGCCATCAGGTGGTATTCGATCAGCGGGCGCCCCGCCAGCGGTATCAGCGGCTTGGGCGTATGCAGGGTCAGCGGGCGCATACGCTCGCCTTTGCCTGCTGCCAGAATCATCGCCTTCATGCACGCGCTCCCGCTTGCAGGCCAGCAATCAGCTCGCCCAGCTCGGCAAGCTCTGGCCGCCGGCCGATCACTTCTTCTATATAGGTGAAGAAGCGCGGTACGTCGGCCAGATAACGGGGTTTGCCGTCACGGTGGCAGATGCGGGCGAAGATGCCGATCACCTTGAGATGGCGCTGTACGCCCATCAGGTCGCTGGCACGCTGGAAGGCTTCGAACGTGCCCTGCACCGGAACACCTGCGGCCTTGGCCTTATGCCAGTAA
The DNA here is from genome assembly GCF_002021815.1 of Pseudomonas parafulva. Lineage (NCBI taxonomy): Bacteria > Pseudomonadati > Pseudomonadota > Gammaproteobacteria > Pseudomonadales > Pseudomonadaceae > Pseudomonas > Pseudomonas parafulva. Next base: position 4,218,014 of record NZ_CP019952.1, read on the forward strand.
TCGTGCAGCCAACCTTCGACCCTCGCTTGCGGCCAACTGAGGAACGCATCCTTGAACAGGCAGGTAATGTCGTAGGTGACCGGGCCGTAAACGGCATCCTGGAAATCCAGCACGCCGGGGTTAGGGGCGCTCTGCATCAGGTTGCGCGGCATGTAGTCGCGGTGTACCAGCACCTGCGGCTGGGCCAGGGCGCTGTCGATCAGCAACTGGCTGGACCGCTGCCACGCTGCCGCCTGGGCCTCGTCGAACGCCAGGCCAAGCGCATGCTTCACGTACCACTGGGGGAACAGTTCCACCTCCCGGCGCAGCAGTGCCTCGTCATAGCGGGGCAACGGTGCGTCCATGGGCAGCGCCTGCAGGGCCAGCAAGGCATCAATGGCATCGGCGAACAGAGCATCGGCGTTGTCGGTGTCGATGACGTCCAGGTAGGTGTGGCGGCCCAGATCGCCCAGTAACAGGAAACCGCGTTCAAGGTCCTGGGCATGAATCACGGGCACATGCACACCGCCACTGGCCAGCAGGTGATCGATGGCGACGAACGGTCGGCAATCTTCCTGTGGCGGCGGTGCATCCATGATCACGAAACTGTGCCCTGCGCCCTCCCAGCGAAAATAGCGGCGAAAGCTCGCGTCGCTGCTGGCAGGCGTCAGGCTGCCGGCCGGCACCGGGCCCCAGGCCTGGCGCAGGAAAAGGTCTTGGAGTTGCTGGTCGAGCCACGCGGACAGTTGCTGCAGGCGTACATCGTGTTCAGGCATTACAAGGGTCTCCGACGGCCCTAGCCGTCAAGCGGGTCATGCTTTATTATCCAGCATCTTTTTCAGACCATCGAGAGGCGTGCGGCCCCACACGCGGGCAGATGGCACGCAGGAAGCCCGGACTAATAAGATGGCATTGAAATCCCCCGCGTTTCGTAGAAAGTTTCCGTTGCTCGTCACCGGCAGTCTGCTGGCCCTGCAACCTCTGGCCATGTCGCACGTCTTGGCAGCCGAACAATTCGACTGCCAAGTGTCCGCCTCCGGTGGTTGGGACTGCAAGCCCAAAACCGCCGTCACCAACCTGCCACCGCGCCCGGTGCACGAGGGTGCCGCCGCTGCTGGCGGTACCGGCACCGAAGCGGCCGGCGAAGCCGAGGCCGACCGGCCGGTGCTGGTCACCGAGGCCAAGGGCCGTGGGCTGAAGTCGCGCAGCGAGGACTACAGCCACCTGGACTGGGTCCCGCGTGACAAGCTGACCGCCGCGCAACTGGCCGAAACCGGCCCGTACTGCGGCGGTGCCTATGTCGAGCCGCTACGCCCCGGCATGGCTGACACCACGCCCAAGGACGAGTCGCCGACCTACATCAATGCCAAGGTATCCAAGTACCAGCAGGAGCAGCAGATTGCGACCCTGGCCGGTGACGTGGTCATGCGCCAGGGCAGCATGCAGGCCCAGGCCGACGAGGCCAACCTGTACCAGGCCGAGAACCGTGGCGAGCTCAAGGGCAACGTCAAGATCCGCGACAACGGCTCGCTGGTCGTCGGTGACCAGGCGCAGATCCAGCTCGACACCGGCGAAGCCCAGGTCGACAACGCCGAATACGTGATGCACAAGTCGCACATTCGCGGCAGTGCCCTGTACGCCAAGCGCGGTGAGAACGCCATCATCCGCCTCAAGGACGGTACGTACACCACCTGCGAACCGGGCAGCAACGCCTGGCAGCTCAAGGGCAACAACATCACCCTCAACCCGGCCACCGGGTTCGGCACCGCCACAAACGTCACGCTGCGGGTCAAGGATTTCCCGGTGTTCTACACACCGTACATCTACTTCCCGATCGACGACCGCCGCCAGTCCGGCTTCCTGCCGCCGTCGTTCAGCACCAGCAGCGACACCGGCTTCATGCTGGTGACCCCGTACTACTTCAACCTGGCGCCCAACTACGACGCCACCTTGTACCCGCGCTACATGACCAAGCGTGGCCTGTTGATGGAAGGCGAGTTCCGCTACCTGACGCCTTCGAGCGAAGGCCAGTTCGGCGGCGCCTACCTCAACGACAAGAGCGACGAGCGCAAGGACCAGACCGACTACAAAGACCAGCGCTACATGGTCAACTGGCAGCACAAGGGTGGCCTGAACGAGCGCCTGATGACCGAGGTGAACTACACCGACATCAGCGACCCGTTCTACTTCCAGGACCTGGAGTCGGACCAGATTGGCGTCGAGAACAAGGACTTCCTCGACCAGCAGGGTGCCCTGACCTACCGCGGCGACAGCTACACCGCGCGGTTGAACGTGCATGCCTACGAGGCGGCGACCATCTCGCAGATCACGCCTTACGACCGTCTGCCGCAGATCACCCTCAACGGTGTGCTGCCGTACCAACCGGGCGGCTTGACCATGGGCTACGAAACCGAAGCGGTACGTTTCGATCGTGACCTTAAGAGCGACTTCGTCCGCGACAAGGATGGCAACCCAGATCTGTCTGCAGGGTTCCCTGGCCGCCGTCTGGATCAGAATATCTTTGGCGTAGCGCGCGCCAACGGCACGCGCTTGAACGTGGCACCGTCCATCAGCCTGCCGATGACGGCCAGCTACGGTTACCTCACCCCCAAGCTCAAGTATGCATACACCAAGTACGACTTGGATCTAGACAGCGAAGGCAAACGCAACCTTATCGAAGACCCGAGCCGCATTGCGCTCGAAGGTGACTTCAAGAGCAGCCAAAGCCGCGACGTCCCGATCTTCAGCGTAGACAGCGGCCTGTATTTCGATCGCAACACTTCACTGTTCGGTACGAACTACAAGCAAACACTCGAGCCGCGCCTGTTCTACCTCTATGTCCCCTACAAGGATCAGAAAGACATTCCGCTGTTCGATACCAGCGAAACCCTGTTCAGCTACGACTCGCTGTTCCGCGACAACCGTTTCAGCGGTTCGGACCGCATTGGCGACGAGAACAAGCTCTCGCTGGGTGTCACCACTCGCTGGATCGAAGACGACGGCTTCGAGCGTCAGAATTTCAGCATCGGCCAAGCGTACTACTTCAAGGACCGCAAGGTTCAGCTGCCGGGTATCGATTACAAGAACCGCAGCTATGCCCAGTCCGACACTTCGCCTTACGCGTTGGTGTACAACTACTACTTCAACCGCGATTGGCGCTTCAATTCGGATTTCAACTGGGACCAGGACAGCCACAGCACTCGCTCGGCCAGCGCCATGTTCCACTACCAGCCTGAGGCCAATCCGAACAAGATCGTCAACCTGGGCTATCGCTACCGGAACGACACGGTCGCCTTCGATTCCAGCACGGGTCGCTGGAAAGTGGACGGTGGCGACTACGGCACCCCAGGTAGCCCGAACTACATCAAGGACTACTACAAGATCCAGCAGCACGACTTCTCGGTCATCTGGCCGATCGTCCCGCAGTGGAGCGTCATCGCTCGCTGGCAGCATGACTACAACCGCAACCGCACCCTGGAAGCCATGGGCGGTTTCGAATACGACAACTGCTGCTGGAAGCTGCGCTTGATCAACCGTTACTGGCTCGACTTCGACGACTACAGCCAGGCACTGCCGCAGAACGAAAAAGGCGACCATGGCGTATTCCTGCAGGTCGTTCTCAAGGGCCTCGGCGGCGTCGTTGGCAACAAGGTCGAATCCTTCCTCGGCCAAGGCATTCAAGGTTACCGTGAACGTGAAGAACAAGCTTATTGATCGACTGCGCCCAGTGCTGCTGGGCGTCGCTTTGCTGAGTGGCGCGGTGCATGCCGCGGTGCAACCGCTTGACCGGGTGGTGGCCATCGTCGACAACGACGTGGTCATGCAAAGCCAATTGGACCAGCGCGTGCGTGAAGTTCAGCAGACCATCGCCAAGCGCGGCGGCAGCGTGCCGCCAAGCGGCGCCCTGCAGCAGCAGGTGCTGGAACGCCTGATCGTCGAAAACCTGCAGTTGCAGATCGGCGAGCGCTCGGGCATCCGCATCACTGATGAGGAGCTGAACCAGGCGATCGGCACCATTGCCCAGCGCAACGGCATGTCCATCGACCAGTTCCGCGCGGCGCTGGCCCATGACGGCCTGTCGTTCGACGATGCTCGCGAGCAGGTCAAGCGCGAGATGATCATCAGCCGCGTGCGCCAACGCCGGGTGGCAGAGCGCATCCAGGTGTCGGAGCAGGAAGTTAAGAACTTCCTGAATTCGGACATGGGCAAGATGCAGATGTCCGAAGAATACCGTCTGGCCAACATCCTGATCCCAACGCCGGAAGCGGCCAACTCCAGCGACATCCAGAAGGCTGCGCGCAAAGTGGGCGATGTCTACCAGCAGCTCAAGCAAGGCGCGGACTTCGGTCAGATGGCAATCGCCAACTCGGCCAGCGAGAACGCGCTCGAGGGCGGCGAGATGGGCTGGCGCAAAGCCGGTCAACTGCCCCCAGACTTTGCCAAGATGCTGAGCAGCATGCCGGTGGGTGAGATCACCCAGCCCATTCGCATCCCCAACGGCTTCATCATCCTCAAACTCGAGGAGAAGCGTGGTGGCAGCGAGAACGTGCTGCGCGACGAGGTGCACGTACGCCACATCCTGATCAAGCCAAGTGAAGTGCGCAGCGAAGCCGCCACCCAGCAACTGGCTGAAAAGATCTACGAGCGCATCGAAAATGGTGAAGACTTTGCCACCCTGGCCAAGAGCTTCTCGGAAGATCCGGGCTCGGCGCTCAACGGCGGCGACCTCAACTGGGTAGACCCGAACACCCTGGTGCCGGAGTTCCGCGAGCAGATGGCCAACGCACAGCAAGGCGTGGTGACCAAGCCGTTCAAGACCCAATATGGCTGGCATGTGATGGAAGTGCTGGGCCGCCGCGCCACTGACAGCACCGAACAGGCCCGTGAACAGCAAGCCCTGAGCGTGCTGCGCAACCGCAAGTACGACGAAGAGCTGCAAACCTGGCTGCGCCAGATTCGCGACGAAGCCTACGTTGAAATCAAGCTGCCTGGCGCTGACCAGGCCGCTCAGTGAAGCCCCTGCGCTTCGCCGTCACACCCGGCGAGCCAGCGGGGATAGGTCCTGACCTATGCCTGCTGCTCGCTGCCGACGCTCAGCCCCACCCCCTGATTGCCATCTCCAACCGTGACCTGCTCGCCGAGCGGGCCACCCAGCTGGGGCTGGACATCACCTTGCTGCCTGTCATGCCAGGTCAATGGCCGAGTCAACCGGCACCCGCTGGCAGCCTGTATGTGTGGGACACGCCGCTGTGTGCCCCAGTGGTCGCCGGTCAGCTGGACAAGGCCAATGCGCCGTTCGTGCTGCAGACCTTGACCCGTGCCGGACAAGGCTGCCTGGACGGCGATTTCGACGGCATGATCACAGCGCCCGTGCACAAGGGCGTTATCAACGAAAGCGGTATCTCTTTTTCGGGGCATACCGAGTTTCTCGCTGAACTGACCCACACCGCCCAAGTGGTGATGATGCTGGCCACGGATGGCCTGCGCGTCGCCCTGGTCACTACCCACCTGCCCCTGCGTGACATCGCCGAGGCCATTACTGCCGAGCGCATCGAGCGCGTGACACGCATTCTGCACACCGACATGCGCGACAAATTCGGCATCGCCAACCCTCGCATCCTGGTATGCGGCCTGAACCCCCATGCGGGAGAAGGTGGCCACCTGGGCCGCGAGGAAATCGACATCATCGAGCCTACCCTGACCCGCCTGCGTGCCGAAGGCATGGACCTGCGCGGGCCACTGCCGGCCGATACCCTGTTTACCCCCAAATATCTGGAGCACTGCGACGCGGTGCTGGCGATGTACCACGACCAAGGGCTTCCCGTACTCAAGTACAAGGGCTTCGGCGCTGCGGTCAATGTCACGCTGGGCCTGCCGATCATCCGTACCTCGGTCGATCATGGCACGGCCCTGGACCTGGCCGGCACCGGCAAAGTCGATACCGGCAGCCTGCGCGTTGCCTTGGACACCGCCTACCAGATGGCCGAGAACCGACCATGAACGAGCAATACCAACACCGGGCGCGCAAGCGTTTCGGGCAGAACTTCCTGCACGATGCAGGCATCATCGACCGCATCCTGCGTGCCATTAATGCCAAGCCAGGCGAACACTTGCTTGAAATCGGCCCGGGCCAGGGCGCATTGACCGAAGGCTTGCTGAGCAGCGGCGCGCAACTGGATGTGGTGGAGCTGGACAAGGACCTGGTGCCGATCCTGCAACACAAGTTTGCAGGCAATGGCAATTTCCGCCTGCACCAAGGTGACGCCCTGAAGTTCGACTTCAACCAGCTCGGCGTACCGGCACGTAGCCTCAAGGTGGTGGGCAACCTGCCCTACAACATCTCTACACCTTTGATCTTCCACCTGCTCAGCCACGCCGGCCTCATCCGGGACATGCACTTCATGCTGCAGAAGGAAGTGGTCGAGCGTATGGCCGCAGGGCCTGGGGGCGGTGATTGGGGTCGGCTGTCGATCATGGTCCAGTATCACTGCCGCGTCGAACACTTGTTCAACGTAGGCCCCGGCGCCTTCAACCCGCCGCCGAAAGTGGACTCAGCCATCGTCCGGCTGGTGCCGCACGACGTGCTGCCCCACCCGGCTAAGGATCCGCAGTTGCTTGAGCGGGTGGTTCGCGATGCGTTCAACCAGCGTCGCAAGACGTTGCGTAATACCCTCAAAGGCTTGCTCGACAGCGCCGCCATCGAGGCCGCTGGCGTGGATGGTAGCCTGCGCCCCGAGCAGCTGGATCTGGCGGCTTTCGTGCGCCTGGCCGACCAGTTGGCTGATCAACCGGCCTGACCGACCCCCAGCCCCTGCCCCGCTGACCGCAGTCAGCACTTGCAAGCTGATCGCCGCCCCGATGCTTGGGGCTTGCTTGCCGGGCCAGCCTGCCATCGCGCCGCTGGCCCTCGCCCCTCCCTATGGCCTAGACTGCATCATTGCGTCAGTTCCCCAAGGCCCTTGCATGACCGACCCTCGCTATCAGATCGACGTCAGCGTCGTGACCCGTTACCTCAAAGAGCAATCCGACCCTGAAAGCAGCCGTTTCGCTTTCGCCTACACCATCACGATCCATAACAATGGCTCGCTCAAGGCCAGGCTGCTGTCCCGGCACTGGCTGATCACCAACGGTGATGGCGAGGTCGAAGAGGTGCAAGGCTCTGGCGTGGTCGGTCAACAACCTACGATTGAGCCAGGCCAGAGCCATACCTACAGCAGCGGCGCCGTCATCACCACCCGCGTTGGAACCATGCAGGGCAGCTACGAAATGTTTGCCGAGGACGGCAAGCGCTTCGACGCACAGATCGCGCCGTTCCGCCTGGCAGTACCTGGGGCGCTGCACTGATGGCCACGTACGCCGTCGGTGACTTGCAAGGATGCCTGCAGCCGCTCAAATGCCTGCTTGAACGTGTGCGCTTCAACCCGGCTGTGGACAAGTTGTGGCTGGTCGGCGACCTGGTGAACCGTGGCCCCGAGTCGCTCGAGACGCTGCGCTATTTGTATTCGATTCGCCAGTCGCTCACCTGCGTGCTGGGCAACCATGACCTGCACCTGCTTGCGGCCTGGCGCAACGTCGAACGTCTCAAGAAGAGCGACACGTTGCGCGAAATCATCGAGGCCCCTGACGCCGACCAGCTGCTCGACTGGCTGCGCCAGCAAAAGCTGCTGCATTACGATGAACCGCGCGGCATCGCCTTGGTACACGCGGGCATTCCCCCGCAATGGACACTGGGCAAAGCCCTGGAGCTGGCTGCCGAAGTCGAAGAAGTACTGCGCGATGACAGCCGTCTGCCGCTGTATCTGGACGGTATGTACGGCAACGAGCCCGCCAAGTGGAGCAAGCGTCTGGCGGGTGTCGAACGCCTCAGGGTCATTACCAATTACCTGACGCGCATGCGCTTCTGCACCGCAGAAGGCAAACTTGAATTCAAGAGCAAAGAAGGGCTGGACAGCGCCCCCAAAGGGTACAAGCCCTGGTTCGCCCACAAAGGTCGGCGTTCGCGTCACGTGAAGATCATCTTCGGGCACTGGGCCGCCTTGCAGGGCCAGGTCGAGGAACCCGGAGTCATTGCGCTGGACACAGGCTGCGTATGGGGTGGGTCCATGACCCTGTACAACGTCGATGACGGCCAGTACCACCATTGCGATTGTGCCGATGACGGCACCCTGCGCCCTGCGGCGCCAATTCCAACCTTCAACGATCAACCCGGAACAGAGCCAACTCCATGAGCGAATTCAAGCGCATCCCTCCCGAACAGGCCCTGGCCCTGCGTGCGCAAGGTGCCGTCGTGGTCGACATTCGTGACCCGCAGGCCTACGCAGCAGGTCACATCACTGGTGCCCGCCACCTGGACAACCACTCGGTCGCCGACTTCATTCGCAATGCCGACCTGGACGCACCGACGCTGGTCGTCTGCTACCACGGCAATTCGAGCCAAAGCGCAGCTGCCTACCTGGTAGGACAAGGCTTTTCCGACGTGTACAGTGTCGATGGTGGCTTCGAGCTATGGCGCTCGACCTATCCTGCCGAAACCGCCCAAGGCATTGAAGAATAAATTTTTCATTGTCACTGCAGCCCGCGCCATGCGCGGGCTGGAGACCGTTCTGACGAACGGTCGCTAGCAACTTCCGTCACCCGTGCCCTTGACCTTGCCGATTATTAACTATCCTTAAGCGCAGGCCATCCGGAAAAAGGGGAGAGCCGGTACACCGGCGTGCGGGTCATCGGTAGCGCTATAGGGTGTTTGGGGGGTATATGGCAACCGGCAATGCCGCTTGCATACCAGCATCAGCTGACTGATCCGGCGTCGTCTCAACGTATCGAGCGAGGTGACGTCATGAGTATTTTTAGCCACTTCCAACAACGCTTCGAGTCCACGCGCCAAGAAGAACTCTCGCTGCAGGAGTACCTGGAACTGTGCAAGGAGGATCGTAGCGCCTACGCATCGGCATCCGAGCGCCTGTTGATGGCCATCGGTGAGCCAGAGCTGATCGACACCTCTACCAACTCTAGGCTGTCGCGCATCTTTTCCAACAAGATGATCCGGCGCTATCCGGCCTTTGCCGACTTCCATGGCATGGAAGAGTGCATCGACCAGATCGTGTCGTACTTCCGCCATGCCGCCCAAGGCCTGGAAGAGAAGAAGCAGATTCTTTACCTGCTTGGCCCGGTGGGTGGCGGTAAATCCTCCCTGGCCGAAAAGCTCAAGCAACTCATGGAGCGGGTGCCCTTCTACGCCATCAAGGGGTCGCCGGTCTTCGAGTCGCCGCTGGGGTTGTTCAACGCCACCGAAGACGGGGCCATTCTCGAGGAAGAGTACGGCATCCCGCGGCGCTACCTGAACACCATCATGTCGCCGTGGGCCACCAAGCGCTTGCAGGAATTCGGCGGCGATATCAGCAAGTTCAAGGTGGTCAAGCTCTACCCCTCCATCCTCAACCAGATTGCCATCGCCAAGACCGAGCCTGGCGACGAGAACAACCAGGACATCTCTGCACTCGTGGGCAAGGTGGATATCCGCAAGCTTGAAGAATTCCCGCAGAACGACGCCGACGCCTACAGTTATTCAGGCGCGCTTTGCCGAGCCAACCAGGGCTTGATGGAATTCGTCGAGATGTTCAAGGCGCCCATCAAGGTGCTTCACCCCCTGCTGACGGCCACCCAGGAAGGCAACTACAACAGCACCGAAGGCCTGGGCGCTATTCCCTACTCCGGGATCCTGCTGGCGCACTCCAACGAGTCCGAATGGCACACCTTCCGCAACAACAAGAACAACGAAGCTTTCATTGACCGTATCTACATCGTGAAGGTGCCTTACTGCCTGCGGGTCAGCGACGAGATCCGCATCTACGACAAGCTGCTGATCAACAGCTCGCTGTCCAAGGCCCATTGCGCCCCGGACACGCTGAAAATGCTGGCCCAGTTCACCGTCCTCTCGCGCCTCAAGGAGCCTGACAACTCCAACATCTATTCGAAGATGCGGGTGTACGACGGCGAAAACCTCAAAGACACCGACCCCAAGGCCAAGTCCATCCAGGAATACCGCGACTCGGCAGGCGTCGATGAAGGTATGAACGGCCTGTCGACCCGCTTCGCCTTCAAGATCCTGTCCAAGGTGTTCAACTTCGACCCTCACGAAGTGGCGGCCAACCCGGTGCACCTGCTGTATGTGCTCGAGCAGCAGATCGAACAGGAACAATTCCCGGCCGAGGTGCGCGAACGCTACCTGCGCTACCTGAAGGAATACCTGGCCCCCCGGTACATCGAGTTCATCGGCAAAGAAATCCAGACAGCTTACTTGGAGTCCTACAGCGAGTACGGCCAGAACATCTTCGACCGTTATGTGCTGTACGCCGACTTCTGGATCCAGGATCAGGAGTACCGCGATCCGGAAACCGGCGAGATTCTCAACCGCATCGCCCTGAACGAAGAGCTGGAGAAGATCGAGAAACCGGCGGGTATCAGCAACCCCAAAGACTTCCGCAACGAGATCGTCAACTTCGTGCTGCGCGCCCGGGCCAACAACAACGGCAAGAACCCAAGCTGGCTCAGCTACGAGAAGCTGCGGGTGGTGATCGAGAAGAAAATGTTCTCCAACACCGAAGACTTGCTGCCTGTCATCAGCTTCAACGCCAAGGCCAGCAAGGAGGATCAACAGAAACACAACGACTTCGTCACGCGCATGGTGGAGCGTGGCTACACCGACAAGCAGGTACGTCTGCTGTCGGAATGGTACCTGCGGGTCAGGAAATCGCAATAAAGCGGCAAGCGACAAGCCGCAGGCTTCACGCTGGCCGGCGCCGTGCACCCCTCGGCGCCAGTGCCCGCAGCTGCGGCGGCTGCTCTTTCTTGCAGCTTGAAGCTTATGGCTTGCAGCTGCTCCCCGCAGGAGGAACCATGAGCTACGTTATCGACCGACGCCTGAATGGCAAGAACAAGAGCACGGTCAACCGCCAGCGCTTTTTGCGCCGGTACCGTGATCACATCAAAAAGGCCGTGGAAGAAGCGGTTAGTCGCCGCTCCATCACGGACATGGAGCACGGTGAGCAGATCAGCATCCCAGGCCGTGATATCGACGAGCCAGTGCTGCACCATGGCCGTGGCGGCAAGCAGACCGTCGTACACCCGGGCAACAAGGAATTCACCGCAGGTGAGCATATCCCCCGTCCGCAGGGTGGTGGCGGCGGCAGTGGCCGTGGCAAGGCCGGCAATGCCGGTGACGGCATGGACGACTTCGTTTTCCAGATCACCCAGGAGGAGTTCCTGGAGTTCATGTTCGAGGACCTGGAGTTGCCCAACCTGGTCAAGCGTCACCTGACGGGTGCAGACACGTTCAAGAACGTGCGCGCCGGTATCGCAAGCGAGGGCAACCCGTCACGTATCAATATCGTACGCACACTGCGCTCGGCCCATGCTCGGCGCATCGCATTGACCGGCAGTAGCCGCGCCCTGCTTCGCGAAGCCCAGAAAGAGCTTGCCCGCCTGCGCGTCGAGGAGCCTGACAACTTTACGGACATCCAGGAAACCGAGCAGGAGATCGAGCGGTTGAAGGCGCGTATCAATCGGCTGCCCTTCCTCGACACCTTCGACCTCAAATACAACCTGCTGGTGAAGCAACCGAACCCCAGTTCCAAGGCTGTCATGTTCTGCCTGATGGACGTTTCGGGCTCGATGACCCAGGCCACCAAGGACATCGCCAAGCGCTTCTTCATCCTGCTGTATTTGTTCCTCAAGCGTAACTACGACCGGATCGAAGTCGTGTTCATACGGCACCACACCAGCGCGCGCGAGGTGGATGAAGAAGAGTTCTTCTACAGTCGCGAAACCGGCGGCACCATCGTCTCCAGTGCCTTGAAGCTGATGCAGGAAATCATGGCCGAACGCTACCCAGCAAGTGACTGGAACATCTACGCGGCCCAGGCGTCGGATGGCGATAACTGGAACGACGACTCACCGATCTGCCGCGACATCCTCACCCGGCAGATCATGCCGCACGTTCAGTACTACACTTACGTGGAAATCACCCCACGTGAACATCAGGCGCTCTGGTACGAGTACGAACGTATCGGCGATGCCTTCCCCGATACGTTCGCGCAACAGCAATTGGTATCGGCCGGCGATATCTACCCGGTCTTCCGTGAACTCTTCCAGCGCAGGTTAGCCACATGACCGCCAGAGCACAGAGACGCCAGCCCATCTCCACCGGCTCAGAGTGGACGTTCGACCTGATCCGAACCTATGACCGGGAAATCGGCCGCCTGGCCGAACGTTACGCCTTGGACACCTACCCCAATCAGATCGAGGTAATCACCGCCGAGCAGATGATGGACGCCTACGCTTCGGTCGGCATGCCGCTGGGTTATCACCACTGGTCCTACGGCAAGCAATTCCTCAGTACCGAGAAATCCTACAGCCGCGGGCAAATGGGGCTTGCTTACGAAATCGTTATCAACTCCGACCCCTGCATCGCTTATCTCATGGAAGAGAACACCATGTGCATGCAGGCCCTAGTGATCGCTCATGCGTGCTATGGGCACAACAGTTTCTTCAAGGGCAACTACCTGTTCCGCACCTGGACCGATGCCAGCTCGATCATCGATTACCTGGTCTTTGCCAAGCAGTACATCGCCCAGTGCGAGGAGCGTCACGGGATCGATGCGGTGGAAGACCTCATCGACTCTTGCCACGCCCTGATGAATTACGGGGTGGACCGCTACAAGCGCCCCTATCCCATTTCTGCCGAAGAAGAGCGTCGCCGGCAGAAGGATCGGGAGGAACACCTCCAACGGCAGATCAACGACCTGTGGCGCACCATTCCCAAAAGTGCCGACAAGACCAGTGAACGGGACGACGTGCGCTTCCCCGCCGAACCTCAGGAAAACATCCTCTACTTCATCGAGAAGAACGCACCGCTACTCGAACCCTGGCAGCGCGAGGTGGTGCGGATCGTGCGCAAGATCGCCCAGTATTTCTATCCACAGCGCCAGACACAGGTGATGAACGAAGGCTGGGCGACCTTCTGGCACTACACGCTGATGAACGATCTGTATGACGAGGGGCTGATCACCGAAGGCTTCATGATGGAGTTCCTTCAGTCCCATACCAGCGTGGTCTTCCAGCCTGGTTTCGATAGCCCCTATTACAACGGCATCAACCCTTACGCGTTGGGCTTTGCCATGTATACCGACATTCGGCGCATGTGTGAGGCACCCACCGAGGAAGATCGCCACTGGTTTCCGGACATTGCCGGCAGCGATTGGCTTTCAACCCTCAAGTTCGCCATGAGCAGCTTCAAGGACGAAAGCTTCATCCTTCAATACTTATCGCCCAAGGTGATGCGTGATCTGAAACTGTTCAGCATCCTGGACGATGACCAGCGGGACGAACTGTACGTGCCTGCCATCCACGACGATGCAGGCTATCGCACCATCCGCGAACAATTGGCCGCCCAATATAACCTCGGCAATCGCGAGCCGAACGTTCAGATATGGAGCGTCGATCGTCGCGGAGATCGGTCGCTGACGCTTCGGCACCAGCAACACAACCGCAAGCCCTTGGGGGATTCGACCGAAGAGGTACTCAAGCACCTGCATCGGTTGTGGGGGTTCGATATTCACCTGGAAACCGTGCAAGGCGACCAGGTGATGAAAACCCATCACATGCCCCCTCGTGGCGAGCACGGCGAAGGTTCTGACTACGGGCGCCTGGACATGGCGGTCATTCACCACCTGTGATGCGCCCCCTGGCGGTCGGCAGGTTATGCTGTCGGCAATCAGGGGGAGTTACTTATGCACATTTACAAAGTGGGGGGCGCAGTACGCGACCGCCTACTCGGCCGCCCGGTCACCGATATCGACTGGCTCGTGGTAGGCGCCACGGTTGAAGACATGCTTGCCAAAGGGTTCCGCCCGGTTGGCGCAGACTTTCCGGTGTTTCTGCATCCCAAGACCGGCCAGGAATATGCGTTGGCCCGTACCGAGCGAAAGAGCGGCAGGGGCTACGGCGGGTTCACCTTTCACGCAAGCCCGGACGTCACGCTCGAGCAAGACCTGATACGCCGCGACCTGACCATTAACGCGATGGCGGAGGACGCGGACGGCACCCTCTACGACCCTTATCAGGGCAAGGCCGACCTTGATCGGCGCCTGCTTCGCCACGTTTCGCCCGCGTTTGCCGAAGATCCACTGCGTGTGCTGCGCGTCGCTCGTTTTGCAGCGCGTTATGCGCCGTTGGGCTTCAAAGTGGCCGACGACACGCTGGGCTTGATGCAGCACATCAGCGCTTCGGGTGAACTGCTGGCGTTAACGGCAGAACGCACCTGGAAGGAAATCGAGCGGGCATTGATGGAGGCGCACCCCAAGGTGTTCTTCGAAGTCCTGCGAGCATGCAATGCCCTGCACGTGCTGCTGCCGGAACTGGAGCCTCATCCCCAGACCCTGGTCGCACTGGAACAGGCAGCCCGGCATCAGCTTGCGTTGCCCGTACGCTGGGCCTGTCTGCTGCATCCTTTACCAACCGCGTCGATCAAGGCGCTCAATCAGCGCCTGAAGACCCCGCGGGAGTGCCAGGATCTGTCGATGCTGACCAGCCAGTGCCTGGAGCAGGCCAACAAGGCCTTAGAGCTGCCTGCCCAGACGCTGTTGGATCTGTTGCAAACGTTCGACGTTTACCGCAGGCCGCAGCGTTTCGAGGACTTTCTAGCAGCCTGTCGAGCGATCGCGCAGGGCAACGGACAGACAGACTACCGGCAGGCAGACTACCTGCAAGGGGCTATGGCCGCTGCCCGGGCCGTGGATGTAAAGCCGCTGGTTCAGGCTGGTTTCACCGGCCAGGCGCTGGGTGAGGCCTTGAAAAATGAGCGCTTGCAGACGCTCGATGCCTACAAGGGCAGCTAGCTACAATGTCGCGCAGCTCGCGCTCGACCTGCGCGACAACCCCAGCAGCAGCTGATGGCCGGCATGCTGGGCATTGTGTACGACGGTATGAGCCTCAGGCAGGCGTCAGTTGCAACCCGCGCCACTCGAAGGCGACGGGCGCCAGGACCTGATCGATCTGCGACTCTTGCCACACCTGCGCCATGGTTTTGCCTACACCCGGGTGCACCAGATCAGGCGCCAGTAGCGACAACGGCCACAGCACGAAGGCATTTTTCAGAATCTCAGCCCGGGGCAGCACCAGCCCGTCGAAAGTGCCATGCAGGTCGTCATACATCAGCACGTCGATATCCAGCGGCAGGCCGAGTCGATCAGGGGCATACCGGCCATTGTCGGCCTCGATGAATTTCAGCCGCCGGTCCAGTTCGATCAACGGTAGCGTCGTCTGTCCGGTCACCACAAAATTGATGAACGGCCCGCTCTTGATGCCCACCGCCTGGCTTTCGAACGCGGGCGAGCAACGCATGTCGGTCAGAATGGCCGCCAGCGCATCGAGACCGGCACACAGGTGGGTATGCCGATCGACGTTGCTGCCAAGGCCCAGGTATACCGTGCTCAGAGACATCCGCGCTCGATCTCCACGCCAACACCACCGCGCGCTGCCGGCACTGCGCCCGGCTTGGTGAGCTTCAAGCGCACCCAGGGGATGCCGAACTCGTCCATCAACACGGCAACCAAGCGCTCGGCGAAGGTTTCGACCAACTCGAAGCGTGCCTGCTCGGCAAACCCCTGGATGCGCGTCGAAACGCTCGCGTAATCGAGCGCCAGGGCGAGGTCGTCGCCTGCGGCCGCAGGCCTGTTATCCCAGGCGAAGCTCAGGTCAAGACGCAGGCACTGGCGAATATCCCGCTCCCAGTCATAGGCACCGATCACGGTATCGACTTCCAGGCCTTCGATGAACACTCTGTCCAAGCACTTCTCTCCACAGCACGACAAGGGCGACTGGCGCCGTTAGAATCAGGGCGTCCTCGCCCGGAATAGTTAGCATGTTTTGGTTACTGGCGCTGCTCGCCTACCTGCTCGGCTCGCTGTCCTTCGCCATTGTCCTGAGCCGCCTTGCGGGCAGCCCGGACCCGCGTTGCAGTGGTTCGGGCAATGCCGGCGCTACCAACATGCTGCGCCTGGCAGGGCGCAAGATGGCGATCCTGACCCTGCTTGGCGACCTGTGCAAGGGGCTGTTGCCGGTAATGCTCGCCCGCCTTGCCGGGCTGGACCTGCACGCGCAGGCCTGGATCGGTATCTGTGCAGTGCTGGGCCACCTGTTCCCCGTGTACTTTCGCTTTCGCGGTGGCAAGGGCGTGGCGACCGCGGCTGGCATGCTGGTCGGCCTGTACTTGCCTGCCGCGTTGCTGGCCATCGTTGCCTGGGTGCTGACCCTGTACCTCACCCGTACCAGCTCCCTGGCTGCGCTGATCGCTACACCGCTGACCCTGCCATTGCTGGCCTGGCGCCAGCCCGAGGCCCTGCTGCCGATGACGGTACTGACCGTCCTGATCGTATGGCGCCATCGCAGTAACCTGCGTGACCTGTTTGCAGGCCGCGAGCGGCACTTCTGACCCCTACAGAGGCGGCAACTGCTCCATCGGCCAACGCGCCTGCACGCTGATCGCCAGGTCTTGCTGCTGCCCCGCCAGCAGCCGCTGGCAACCGGCATAGGCGATCATGGCCCCATTGTCGGTGCAGAACTGCGGACGGGCGTAATAGACATTGCCCTTGAGGTTGCCGAGCATGTCTTCCAGCGAAGCGCGCAGGGCCTTGTTGGCGCTGACCCCCCCGGCAATGACCAACCGCTTGAGGCCCGTCTGCTTGAGTGCCCGCTTGCACTTGATGGTCAAAGTCTCTACCACCGCCTGCTGGAACGCCAGGGACACGTCGCAACGGGTTTGTTCGTTGTCGTCACCAGCCTCCCGGCACTGCTGCCAGGTATTGAGGGCGAAGGTTTTCAGGCCACTGAAGCTCATTGCCAGGCCTGGCCGATCGGTCATCGGCCGAGGGAACACAAACCGGCCCGGTGTGCCGCGCTCGGCAAGCCGGGCAATTTCCGGCCCACCAGGGTAGTTCAGGCCGATGAGCTTGGCGGTCTTGTCGAACGCCTCGCCGGCCGCATCGTCCAGGCTCTCGCCCAGCAATTCGTACTGACCAATGCCATCGACGCGTACCAGCTGGGTATGACCGCCGGAAACCAACAAGGCAACGAACGGAAACGCCGGCGGGTTTTCTTCCAGCATGGGCGCCAGCAAGTGGCCTTCCATGTGGTGTACACCGATGGCCGGGATGTCCCAGGCAAAGGCCAGGGCCTGGGCGCAGGAGGCACCGACCAGGAGTGCGCCGACCAGCCCGGGGCCTGCTGTATACGCGATGGCGTCGATTTCGGTGGCCACGCAACCCGCTTCGTCCAGCACTTGGCGAATCAGCGGCAGCATGCGCTTGACGTGGTCGCGCGACGCGAGTTCGGGCACCACGCCGCCAAACACGCGGTGCAGATCGATCTGACTGAACAGCGCATCGGCCAGCAGGCCCCGTTCACTGTCGTATAATGCGACGCCGGTTTCGTCGCAGGATGTTTCCAATCCCAGTACTAGCATGGGCTCGTCCCTTGTGGGGGCTGAATTCGAAGGCGCGCATGATAGTCCCCGTGCAAGGTGCCGACCAGCGGTTTTCGATCAGAGGCTTTGCATTCCGGCTTGCTAAGGGTTAACATCCGCAACCCTTGAAAACCGACGTTCTCCAGCACACCTTTGTTTTGCCAGGAGCGCGTCTACCCCGGTAATGAATTAAGGTAGCCCTGGATGCCAGCCGTCAAAGTTAAAGAGAACGAACCCTTCGACGTAGCTCTGCGTCGTTTCAAGCGCTCCTGCGAAAAAGCCGGTGTACTGGCTGAAGTTCGTAGCCGCGAGTTTTACGAGAAGCCGACCGCAGAGCGTAAGCGTAAGGCAGCTGCCGCTGTCAAACGTCACGCCAAGAAAGTTCAGCGCGAACAGCGCCGCGCCGTTCGTCTGTACTAATACAGACGTTCATCGCAAAGCTTCTGCCCTGCCCGGTTAACCACCGGGCGATGGCAGTGGTCGCTTCAAACTTGAGCAGCTTGCTCAAGGCTCCATGCACATGTTCAAGCACCGTGCATGCGGGCAACCTGCCTGAAACGTCAGAACTGGTCATTGTGTTGTAGGCCAGGCGTGCACGTCCGACTGACGGGCCTCATGGGCCGGCGACGGGCACTTATTCCCCGCATAGCTTCAAGCATCACCCGCTGCATTCGGCGCGTGAGCGATTAGACTTGCCAGTTGCCAGATTGACGAGACTGCCATGGCCGGGCTGATTCCCCAGAGTTTCATCGACGACCTCATCAACCGCCTCGACATCGTCGACGTGGTCAGCTCCCGTGTCCAACTGAAAAAAACCGGCAAGAATTATTCTGCCTGTTGCCCGTTCCACAAGGAAAAGACCCCCTCCTTCACCGTGAGCCCCGACAAGCAGTTCTATTACTGCTTTGGTTGCGGCGCCGGCGGCAACGCCCTTGGCTTCGTCATGGACCACGACAACCTGGATTTCCCCCAGGCCGTCGAGGAACTGGCACGAGCGGCAGGCATGGAGGTCCCGCGCGAGCAAGGCCGGCGCGACCAGAAACCGCGCCAGCCGACCGACTCACCGTTGTATCCGCTGCTGGATGCCGCCTCGGAGTTCTACCGCCAAGCCCTGCGCAGTCACCCGACCCGCAAGGCAGCGGTGGAGTACCTGAAAGGCCGCGGTTTATCCGGCGAAGTGGCGCGCGACTTCGGCCTGGGTTTCGCGCCGCCTGGCTGGGACAACCTGCTCAAGCACCTGGGTGCCGACACGCTACAGCAGAAGGTCATGATCGATGCCGGCCTGCTGATCGAGAATGCCGAAACCGGCAAACGCTACGACCGCTTCCGCGATCGGGTGATGTTTCCGATTCGCGACAGCCGTGGCCGCATTATCGCCTTCGGCGGCAGGGTGCTAGGTGACGACAAGCCCAAGTACCTGAACTCTCCCGAAACGCCTGTGTTCCACAAGGGCCAGGAGCTGTACGGGCTGTACGAGGCCCGCAAGCACAACCGCAACCTCGACGAAATCATCGTGGTCGAGGGCTACATGGACGTGATTGCCCTGGCCCAGCAGGGGTTGCGCAACGCCGTGGCCACCCTGGGCACCGCCACCAGCGAAGAGCACCTCAAGCGCCTGTTTCGCGTGGTACCGAGCGTACTGTTCTGCTTCGACGGCGACCAGGCCGGGCGCAAGGCGGCCTGGCGAGCGCTGGAGTCCGCCCTGTCGAACCTGCAGGACGGCCGTCGCGCGCGTTTTCTGTTCCTGCCTGAAGGCGAAGACCCAGACAGCTTGGTCCGCGCCGAAGGCACCGACGCCTTCATGGCCCGCATCAACCAGCACGCGCAACCATTGGCTGACTACTTCTTCGAGCAGCTGAGCATCGAGGCAGACCCTCGCTCGCTCGAAGGCAAGGCGCACATGGCCACCCTGGCTGCACCGTTGATCGAAAAAATCCCGGGCGCCAACCTGCGTCAACTGATGCGCAACCGCTTGCGGGAAATCACCGGGCTCGATCCGCAGCAGGTTGAGCAACTGGCGCAACAGGCCCCCGCGGCGCCCAGCGCAGATTACGACCCAGGCTATGACTACGATGCCATGGTCAGCTACACGCCTGATTACGCCGACATGCCGCAGCCCGATTATGCTGGCGCTCATCAGGAACAGGCCTGGACGCCCAAAAAGGCCGGCGGCAAGAAAGCCTGGAGCGACAAACCCTGGGACAAGCATCGCAAGGGCGGCAAGCAGTGGCAGCGTGACGAGCCCCCGCCCCGCGTGCCGGCACCGGTCGAACCGCCTACGCTGGCGGCGCTGCGCACGCTGTTGCATCACCCGCTCCTGGCCGGCAAGGTGGAAGACGCCAGCCATTTTGCCGACGAAGAACAGCTCTACAGCCAACTGCTGGTGGCATTGATCGAAGCTGCACAGAAAAATCCTGGGCTAAGCTCAATGCAGTTGATCGCACGCTGGCATGGCACCGAACAAGGTCGCCTGCTGCGGGCGTTGGCGGAGAAGGAATGGCTGATCGTGGCCGACAACCTTGAACAACAGTTTTTCGACACCATTACTAGCTTGTCCGCTCGCCAACGTGAGCGAAGTCTGGAACAACTGCTCAGGAAATCCCGTCAAAGCGAATTGACCAGCGAGGAAAAAACCCAGCTTCTCGCCTTGTTGAGCCGGAATGTTCCCGCACAAAACCCGACCTCATCTGGCGCGTGAGGTCCATGCTCGGGTATAATCCTCGGCTTGTTTTTTGCCCGCCAAGACCTTCAGTGGATAGGGTGTTATGTCCGGAAAAGCGCAACAGCAGTCTCGTATCAAAGAGTTGATCACCCGCGGTCGTGAGCAGGGCTACCTGACTTACGCGGAGGTCAACGACCACCTGCCTGAGGATATTTCAGATCCTGAACAGGTGGAAGACATCATCCGCATGATCAACGACATGGGGATCAACGTATTCGAGAGTGCTCCGGATGCGGATGCCCTTCTGTTGGCGGAAGCCGACACCGACGAAGCCGCGGCCGAAGAAGCCGCTGCTGCGTTGGCGGCAGTTGAGACCGATATCGGCCGCACGACCGACCCGGTACGCATGTACATGCGTGAAATGGGTACTGTCGAGCTGCTGACCCGTGAAGGCGAGATCGAAATCGCCAAGCGGATCGAAGAAGGCATTCGTGAAGTCATGGGCGCCATCGCCCACTTCCCGGGCACTGTGGATTACATTCTCGGCGAGTACGACCGCGTCACCACCGAAGGTGGCCGTCTGTCGGACGTCCTCAGTGGTTACATCGATCCCGATGACAACATCGCGGCACCGACAGATGAAGTGCCGATTCCAGGCGCCAAGACTGCCGCTGCGAAGGAAGAGTCCGAGGACGAGGAAGAAGAGTCTGACAGTGACGACGAGGAAGAGACCGAAAGCGGTCCGGACCCTGTCGTTGCAGCTCAACGCTTCGGCGCGGTCTCGGATCAGCTTCAGGCCACCAACAAGGTCCTGAAGAAGAACGGTCGTGAGCACAAGGAAAGCGTTGCTGCCCTGCAGGCGCTGGCCGATCTGTTCATGCCGATCAAGCTGGTCCCCAAGCAGTTCGAAGTGCTGGTCGAGCGTGTTCGCAGCGCATTGAGCCGCCTGCGTCAGCAAGAACGCGCCATCATGCAGCTGTGCGTGCGTGATGCCCGTATGCCGCGTGCCGACTTCCTGCGCATGTTCCCGAGCAACGAAACCGACCAGACCTGGAGCGGTGACCTTGCCAAGCGCAACACCAAATGGGCTGCGGCCCTGGGTGAAAAAGACGCAGCCATCGTTGCCTGCCAGCAGAAACTGATCGACCTCGAGACCGAAACCGGCCTGACCGTTGCCGAGATCAAGGAGATCAACCGTCGCATGTCGATTGGCGAAGCCAAGGCTCGCCGCGCCAAGAAGGAAATGGTCGAGGCCAACCTGCGTCTGGTGATCTCCATCGCCAAGAAGTACACCAACCGTGGCCTGCAGTTCCTGGACCTGATCCAGGAAGGCAACATCGGCTTGATGAAGGCTGTGGACAAGTTCGAATACCGTCGCGGTTACAAGTTCTCGACCTATGCCACCTGGTGGATTCGTCAGGCGATCACCCGCTCCATCGCGGACCAGGCACGCACCATTCGTATTCCGGTGCACATGATCGAAACGATCAACAAGCTCAACCGCATTTCCCGGCAGATGCTGCAGGAAATGGGTCGTGAGCCGACCCCGGAAGAGTTGGGCGAGCGCATGGAAATGCCTGAGGACAAGATCCGCAAGGTGCTGAAGATCGCCAAAGAGCCGATCTCCATGGAAACCCCGATCGGTGATGATGAAGACTCGCACCTGGGTGACTTCATCGAGGACTCGACCATGCAGTCCCCGATCGACGTGGCCACGGTCGAAAGCCTCAAGGAAGCGACCCGCGATGTGTTGTCGGGCCTCACTGCACGTGAAGCCAAGGTGCTGCGCATGCGTTTCGGCATCGACATGAACACCGACCACACCCTTGAAGAAGTGGGCAAGCAGTTCGACGTGACCCGCGAGCGGATCCGTCAGATCGAGGCGAAGGCGTTGCGAAAGCTGCGGCACCCGACTCGAAGCGAGCACTTGCGCTCCTTCCTCGACGAGTGATGACCAACCCCGGCCCAGGCCGGGGTTTTTTCTGGGCTTCGTATACCGCTGGCCATCCGTCTCCAAGGCCCTGTTAAGCCTGAAAAAATCTCCCTGACACCCATCCCAGAGCTAATTGGCCGTCTACACTCGACTCAGTCCATTTGAATGCGAGAGGCCGCTATGCCCCTGATGCCGGCCATCCTGCTGGTGGCCCTGAGCCTGTGGACCACGACGGGCGTTGCGCAAGTGCAACAACCAAGTCCGATCGCCGAGTACGTTGCCGTAGCGGTACCCGGCCAGACCGCGGCGCAACCCGCCCCCCCGCAAGCCTCCGCAGAACACGGCACTGCGCGCATGTTCTGGTCCGATCTGGTGGTGTATGGCGTGCCCACCGTATTGTTGCTGGTACTGGTGCTGGCCACGGTCATGCGTATCAACCGGCGCCTGAGTTCCGAAATCTCCCGGCGCATCGCATTGGAGCAGGAGCTGCGCAGCAGCGAATACCATTACCGTGGCCTGGTCGAGAGCCTTTCAGCCATCGCCTGGGAAGCGGACGTAAACGATTTCACGTACAGCTATGTATCGCCCCATGCCGAGGACCTGCTCGGCTATCCGCTGAGCAACTGGCTAAAGCCCGGCTTCTGGCGCAGCATCGTGCACCCTGACGATGCGCTATGGGCCCAGGCCTACTGCGAAAGCGAAACTGCTGCCGGGCGCGACCACAGCCTGGATTACCGGGTAATTCGTGCCGATGGCCAAGCGTTGTGGGTACGCAACATCGTCAGCATGATCAAGCATGGCCACCAGCCCGTCATGCGCGGCCTGATGATCGATATCAGCGAAACCAAGCGCACCGAAGACGCACTGCGTCTGTCCGAGCAGAAGTTTGCCTCGGTGTTCCAGCAGTGCCCGGACATCTTACTGATCGCTCGCCACAGCGACGGCTGCCTGCTGGAGGTCAACGAAGCGTTCGAAGAGCAGATAGGCCTGACGCCTGGTCAGGTCATCGGCCGGACGGCGACCGAGCTCAATCTATGGGCAGTCGAGGGTTCAGGGCCTCGCCTACTGGAGCGCCTGCACCTGGGCGGCATCCGCAACCTGGAAATGAGTTTCAGGCGCAGCAACGGCCAGGTGTTTACAGGGCTTACGTCCGCTGAAACCTTCGAACTCGACGGCACACCTGCGCTGGTGGTCGCCGTACGCGACATTAGCCAGCTCAAGGAAACCCAGCAGCAACTGCAGATTTCCGAGGAAAAGTTCGCCAAGGCGTTTCATGCCTCCCCAGACGGCCTGTTGCTGTCCCGTCAGCACGATGGCTTGCTGCTGGAGGTCAACGACGGGTTTTGCCGCCTTACCGGCTACGCCCTGCACCCCACCCTGGACCAGACGTCGCTCGACCTTGGCATCTGGGTAGACCTCAACGAACGCAAGCGCCTGCTCGACCAGCTCAACCGAGAGGGCTTCGTACGCGACTTCACCTGCCATATCCGCCGTAGCGACGGGCAGATTCGCCTATGCGAATTGTCTGCGCGCCCGCTGCCAATCGCCGGCACCGACTGCATGTTGACCATCGCCCGGGACATCACCGAACGCCACCTGATGCAGGAAAAACTGCAACTGGCCGCCACGGTGTTCGAAAACACCGCCGAGGGCGTGTTGATTACCGACATCGACCAGCGCATCAGTGCGGTGAACCGTGCTTTCAGCGAAATCACCGGGTACAGCGAGATCGAAGCGCTGGGCCAAACCCCTCGCCTGCTCGCCTCGGGCCAGCATGACAGCGCCTTCTACGCTGCCTTGTGGCATCAACTGACCGATGAAGGGCACTGGCAGGGCGAGATCTACAATAAACGCAAGAACGGCGAGCTGTACCCCAGCTGGCTGACCATCAGTGCCGTGCGCAATGCCGAGCGCGAGATCACGCACTTCGTGGCGGTGTTCGCCGACATCTCCAGCATCAAGCATGCCCAAGCCGAACTGGACTACCAGGCACATCACGACCCTCTCACTGGCCTGCCCAACCGTACCCTGTTCGAAAACCGCCTCCAGGCCGTGCTGACCTGTGGACAACTGTCCAACCGCCAGGGCGCCGTGCTGTTCCTGGACCTGGACCGTTTCAAGCATATCAACGACAGCCTCGGCCATCCGGTAGGTGACCTGCTGCTCAAGGGTATCGCGCAGCGTCTCAAAGAGCAGGTGCGCGATGTGGACACCGTGGCGCGCTTGGGGGGCGACGAGTTCATCATCCTGCTGCCTGGCCTGCACAAGCCCAGTGATGCGAGCACCATCGCCAACAAGCTGCTGACCTGTTTCAACGCTCCCTTCCAGGCCGGCGAGCATG
Source organism: Pseudomonas parafulva (assembly GCF_002021815.1). Taxonomy (NCBI): domain Bacteria; kingdom Pseudomonadati; phylum Pseudomonadota; class Gammaproteobacteria; order Pseudomonadales; family Pseudomonadaceae; genus Pseudomonas; species Pseudomonas parafulva. Next base: position 4,242,447 of record NZ_CP019952.1, read on the forward strand.
AGTTCTTCACCAGCGCCAGCATTGGCATAAGCCTCTACCCACACGACGGCAGCGATGTCGCCACGCTCATCCGCAACGCCGATGCCGCCATGTATCGCTCCAAGGCCAAGGGGCGCAACCGGGTGGAAGTCTATACCCGCGACCTGACCGCCCAGGCCAGTGAGCGTGTCGCCTTGGAGCACGAACTGCGCCGGGCCATCGAACGCAACGAGATGAGCCTGTGCTTCCAGCCCAAGCTCAGCCTGCAAACCCAGACTCTGGTCGGTGCCGAGGCCTTGATCCGCTGGAGCCACCCGACGTTTGGCGAAGTGCCACCGGAGCATTTCATTCATCTAGCAGAGGAAAACGGCACCATCCTGCAACTGGGTGAGTGGGTACTGGAACAGGCCTGCCGTCAGATGCAGGCCTGGAAACAGCGGTACGAACCCTTTGGTCCGCTGTCGATCAACCTGGCCGGCGCGCAACTGCGCCAACCCAACCTCGCACGGCGCATCGAGGTACTGCTCAGGCAACACCAACTCAAGGCCGGCGACCTGCAGCTGGAGATCACCGAGAACTTCATCATGAGCCAGGCCGAAGAAGCCCTGGCGGTGCTGCACCAGTTGAAGAAATTGGGCGTGCAACTGGCGATCGACGATTTCGGCACCGGTTATTCGTCGTTGAGCTACCTCAAGCGGCTGCCGCTGGACATCCTCAAGATCGACAAATCCTTCATCCGCGGCCTGCCCGACGACCCCCACGATGCCGCCATCGCACGCGCCATCATTGCGCTTGGCCGCAGCATGCAACTGACCATCATCGCCGAAGGCGTCGAGAACCAGGCCCAGCAGCGTTTTCTGGCTACCGAAGGCTGCGAGCAGATCCAAGGCTACATCGTCAGCCTGCCCTTGCTGCCGGAGGAATTCGCTGCGCGGTTTCTTCGTATAGCACTAACGGATCTTTCGGATGGCACAGGTGCGAAACCCTCGTTATAATCGCGCCTCCTACTGAGGGCCTATAGCTCAGTTGGTTAGAGCAGAGGACTCATAATCCTTTGGTCCACGGTTCGAGTCCGTGTGGGCCCACCAACCTTGAAGCCGCGTACTACGCGGCTTTCGGCTTTTTGGGTTTGTGGCAGCCGGATCAGTCCTATGGTCCGAAGGTACAAATTAGGTACAGTGCGGCTTCGCTTGCACGCCTTTGGAGTCCTTCAGATGGCCACAATCGTCAAAACCCCTGCCGGCACTTGGAAGGCCGTCATCCGCAAGACCGGATGGCCGACCAACGCCAAAACCTTCCGCACCAAGCGCGACGCCGAAGATTGGTCACGACGCACCGAAGATGAAATGGTGCGAGGTGTGTATATCCAGCGCAGCGGGTCCGAGCGACTGACACTCGAAAATGCGCTGCAGCGATATCTGCGCGAAGTCAGCCCTACCAAAAAGCCCACCACGCAGAAGGCTGAGGCAACCAAGGCTCAGCAGTTGATCAAGCACCTGGGCAAATACTCGCTGGCGGCTCTGTCATCCGAGGTTATTGCTAACTATCGCGATACACGCCTGGGCTCCCTGACCAACCGCGGCCAACCCACCAGCAATAACACCGTGCGGCTAGAGCTTGCCCTCCTCAGCCACCTATTCACTGTCGCAATTCAGGAATGGGGCCTCGGACTCACATACAACCCTGTGCTCAACATTCGGAAACCGAGCCCAGGTGAAGGCCGAAATCGTCGGCTTACAGCAGACGAGGAACGTCGCTTGCTGAAAGAGGTAAACAAGCACAGCAACCCTATGCTCGGATGGATCGTCAGCATCGCCTTGGAAACGGGTATGCGGTCGTCTGAAATCACAGGGCTACGTCGGCATCAGGTCGATGTCAAAAAGCGCGTAGCACGCCTTCTGGTAACGAAGAACGACAGCGCCCGGACTGTGCCACTTAGCAAGCTCGCTGCAGCAACATTCCAAGCAGCGCTTCAAAACCCTGTGCGCCCCATCGATTGCGATTTGATCTTTTTTGGTGAACCTGGAAAGGACGGAAAGCGGCGCCCTTATGCCTTCACGAAAATCTGGGGATTGCTCAAATCTAAGCTGGGCATGCCAGATTTCCGCTTCCACGACCTCCGCCATGAGGCAGTCAGCCGATTGGTTGAAGGTGGGCTTTCAGACCAAGAGGTTTCTAGCATCAGCGGCCACAAGTCAATGCAGATGTTGAAACGATATACGCATCTTCGCGCGGAGGACCTGGTAGTGAGGCTCGATAGCTTGAAAGCTAAAAAATAGGCAAAAAATAATTTCTATTACACATTCGCCAACAATAGATTTCAGGAAAAGCCCTATACACATTAGCTTTTCCACACCTGCCAATTAGCCAAAACTATATATTTTGGCAACCACAGACTAACAAAGTCTTTAATCCAAACTAATACGCCTTGGTCGAAAACCGAGGCGTAGCTATTTGACGACTGAGCATCATTACCCAAAGATACGCCTAACTATTAGCAACTATGGTTGATTGACAATGACGACCGAACAATATTTGCTTGAGCGCTTTGGCCCACTAATGAGCATCGTAGACATTGCCGCGATATTAGGCCGATCTCCAGAAGGAGTTAGAGTGGCCCTTTACTCAAACACCGAAATTTCTAAAAGACTCAAACCTACGATGCTCAAGATCGGCCGGCGAGTTTATTTCCGCACCCTCCAAGTCAAGGAGGTATTGTCGCTCGACGGAGAGCGTGGAAGTGCAATCCCATGAGCACGGATCAAACCTTCAAAGTCAAAAGGCCGCCCTACTGCATTGTTCCAGCAAGCGTCCTAACCGAGAGCAGGCTGAGCTGGCGCGCGCGCGTGGTCTTGTCCTGGATGCTGGGTCAGAACGAAGGCTGGGAGCTTAGAGTCGGCCACATACGTGGAAAATTTGGCCTCAGCGAGCAGCAATGGAGCGCTACAAGTAAGGAGCTAAGGGCGCTAGGCTACTTCAAGCAGGAGCGATTCCAGAATGAATCAGGGAAGATCATCTGGGAGAATTTTGTCACGTATACCCCCAGTGAACCATCCCCCCAAAAACCAGGGGATGGTCGATCATGCCATGGTGAGCCACTGCCCGGGAAACCATCCCCTGGCCCCAAGGGGGATATACCAATAAAAAGAGAAAACAATACAAACCATACCAATATAAAAGAAACTAGAACAAAACCTAACACCAGCGAGATTTCACCGAAGCATACGCTCACGTGGCCAACACTGGCCGCCACAGAGCGGAGCCTCATTGAGCCTTTATTGATAGACGTGGACCAACAAGCCGCTCAGATGCTTCTTGATGAGCTAGCAGGCAATCTGGAAGCGGGTAGAGTTAAGGCACCTAACAGATGGTTTAAAGCAGTTCTCAAACGCTACAGGGAAGGTAAGTTCGCACCCACGATTGCACGCGCCATGGCGAATAAGCAAAATTCGTCATTGCCAGACCAGCCCCCCAAAACGAAACGGGTGATTAAGACGAGATCGGTTGCGGATGCAAACATCTCCGGCATGCCAAAGCACATAGCCGCAGTTCTGAATAGAAAATATCAGCAGCCACAAGCGTAGGAGCGGAGCGCTGTGAAACCTCGCCATTATTCGCCGTTCATCTCCGCGCTCCGCTTGGGCAACCCCTTCGGTTGCATCCCGCGTCCTATCCTTGCCGGACGGGCGGCAGGGGCAGGTCCGGCGGCTTCGCCTTGTTCCTCCCCCTGTCGCTAGGCTTGGACGCTTACAGCTGCATCAAGGGGACGGCTACGCCCATCATCCTCACCCGTTCGGTGCTCGCCCTCTGGGCTGCGCTCCGCTGCGGCTTGCGGTGATGCCCTTGACCCAGCTTCCAGCTATTCGTCGATGTCGACTGAAACAAATTCGGCCAAGGTGAGTTCCCCGTCCACAAAAGCTTGAGCGCGTCGCTTTTCTTCCGCGCTCAATACAAAGCCCTCGAGCCCGATTGACACGCAAGCATACTCGACAGCCTTCCGACGCCGCTCATGATCAGCATTCGTGATGATGATACTCTCCCAAATATTCACGGGCTTTCCCTTCGTATCGGTGACTGAAACAAGACAATTTCAGCGCTGAACAGATAAACGAGTGTCAAGGGCGTCACCGGAGGCCGCAGCCCGTGAAACGGGACCGGGCGAGGATGACGGCGAAGCGAACCCTTGACGCTGCGCACCTCCAATCCTATATGCGGGGGCTGCTGGATGCCTTTCCCAGCGGCCCCTGCTACCGGCGAGGGCGGGAAGTCCAGAGGGGCAGAGCCCCTTTGGGCAAGCCCGCCAGGGCGCGCAGCGGGGTCCACAATACTGATATCGGGCCGCTAACTACCGACCTTCCCTCCTCTCCCCCTACCCCAGTTCTTGCCTAGGTTCTGCATGACATGCTGCCGGTAGGCTGGGTTCCAAACGCTGTTTCCTGCGATCACATGATTCAAACCTCTTGCAGTGGTCATCATGCCCGACTGCAGGTCTCGGCGCGTTGACATCGGGTTAACGGTGTTGAAGACCGCCTTGGCTGGGTTTAACGCAGCCTGAGCCATCTGCCGCAATGTGATCGCACTGGACGAAAGACCACCTGCAAGCTGACCTCCCAATGAGTAAGCCTGATAAACCATGTAGAGCACGATCCCACTCAACGCGAGGATCTCCAGCATGTCGGTCGCTGGACCGTTTCCAGCACTGGGCTGTACATCAGCCAGCATTGTCGAGAAGAACTTCATCCCCAGCGTAAGCACTGACGTGATCGCGGCGCATTGGATGATGTAGGTCATCACCTGGGCGAACCATTGATCGAACCATTTGCTGGTCATCTGACCGAACAGCAGTAGTGCGATGAATAGCGGGCCGCACCCCAGCAAAAATGCCAACAGCACCTTGGCTGTGATAATCATCGCTCCAGCGGGTAGCGTAATCAGGAATGTTGCGATGAGCATCGTTCCCGCGATAAGCCAGTCATAAAGAATCATGCCTATCTCGGTCGTGCCACGACGTCCTGCGCGAGCAATCAGATCGGAAGCGATATCAAATCCGTCGGTCATGGCTCTATCAATCACCTGATACACCGACGTTGCAGCTACACCTTTGCCGTTTGGCGAGAACGCATCTGCCAAGCCAACCTCCAGGCCGCGAATCGCTTCCACGACCCCACCAAGGTACGTATCGGCATTAAGTACCAATGCGCCGATGAATACCCATTTCAACATGAGCTTGAAGACATGCGGGAGAGGATGCTCGATGAAGCCACCGACGGACAGAAGGCCCAGGATCATGAAGAAAAGGCCGCCGCCAGCAACGAACAAGCCCGAGGAGTTATCAATGACACTATGTGCCATGAGTTGCACGTAGCCGTTCAACACCGAGTCGATTGAGCCACCTACCCATTCGTAAAAATTGGACTCCATGGTCATTGCCCCTCCAAATTCAGCATTTCGCGCTTCCGATAGCCGCGCTGATCAAGCTGCTGCTCATTCCTGGCCTGCTTGGCATTAACGCAGTTCGGCGTAAGGGCCAGAGTCCCGGCATGTCGCTCGCACTCCGATATTCGGATATCCCTTTCCGGGCTGTGGGCTTTGTACCAATCGACAGAATGGACCGGTTCATCCGCCCCGCAGCCCGTGAGCAGAAACAAAACAACAATTGAGAAACGAGAGGCTGTCATTTCCGGCCCTCCCGATTCCGATCCGCCCGATTCACTTCACGGGGCAGCACATGCTCCGCCTCCGTGCGGAATTCCCCAGCAAATTTCAGCGAATAGGCCAGCTCAGCAGCGCTGATAATCTGAAGTGCTGCAAGCGTTCTCAACGCGCTTTCCCTTGTCCCTGCCCAACTACCCGCGATGCGGTATTCAGACCTCGAAATCAATAGCGACGTACCCAGTGCACAGGCGAATGAGATCAAAACGGCGAGCGTTGACGAGATTGGTCCAGTTGCTCGGGGCGGCACTATCTGCAACCAATCGGCAAGCGCCAATACAAAAGGCATGATCGCGGCCGACGCCGCCAGGAGATCGCTCTGGATCAACTCAGGTGCACGTCGTGACACCTCTTTCAAAGCCCCGAACCGGCCAATGCAAATCCAGAATCGCCGTAAGGAAGTGAGGATGAAGAAGCACACGACCAAGGGGAGGATATGAGCGTACGAGATCATTTCAGTTGCCCCCCAGGTTCAGCAATTCGCGATTCTTGTAGCCTCTCTTGTCGAGCACCTGGGCATTCAGTTCCCGTTGCCGCTGCTCCTGAATCTTGCCCTCGGCCTCAGCGACCATTTGGAACATCTGCAATTTGGTCTGCTCGTTCTGGATCATCGCTTGCTCTGCAGCGATGCGACCCTGCAGCTCTGCGATCCCTTTGGGATCTTGCGTTTGATTGATCTGCCCCATGAGCTGGTCAATCTGGCGCAGTCGGGCTTCGGCCTGGTCATAGGCCTCCAGAGCAAAAGCTTTATCCTGTGACGGCTTCACCGCCTGTGCTCGGCAAGCATCGCGCTGCTGATCCTGAACCAGGCTTTCGCAAGCATCGAACACCTTGTTGTCCGAATAGATCGAACCAGCACGGCTATTCAGGCCTGAATAGCCGCCACGCTTCACTGCGTCATACACAGCCTGCCAGTCTTGCGGCAGATATTCTCGCAGCTGTGGGTCATCGAATACTCGCCCAAGCCCACGCGACCCAGTAAGCGCGCCGTACTGCTGCTTCATCTGATCAATTTGGAATGTCATTTGCTGAACCTGTTGGGCCCAGCGAGTCGTATTAGCTGCGAACTCTGCGACAGTCATAGGGGAATCCGTCACTTGGGTAGTAACGGTTACAGGGATTTGCGCGTATCCCTGCTGCGAGCCCAGCATCAATGCGAACGTTGTTGCGAAACTAAATGGTCGGACGCCTTTTAAGGCGAAACGCTTGAACAGATCCATAGTCACCTCTCCATTGGACATGGTGAACACTGGGCCGTCTGTCCGGCCTGTCGATCTGTTTAGGAATCGCACCCAGCACGGTTGTACCGTTCTTGGGGTGACTATGCGCCAGTCTTACCCGGTGTAGGCCCCGTCTTTTAAGGGCCGCGCCCATAATGTACTAAGCATCAGCGAGGCGATTACAGCGTTCATATAATTAGACCAAAGCACTGCACTTTGACGATATCCATTATCTCACTTTGGCTCACTATCTGAAAGTGCCATACATCCCAAATTCTTCGTCATGACGAAATCTCGATTGCTACGAAGGACTACTGCAGGATAGGCTAATCGCCGGCAAAGTGTGCGCACACAGGTTGCAAGAGTCTCCCCTAGGTTGCAAATTGCAGCGTTTGAGAGGTCATTATTCAAAAGATCAACCGAGCTATTAACGTTCACCTGGGCGCAGATCTAAAAGCGCGCTGGATTGCCTATTGCAATGCTCTAGGCCAATCACCAAGGGGTCGCGCTTAAAGAAGCCATTGAGCATCAGCTAGCTAAAGCGAACACAAAGCCGACACCGAAAATTTATCGCCAGACAGAGAGATCCAAAGAGAAAAAGCATCATTTCGAAGTTCTTTTGACTTCCTCAGAGAAAGCCGCCATTCAAGAACGCTCACACGTCGAGCGGTGCTCTATGCGGCGATGGATTTTAGACGCCATTCGTATAGGGTTGACCCACGCATCACAATTTGGAATTTCCGAAATCGACCAGCTTGGCGAGTCAAACTATCAGCTGCTCACTCTCGGCAAGAACTTAAATCAGATTGCCAGGGCTTTAAACATTGGACATTACAAACCAGTTACGATACAGAGGATAGATTCTCTTAAACGCCTTATTGACAGGCATACCACGGCGGTCAATCGAGCTATCCAGGCTAGTTTGGAACGGTGGAGCCTTGATTAACGACTTCTATTTCGACTGAAATCAGTCATCACCGCGAGGCGAGGATGCCGCTGTCCCGCTATCAACCTGACGATACGTCAGCAGGCAGCCTGTGATTGCTTACGCCCCACGAACGGGAGGAGCCCAACAACCCACACTGCTAACCTACGGTATTTTCTGAATTTTTCTGCAAAAATGCGTTGACAACGATCTTCCTCGCTGGCTTAATACGCGCATTGCCCAGATAGCTCAGTCGGTAGAGCAGAGGATTGAAAATCCTCGTGTCGGCGGTTCGACTCCGTCTCTGGGCACCATTCTTCCAGCACTCTCAACAAGTGCACCTGCACGAAAGTAAATACTTTCGCGTGCAACAAATCGAAGTATTTTCACGGATGGCTCATAGCTAATCACCGTGCATTACTATGATCCCTAGAATTCAGCCCCTACGCCTAAGCGTCGATTACGACAGCGGTCGCCCTGAATTCATTAGTGGCATTTTCCACTCTCCTACCTAACGATCATTGGTGCTAAAGTACCAAGGATTTTGCATTTCCGCACAACCCAGAGAGGGTGCTCGGATGCTAGCAGAATGGTGCACCGGAGCACTACGAACACCACGCATTAGCGCTTAGCCGGCACCAATCCAAGCCAAATCCGCACGCCACGCCCTGACCAGGTTTAGATACCCTCATGAAACCTCAAGAAAAGCCACGCAATCCACGAACAAGCACCGTAGGCCGAGGCAAAGCTCTACCACCCAGTGAAGTGAGGGGCGCTTCAGCGTACAGCGACGATTATGTCAATCTCAGCCATGGTGATAGCTTGGACTTCTATCACGACTGGGACCAACCGACCGTAATAGTTTCAGACGGAGCATATGGGATTCTTGGATTTGAAGGCGACACTTCTGATCATCTTGGAATTCCAGAATGGTATGAAGAACATATCGCCGCATGGAGCAGAAAAGCGTCAGCACAAACCACTCTGTGGTTTTGGAACTCAGAGATTGGCTGGGCCGCAGCGCACCCTATTCTACAAAAGTACGGCTGGCGATACGTCAACGCTAATATTTGGAACAAAGGGCGCGCTCATGTTGCTGGGAATGTAAACACAGCAAAAATTCGCCGCTTTCCAGTTGTATCAGAAGTTTGTGTCCAATATGTCTTTGAAGCAAAAATTGAAGACCAACCGCTTCAGCGCTGGCTTCACAAAGAATGGAAGCGTACTGGCTTAACCATGAAGTCCGCAAATGAAGCTTGCGGCGTCAAGGATGCTGCAACTCGAAAATACTTAGATCAAGGTCATTTGTGGTACTTTCCTCCGCCAGAAGTCTTTTCAAAAATGGCACAGTACGCCAACGAAAAAGGGAAACCCGAAGGGCGGCCGTATTTTTCTATGGATGGAGACAGTCCGATGACATCTGAAGACTGGTCGAGAATGCGCTCAAAGTTTAATTGCCCTCATGGCTGGATGAACGTCTGGGACCGACCTCCATTGAAAGGTAGTGAGCGCCTCAAAGTTACTGATAGAAGCGGGAAGGTCGCGCACTTAAACCAGAAACCCCTGGACCTCATGAAGTTAATCATAGAGGCTTCTTCAGATCCAGGAGACGTCATCTGGGAGCCGTTCGGAGGTCTATTCTCTGCAAGCCTTGCCGCGAAGCAAACTGGGCGAAAAGCATTTTCCGCCGAGATTGATCGCGACTATTACGAACTTGCCATTACAAGATTCAAAACCCAACCAGACCTTTTCAGCTGAACAACGCTTCATCAGCATCCAGATCTTGTATATTGAATCGCTCAGACAAAGCCGCTTTAATAGCGGCTTCGTTTTTACTTGACAGCAGGCTATTCCACTGACCAATCGTCATCCCATGGTATTCCATTGCATAAACTTGGCGAGCGAAATCCTCAATCCCAGCATGCCCAATACGATCAAGCTTTGCAAAATTCGTATCTAGCCGGTAGTTGAACCGCCCCGTTAACATTTTCAGCTTCTGTTGATAATCCGCACTAGCGCAATATTCTCTGCCCCCCGCCCCCCAGGACTCAATAATTTCTGCAGCAGTCCGAAGATTTTCCGCCTCCACCGCAGGGTTTGAATTAGCTTGCCACTTGTAACCTGCAGTGTTTGTTTGTTGGAGATTTCGAGTCCGCCTGGTAGTATCTTCTGGCTCTAGGACAAGATAATCAGGTGGATTGTGGTAGTGACTATCTCTTGCTAGCGCGACAGAAGCACCCGACGCAATCGAAACAGCGATAATTTTAGGTTTCCCGAATATCACAAACTCAGGAAGCCAAGCGATCAACGCAACATAAGTGCGATCATCTAAGAAGTGATTCTGACTGTCTTTGAAACGCCCTGTTATCTCGGTCGCCAACGGAAACCATGCCTTTATTTCGAAGCCAGGTGTAGGGGACACCGCCCCGTCAAAAACAATATCTGGAAATCCCGGATCTTGACGTTTCCACTTTCCCCAACCCTGAAAATCGGGCTTATCATTCAGAAACTCACACGTATTGAACTCAATCATATTCCCCAGCAATGGAGAGAGCTTAGATATGACTTTTGACAAGTCTACCGCAGCATCGGGAGATATAGGCTTACTCAACTCTAAAACATTAAAAATATGCCCCGACATTCCAAAGAGATGCTGGCTCGCCATATCAATTACTTGCTTAGTGTTCACTTATAGCTCCGACGACGGATTTGAATAGTACCGCTGCCTCTACCTCAAGGGCATCGCAAATTGAAATAAACTCAATCACGTCTAAGCGTCTCTCACCATTCTCGTACTTTGAGATGAACGACTGAGGTCTGCCTAAACGTTTCGCAAGATCAACCTGCGTCATTCCTTGACGCTCGCGCACTTCGACCAGTAGTCGGCGAAATATTTCATAAGCGGGCGTGTGTAGAGATCTGACCATTCTTTATTGTGTAACCCGTTTCCGAATATCCCATTTCGGGTTATTCCTCCCTTCACATCACACCCCGAGCCTCCTCAGAGGCTGACGTTGGAGCGATAGCGACTCACAACGCTCGAGCCATACCTCAGGTACAAATTCAGTACAGAGCCGCACTTTGGTAAATTTCGTAGAATTACGCTTAAACCCAAGCGCTACGCTAGTTTCAAGCATGTTAAACTACGCCTAGCTTCTCTCCGCTACCTCAGTAAACAAGTTGGCTCAGCAACTCATAATCCTTTGGTCCACGGTTCGAGTCCGTGTGGGCCCACCATACTCAAAGCCGCGCTTAGCGCGGCTTTCGGCTTTTTGGGTCGGCAGCGCGAGCAGCAAGCCTATCGTGGCTCAGGCCAGCAACCGGTCAATCAACGCCTGCTCGTAATCATCGAGAGGCTGATCCTCGTAGAGCTTGTCGGAAGCCGCGACCAGCGCCTGGCCCTCGACCTCACGCCCAGCATCGCCATATACATGCCCAAGGTTCTCCAGCGACTGCAGGTTGCCGTGCAGAGAGAACGAGATCAGATACCAGCGCTCTGCCGCCTCGAGCTCGCCCAAACGGTGATAGGCCACAGCCAGGTTGTGCTGGGCGTAGACGTGGTCGGATTCCAGGGCCTGCAACAACGCCTGCTTGGCCTGCTGATAATCTTCGAGCTGCAAATACAGAAGGCCAAGATTGTTGTAGCCGTCGACATTGCCCAACTCGGCAGCGCGCCGGTAGGCCTGCTCAGCCTGCGGATAACGTTCGGCATGCAGATGGACGTCGCCGAGCAGGTTCAGCGCCTCTGGATGATCGTGGCGCACGGCGTCGTTGAGGTGCTCGACGGCGGTATCGTGATCGCCGTCCTGATAGGCCATGCTGCCAAGGTAGAAGTGGCTACGGGCACAATCGTACTCGGCGGCTTTCTGGAAGTACTGGCGGGCAGCGTCGTGATCACCCTCCTGGAAGGCCATGCTGCCGAGGTTGTAGTGACTGCCCGGATAATCGTGCTCGGCAGCCCTCTGGAAGTGTCGACGGGCGACGTCGTGATGACCGTCCTGGTAGGCCATGATGCCGAGGTTGTAGTGGCTGCCGGGATAGTCACGATCAGCAGCCCTCTGGAAGTGTCGATGGGCATCGGCGCGATCGTCACGCGCCAGGCTCACCGCACCAACGCCATTCATCCAGCGTGGGTCGTCGGGACACGCTTTGGCAAGGTTTTCGAAGCACTCCTGCGCGGTGTCCAGATCCTGCTCTCGGAACGCCGCCCAGCCCTGGTCATTAAGCGCAGTCGCCTGCTCGGCACTGAGCGTTTTCTTGTTCATGAACCACATAGTGTTTCCTGCCTTGCGAGGGCCTCCCATTCTAGAGGCGTGTATGGAAGCCAACAAGACAATGGCTCTGCTGGGCAGGTTTGAACCGTACCCGCCACACCCAGGCTGCGGCGGCGTGGATCCGAAGCGGGCGCAGCAGCAGGAAGCTAAATGAGTCTATGCATGGCTTTCAATGACTTAGCTTGAGGACATCGCCATCAACTGTTAATCCCTTGGTGGACGGTTCGCGTCCGTATGGGCCCAACCTTTGCCAAGCCGTGCATTCGCGCGGCTTTTGCTATTTACGGTGATGCAATCCGCGCCAAGCCTAGTCCGATCAATAATTGATGAGCCGATTAACCAGCCTATTCGGCTCATTTGATGAGCCGAATAGGCTGGTTAATCGGCTCAAGTGAATACCACTCATTGATAAACCGGCGCGTCGCTGGAGAAAAATGGCAAGCATGACCCCAAGCAGGACATCACCGCAGCACAACACCAAGCCGTGGCGAAGGCAACGAACGGCTGGGTTCACTCGTTCACTCCTCCTTGCCCCCACCCACCCACGCTAGCTAGGCTACCTCCCCCTTCCGCTCGCCGAGCCACGCCATGCCAGACCTTCGCCCATTTGCCCTGGATGAAATCGACCGCCAGCTGATCGCCCTGTTGCAGATCAATGCCCGCGAAAGCGTAGCCATGCTCGCGCGCCAGTTGGGCATCGCTCGCACCACGGTCAACTCACGGCTCGAGCGGTTGGAGAAGAACAAGGTGATTTCCGGTTACGGCGTGCGCTTGGGGCAGCAGGTGATGGGCGGTGGGCTACAGGCGTATGTGGGCATCAAGGTGCAGCCACGCTCGGGCAAAGAGGTCGTCAAACGGCTAAGCGCGATGGCCGCTGTGCGGCAGTTGTGCGCGGTGAGCGGTGAATTCGACTACGTGGCCTGGCTGCACACGGAGTCACCGGAACTACTGGACCAGTTGCTGGACCGGATCGGCAACGTCGAGGGCGTCGAAAAAACCACCACGTCGATCATCCTCAGCAGCAAGGTGGATCGCGGTCAGGCGCTTTGAAACCTGTATTCACAAACATGAATTCGTCAAAATACTCACAAACCACGCCACTATGACCAAAGAGGAGACATTTCGACCTCATTCTGCTTCTTAATAACGAAATGCCCCCTCTCTAAAATGACCGCCAGACGTCTCCTATACTCAGGCTCAGCACATCGCGCAGCCGCTCTGGCAAGGTCCTTTAATGAACAAGAACAACCGGCACCCTGACGACGGCAAGAAACCCATCACCATTTTCGGCCCTGACTTCCCATTCGCCTTCGATGACTGGCTGGAGCATCCGGCGGGCCTGGGCACGATTCCGGCGCAACGCCACGGCGAGGAAGTCGCGATCATCGGCGCCGGAATCGCCGGCCTGGTGGCCGCCTACGAGCTCATGAAACTGGGGCTCAAGCCAGTGGTGTACGAAGCCTCGAAGCTGGGTGGCCGGCTGCGCTCGCAAGCCTTCAATGGCACCGATGGCATCGTCGCCGAGTTGGGTGGCATGCGCTTTCCGGTGTCGTCCACGGCGTTCTATCACTACGTGGACAAACTGGGGTTGCAGACCAAGCCCTTTCCTAACCCATTGAGCTCGGCCTCCAGCAGCACGGTGATCGACCTCGAAGGGCAGACCTACTACGCCGAAACCCCTGCCGATCTTCCCAAGCTGTTCCATGAGGTGGCTGATGCCTGGGCTGACGCGTTGGAAAGCGGTGCGCAATTCGCCGATATCCAGCAAGCCATCCGTGATCGCGATGTACCACGCCTAAAGGCGCTGTGGAACAAACTCGTACCGCTGTGGGACGACCGCACCTTCTACGACTTCGTCGCCACCTCGCGCTCGTTCGCCAAGCTCAGTTTTCTGCACCGGGAAGTATTCGGCCAAGTGGGCTTCGGCACAGGCGGTTGGGACTCGGACTTCCCCAACTCGATGCTGGAGATCTTCCGGGTGGTCATGACCAACTGCGACGACCACCAGCATCTGATCGTGGGCGGCGTGGAGCAGGTACCGCAAGGTATCTGGCGCCATCGGCCCGAGCGCTGCGCCCATTGGCCCGAGGGCACCAGCTTGCGTTCCCTGCATGGCGGTGCACCCCGCACCGGGGTCAAGCGGATCCAGCGCGCTGCCGATGGCCGCCTGGCCGTCACCGACAACTGGGGGGACACCCGCCACTACGGCGCCGTGCTCGCCACCTGCCAGACGTGGTTACTGACCACCCAGATCGACTGCGAAGAATCGCTGTTTTCCCAGAAAATGTGGATGGCACTGGACCGTACCCGCTACATGCAGTCGTCGAAAACCTTCGTCATGGTCGACAGGCCGTTCTGGAAGGACAAGGACCCGGAAACCGGCCGCGACCTGCTGAGCATGACCCTGACCGACCGCCTGACCCGCGGGACGTACCTGTTCGATAACGGCGACGACAAGCCGGGGGTCATCTGCCTGTCCTATGCCTGGATGAGCGATGCCTTGAAGATGCTGCCGCACCCGGTGGAGAAACGTGTGCAGCTGGCCTTGGACGCGCTGAAGAAGATCTATCCGAAAACCGACATCGCCGGCCACATCATTGGCGACCCGATCACCGTTTCGTGGGAAGCGGACCCGTATTTCCTCGGTGCCTTCAAGGGCGCCTTGCCGGGTCATTACCGCTACAACCAACGCATGTACGCCCACTTCATGCAAAAGAACATGCCCGCTGAGCAACGCGGCATCTTCATTGCCGGCGACGATGTGTCGTGGACGCCTGCCTGGGTAGAGGGCGCCGTGCAGACGTCGCTCAATGCGGTGTGGGGTATCATCAATCACTTCGGCGGACACACCCACCCCGAGAACCCGGGGCCGGGCGATGTGTTCGACGAGATCGGCCCGATCGCGCTGGCCGACTGACCCAGGAGCTGTCATGCGCATAGCCTTGTTCCAAGCCCTGCCTGGCCCGCTGGATGTGCCCGGCAACCTGCAGCGGTTGCGCGATCAGGCGCAGTTGGCAGCCGGCCAGGGCGCGTCATTGCTGGTGTGCCCGGAAATGTTCCTGACCGGCTACAACATCGGCTCGGCTCAAGTGCAGCAACTGGCCGAAGCCTGCGATGGCCCGTCAGCACAGCACATCATGCAGACAGCGCGCACCTGCGGTATCGCCATTGCCTACGGCTATCCGGAACGGGATCCGAACGGTGCCGTTTTCAACAGTGTGCAATTGATCGCTGCCGATGGCCGCCGCCTTTGCAACTACCGCAAGACGCACCTGTTCGGCGAGCTCGATCGCACGATGTTCGAGCAGGGGCCGGATCACTTTCCGGTCGTTGAGCTGGACGGCTGGAAAGTCGGCCTGCTGATTTGCTACGACATCGAGTTCCCGGAAAATGCCCGTCGGCTGGCCTTGGCCGGCGCCGAACTGATCCTGGTCCCGACGGCCAACATGCAGCCCTACGACTTCGTTTGCCAGGTGACGGTGCGGGCACGGGCCCAGGAAAACCAGTGTTACCTGGTGTATGCCAACTACTGCGGCGCGGAAGACGCCATCGCCTATTGCGGACAAAGCAGCATCGTCGGCCCGGATGGCGGCGTATTGCGCATGGCAGGCCATGAAGAGTGCCTGCTGCTGGCCGAGCTGGAACAGCAAGCCGTGGTGCAGGGCCGTCGGGCCTTTCCCTACCTCACCGACCTGCGTCAGGCCTTACACGGACGAATGCCCCAGCAGGATCACTGACAGCGCACCGCTTGCAGGCTAGCATGGTCGGACCACACGGAGCCCCCATGCCTGACACCATCCGCCAGCTCACCCTTGCCAACGGCCTGCAGCTCACCCTGCGCCACGCCCCTCGTCTCAAGCGCGCGGCGGCGGCGCTCAGGGTGCACGCGGGCAGCCATGATGCCCCTGCCAAATGGCCTGGGCTGGCGCATTTTCTCGAGCACCTGTTCTTTCTGGGCACAACGCGTTATCCCCTGGAAGATGGCCTGATGCGCTACGTGCAAGCGCTCGGCGGCCAAGTCAATGCCAGCACTCGCGAGCGAACGACGGACTTCTTCTTCGAAACCCCGCCCACGGCCTTGGCGGGCGGTTTGATGCGGCTTTGCCAGATGCTGGCCGAGCCGGACCTGGCCATCGCCCGCCAACGCGACGAGCGCGAAGTGATCCACGCCGAATTCATCGCCTGGTCGCGTAGCCGCCAGGCCCAGGCGCATCATGCCTTGCTGCAATCCGTGGCGCCGGGGCATCCGTTGCGGGCCTTCCAGGCCGGTAACCGTTATACCTTGCCGCTGCAAGATCCCGCCTTCCAGCGAGCGCTGAGCGAGTTTCACCGACGCTATTATCAGGGCGGCCAGATGGTGCTGGCGGTGAGCGGCCCTCAGTCCCTGGATGAGCTGGAACAGTTGGTCGTGCCACCCGCTCAACTGTTCGCCAGCGGCACGCGCGCGTTACAGCGCCCTCCACCCCCATTGGGCACAAGCTGCAACCGGCAACTGTTCGCCCATGAGCAGATGCCGGCCGGCGCTGAGCAGGCCCTGGCGCTGCTGATCAGTTGTCTGAACGACAGTCGCCCCGGCATGTGGCTCGCGGCCGCGCGCCAGCACTGCGGGTTGCAGGCCATCAAGGTGGAAACGCTCTATGCCTTTGCCGGGCAGCTGCTCTGGCACATTGACCTGACGCTGGGCGCCGGTATGCCAACTGGGCAGGCCATGGCCCTGCTGCACGGCTGGTTCGGATACATGCAGAACGCGGATTTTGCGCAACTCAATCGAGAATTCGGGCGTTTGCAAAGGCGCCGTGAGCACAGCGCCAGCGCCATGGAACTGGCACGCAGGGACAGCGCAGGGCTTCCCTTCACCGCGCTTGATACACAAGGGCAGCACGCCTTTACTGCGCTTCTGGCGAGCTTGCCGCGTTCGGACCTGGGCCGTTGGCAGTTCCCTTTGAGCGAGCCATTGCTGCACACGCGGTTGCCTGAAACCGGTGAGTGTTCGTTACCCGGCGGGCTGAGCATCAGCGACGCCTTGCCCACCGCGCGTCAGCACGCCGCCCTGCTTGTACGCTGGCAGGTGCCCCTTGCTTTGAAGGAATCACTGCATGCTGTTCTGGACCAAGCCCTTGCCCCACTCAAAGCGCGCTGTGAGCGCGCCTCGGTACAGCTACAGTTCAGCGGAGCGGGCCAGGGATGGGAGCTGCGCTGTGCAGGCGTAGCCTCGGCCGTGGTCACCGCCATCGGGATTGCCCTGCCCTTGTTGAAGGCCCCGCCGGCCGACTGTTGGGCTGACTGTGCTGGACCATCCAGCGAACCCATGCCCATCAGGGCATTGCTGGAACAGTTGCCAAACGCCGTGGCAGGCCTCGACGTGCAAGCGGTGGCCGGGTCACGACAGAGCCAGCCCCAACTCGACAGGCTCTGGCAGCAGGTCACCTGGCACGGGCTGGCCGTCGGTTTCGATGCAGATGCACAGCAGGCACTGTCAGCCGTCCTGCAAGGCCTGCCCGGCCATGGCGGCGCGCCTGTTCCCGTTCCGCCGCTCACCCGTCGTTGGTACACGGTGGGCGGGTACGGCAGCGAACATGCCTTGCTGGTGTTCTGCCCTCTGCCAGCGGGCATGGAGGCAGCGGGCAGGCTGCTGGCTCACCTGCTGCAAGGCCCTGTCTATCAACGTCTGCGGGTCGAGCTGCAACTGGGCTATGCGGTGTTCAGCGCCTTGCGCCAGGTGGAGGGGGTGCACGGGCTGATGATCGGCGTTCAATCGCCTCACGCCAGCCCGGACATGATTCTGGAACAGGTGGTCACGCTATTGCGCGAGCACGTTACGCTGGACGTTCCCTCGCAGCAACTGCTGGCTGATCAGTTCGATGAAGTGGTCATGAGCAATGCCGAGGTTGTGGAGTGGGCCTGGCAGACACACCTGGCTACACAACCCCGGACGCTAGATGACGTACGCAAGGCTATCCTCAACGTGCGGCAGCATGATCTGGAAAGGCTACAGGATGCATTGCTCGATGGGCAGGCGCCCTGGACCTGTCTGGCTAACGCTGCCGCGCCACCTGACTTTCAGGCGCAGCAGCGCGAGATTGTTGCACCTGGTGCAACGCTACTTTCCTGATACACAGTCTTCGGATGAACGGTTTTCTTGTAAGATAGCGCAACCCTGATTCAGGGAACCTCCTGCCTATGGCGGTACCCAAGTAGTAGTCAAGCGTTCCTCAAACCCATTCGGAAGGAGTAATCCCATGTGGACCAAACCTGCATACACTGACCTGCGTATCGGCTTCGAAGTCACCATGTACTTCGCCAACCGCTAAGCACGGCTTAGGGTACGACGCCTCGGCCTGCCGGGGCGTTTTCGTTTTTTGGACATGACTTTCCGCACAGCATAGAGAGCACCCATGTATATCCAGGTTCTCGGCTCGGCCGCCGGTGGCGGGTTTCCGCAGTGGAACTGCAACTGCGACAACTGCAAGGGCTTCAGGGACGGTACCCTGCGGGCCACTGCCCGCACCCAGTCATCCATCGCCCTGTCAGACGACGGTGTGCATTGGGTGTTGTGCAACGCTTCGCCAGACATTCGTGCACAGCTCCAGGCCTTCGCGCCCATGCAGCCTGCCCGAGGTCTGCGCGATACCGGCATAGACGCCATCATCCTGCTAGACAGCCAGATCGATCACACCACTGGCCTGCTCAGCCTGCGCGAAGGTTGCCCGCACCCGGTCTGGTGCACGGACATGGTCCACCAGGACCTGACCACCGGCTTTCCGCTGTTCACCATGCTCAGCCACTGGAACGGCGGCCTGCAATGGAACCGAATCGAGCTTGAAGGCAGTTTCGTCATCCAGGCCTGCCCTAACCTGCGCTTCACCCCTTTCCCGCTGCGCAGTGCGGCACCGCCCTATTCCCCACACCGCTTCGACCCGCACCCAGGCGACAACCTTGGCCTGCTGGTGGAGGATACCCGCACCGGTGGCAAGCTGTTCTATGCCCCGGGCCTTGGCCAGGTGGACGAGCAGTTGCTGGAGATGATGCAAGGCGCCGATTGTCTGCTGGTCGATGGCACCTTGTGGGAGGACGACGAGATGCAGCGCCGCGGGGTGGGCACGCGTACCGGCCGTGAAATGGGGCACCTGGCCCAGAACGGCGCCGGCGGCATGCTCGAAGTACTCGACGGCTTTGCGCGCCAGCGCAAAGTGCTCATCCACATCAACAACACCAACCCGATTCTCGACGAAGACTCACCCGAGCGCGCCGAAGTGCTGCGCCGCGGTGTGGAAGTAGCCTTCGACGGCATGAGCATCGAGTTGTAACGGGCCTGCCCGCCACCCCAGCCTTCCAGGAGCCAGCCGAATGAGCGATGCACTGCCAATGTCCCCTGCCGAGTTCGAGCAGGCCCTGCGCGCCAAGGGCGCCTACTACCACATTCACCATCCCTACCACGTAGCCATGTATGAAGGCCGTGCTACCCGCGAACAGATCCAGGGTTGGGTAGCCAACCGCTTCTATTACCAGGTCAACATCCCGATGAAGGACGCCGCCATCCTGGCCAATTGCCCGGATCGCGAGGTACGCCGGGAGTGGATACAGCGCTTGCTCGACCATGATGGCGCACCTGGTGAAGACGGCGGCATCGAAGCCTGGCTGCGCCTGGGCCAGGCGGTTGGCCTTGACCCTGAGCAGTTGCGCTCACAGGAATTGGTATTGCCGGGGGTGCGCTTTGCCGTGGATGCCTACGTGAATTTTGCCCGTCGCGCCAGCTGGCAGGAAGCGGCCAGCAGCTCGCTGACCGAACTCTTCGCCCCGCAGATCCACCAATCACGCCTGGACAGCTGGCCGCAGCACTACCCCTGGATCGACCCGGCAGGCTACGCGTATTTCCGCACGCGCCTTGGCCAGGCTCGCCGCGATGTTGAGCATGGCCTAGCCATTACCTTGCAGCACTACACCACCTGGGCTGGGCAGCAGCGTATGCTGGAAATCCTCCAGTTCAAGCTGGACATCCTGTGGAGCATGCTCGATGCCATGAGCATGGCCTATGAGCTGAACCGGCCGCCCTATCACTCCGTCACCCAGGAGCGGGTGTGGCATAAAGGAATCACTCTATGAAATTCGATCGTCAGCAAGTGCCCAGGTGGCGCCAGGGTTACCGCTTCCAGTACGAGCCTGCCCAGAAAGGCCATGTACTGCTCTACCCTGAAGGCATGATCAAGCTCAACGAAAGCGCCAGCCTGATCGGTGGGTTGATCGACGGCCAGCGCAATGTGGCAGCCATCATCGACGCACTCCAGCAGCAATTCCCCGATGTGCCGGAAGTGGCCGACGATATCGAGCAGTTCATGGAGGTAGCCCGTGCCGAACACTGGATCGAGCTTGCCTGAGCTACCGCCCACGCCCGAGGTCGGCCTGCCGCTGTGGCTGCTGGCCGAGTTGACCTACCGCTGCCCGCTGCAGTGCCCCTATTGCTCCAACCCCCTGGATTTCGCAGCCCAGGGCCAGGAGTTGAGCACTGCGCAGTGGTTCAAGGTCATGGCCCAGGCCCGCGAGATGGGCGCCGCGCAGATTGGGTTTTCCGGGGGCGAGCCGCTGGTTCGCCAGGACCTCGCCGAGCTGATCGCCGAGGCCCGCCGGCTGGGGTACTACACCAACCTGATTACCTCGGGTATCGGCTTGACCGAGGCGCGCATCGCCGCCTTCAAGCAGGCCGGCCTGGACCATATCCAGATCAGCTTCCAGGCCAGCGACGAGCAGGTGAACAACCTGCTGGCCGGTTCCCGAAAGGCGTTCGCACAGAAGTTGGAAATGGCCCGCGCCGTGAAGGCCCATGGTTACCCCATGGTGCTCAACTTCGTCACCCACCGGCACAACATCGACAAGATCGACCGCATCATCGAGTTGTGCATCGCCCTGGATGCGGATTTCGTCGAACTGGCCACGTGCCAGTTCTACGGTTGGGCGCACCTTAACCGGGTTGGGCTGTTGCCCACCCGTGATCAGCTGGAGCGGGCCGAGCGGATTACCAACGAGTATCGCGACAAGCTCAAGACCGAAGGCAACCCGTGCAAGCTGATCTTCGTCACGCCGGACTACTACGAAGAGCGGCCCAAGGCCTGCATGAACGGCTGGGGCAACCTGTTCCTGACCATCACCCCCGACGGCACCGCCCTGCCGTGCCATGGGGCCCGTCAGTTGCCGGTGCAGTTCCCCAACGTGCGTGAGCATGACCTGCGACACATCTGGTATGAGTCGTTCGGTTTCAACCGCTTCCGTGGCTACCAATGGATGCCGGAACCCTGCCGCTCCTGCGATGAAAAGGAGAAGGATTTTGGTGGCTGCCGCTGTCAGGCCTTCATGCTCACCGGTGATGCCAGCAATGCCGACCCGGTATGTGCCAAGTCGCCCGACCACGGCTTGATCCTCAAGGCCCGCGAGCAGGCGCAAAGCGCCGACCTCGCCATAGATCAGATGACTTTCCGAAATGAACGAAACTCCCGTGTCATCGCCCGAGGCTGAATTCACCGCCGCCCAGGCCGTCGCCGCCGGCACCGATTTCGCCGAACTCAAGGTCGGTGATGCCGGCCTGTTCTGGGTTGAATTTCGGCCGGCCGACGACGCTTGCCGCATCTGGCACTGGCATCATCACCAGGCACGTTGCCTGACCCCGGACGGCTTCAGTGTACGCAGCCGTGTCTACGAATATGGTGGGGGCAGTTTCTGCCTGGGCGGGGACGGCCTCGTGTTCGTCAACGAGAAGGACCAGCAGGTTTACACCCAGCCCTTGGACAACACGCCGCCGCGCCCCCTTACCCAGGACCCCGCCTGCCGCTATGGCGATGTGCAATGGCATGACGGGCAGGCTCTGGCTGTGGAGGAGCGCCATGGCGAAACCGTGGAGCACCGCCTGGTGGCTTTGGCCGAGGGGACGCGTCAGGTGCTGGCCGAAGGCGCCGATTTCTACGCCTCGCCCACGGTCAGCCCGGACGGGCAGCGCCTGGCCTGGATCGAATGGGACCGCCCGGCGCAGCCGTGGACGGTAACGCGGCTGATGACCTGCCGTCGCGAGGCCAGCGGCCAATGGGGGGCAGCGCAAACGGTAGCAGCGGGCGATGAATCGCTGCAGCAACCTCGCTTCGATACGGCTAACCGCCTGTACTGCCTGTCCGATCGCAACAGTTTCTGGCAGCCGTGGGGTGAGCTTGATGGCAGCTGGCAAGCGCTGGCAAGCGAGCCTGCCGACCATGCCGCAGCACCGTGGCAACTGGGCGCCAGTACCTGGCTGGCACTCGGGCCACAGCATTACCTGGCCACTTGGTTCGAAGCAGGTTTCGGGCAACTGGGCCTGCGCACGCCCGATGGTCGCAGCGAGCGGTTCGCCAGCGCCTATACCCGCTTCCGCCACCTGGCCATGGACGCCACCTGCGTGTATGCCATCGCCGCCTCGCCTATCAGCCCTGCGGCGGTCATTGCGATTGCCCGTGACACCCATGAAGTGAACGTACTGGCCGGTGGCGCCGAGGTATTACCGGCGCATCGGATCAGCTTGCCCCAGTCATTTCATTGCGGGGCTGGAGAGGCGCTGGCCCATGGCTTTTTCTATCCGGCTGCCGGCAGTATCACGCCATCGCCGCTGATCGTCTTCGTTCACGGCGGCCCGACCTCGGCCTGCTATCCCGTGCTCGACCCGAGAATCCAGTTCTGGACCCACCGAGGCTTCGCCGTTGCCGACCTCAACTACCGCGGCAGTAGTGGCTATGGCCGTGAGTACCGCCATGCCCTGCACCTGCGTTGGGGCCAAAGCGATGTAGAAGATGCCTGCTCAGCCGTCGAGCGTCTGGCTGCCGATGGCCTGATCGACAGGACCCAGGTGTTCATCCGGGGCGGCAGCGCCGGCGGCTACACCGCTCTTTGCGCACTGGCGTTCACGGACGTATTCCGGGCAGGCGCGAGCCTGTATGGCGTCAGCGACCCGGTGGCACTGGCGCGTGCCACGCACAAGTTCGAGGGTGACTACCTGGACTGGCTGATCGGTGATCCGGTCCAGGATGCCGAGCGCTACCGGCAGCGCACGCCGCTGCTGCACGCCGAGCGAATCAAGGTGCCGGTGGTGTTCTTTCAAGGGGAACTGGATGCGGTCGTGGTGCCAGAGCAGACCCGCGCCATGCTCGCAGCGCTCAATGCCAATGGCATCGAAGCCCAGGCACATTTCTACGAGGGCGAACGGCACGGGTTTCGCAAGGCCCGTAACCTGGAGCATGCGCTCGATCAGGAATGGCGATTCTACTGCAAGGTGCTTGAGCAGCATTGAGCCGGCGGCTCACGGCTATCCGTGAGCCGCACGGAATTCAGCGCCTGGCGATGATGTACACCGCGTGCACGATGCCTGGGATATAGCCCAGCAAGGTCAGCAGAATGTTCAGCCAGAAGGCTCCACCAAACCCCACCTGCAGAAACACGCCCAAGGGCGGCAGAATGATTGCGATGATAATCCGGATAATGTCCATGCGAGTCTCTCCGTAAGGGGTTACATCACAGACTCGCCGCCGCTTGCAGAGGTTCCACAGCCAAAAAAAACGCCCAGGGCCGAATGTGACAGGCCCGGGGCGGTGCGCAGAAACGCCAGACGGTTCGGTTTTACGTGGGTGGACTAGGCGGGCATCTTTCGTCCCGAGGCCTGGACAGCGTGCAGTCGCGCGAACGCGCGCGAAAGCCTCAACAGCATTTCGTCGACATTGCCGCGGGTCACCGTTAGCGCCGGCGAGAACCGCAGCACATCGGCCTGGGGCGCACCGACCAGCAGGCACTCTTGCAATGCCGCACGCTCCAACGCCCGTGCCAGGGGATCACTGAGCTGCAACGTCCACAACAGCCCACTCCCGCAGACCTGGCCCTGGCCAAAGCGGCCCGCCAGGCGGCTAAGTCCCTCACGTAGATGACGGCCAGTGTCCTGCACGTGCTCAAGGAAGCCTGCATCCAGCACCGTCTTCAGGACTGCCAGGCCTGCTGCGGCCGTCACCGCATTGCTGTACCGGGCACCCGGCAGCCCTGCCAACGGCGAGCAGCAAGCGCTGTTGCGCACCAGCACAGCGGCAAGTGGCACACCCCCACCAAGGCCGGCACCCAGCACCAAGATGTCGGCTCGCACGCCGTACAGGGTTTCGGCCAGCAATGCACCGCAGCGGCCCATGCCTGTGCGCGCTTCATCAATAATCAGCAGAATGCCCAGCTCGCGGCAAAGGGCCTCAGCGCCCTTGAGGTATTCGGCGGTTGCAAGAACGATCGCACCCTGGCTTTGCAATGGTTCCACCACGATGGCTACCGTGCGCGACTCGACTGCGGCGTGCAGTGCAGCCAGGTCATTGAACGGCACATGGCTCAGATGGGCGTGTTCCGTTTTGCTATGGCTTGCACTGCTGGCCACAGGCGCACCGTATACGTCTTCCCCGCCCTGGCGGGCAACGATGATATGGCCCGCGCCGTGGCGGTGGCGTTCACCCCAGTGGCGAGCCAGGCGAATAGCGGCTTCATGTGCCTGTGCCGCGCTGTCGAAAAGCAGGGCACGTTCACTCCCGGTCGCTTGGCAGAGCTGGTCGCTCAATGCCAGAACGCCCTCGTGCGAGCGCCCCACACCCGGATTGATCAAGGCCTGAGCCTGGTTCGCCACCGCCTTGACGATCGACTCGGGGCTGTGCCCCAGCGTGTTGACCCCGTCGCCTTGGTTGAAGTCCAGACAGGCTTGGCCTTGGTCGTCCCAAAGCCACGCGCCTTGCCCTCTGATGAAAACAGGTGAGTCAGGGGCCTTGGCATCAATACGAGGCCGAGCGCGTGCTGGCTCAGGCAACGTTTCAGTCCCGACAGCACGCGCTGGACGGCGAAGGTTGAACAGGTTCATCGAAGTTATGCACGCTTGGATGATGGGCAGGGCTGGAACGGCCTTAATTGAAGTGAAATGCCGTGCCTATGGATAGGGAGTCAGACCGTGGTAAGGATAAGGTCCTCGTAAAGCCTGTAACCCGTTGTTATACCGCGATAGACTAGGCGCCGGATGCTGATTCCGACATTTCGATTTAGCAGTATTTTCAATAAGTAGAACTTATGGATTTTCGCCAACTGCGTTATTTCGTCGCGGTCTACGAAGAAGGCCATGTCGGGCGTGCCGCCGAGCGCCTGTCATTGTCTCAGCCGGCCCTGTCTCAGCAGATTCGCCAGCTCGAGCATGGCCTGGACCTAAGCCTGTTCGAGCGCAGTAACAAGCGCCTGCTGCCTACACTGGCGGCGCACACCTTGTACAACCATGCCCTGCCCTTGCTCGATGGCTTGCAAAGGGCCCACGAGGCGATGCGAAACTTCAAGGGGCAGGCACTGCGAACCCTGGCGATCGGCGTCTTGCAAACGGTTCGGCCGAGCCTGGTACCGCAGCTTCTGGAACGACTGCGCAAGGCCCAGCCGCACCTGGTAGTGCAGATCTATGAGTTGTCGGGGTTGGAAATCGAGAAGCGCCTGATCAGCGGCACGCTGGACATCGGCATCAGCTACCTGCCCGCGCGCCAACCTGGGCTGCATGGCGTGTTGTTGTACGAGGACGAATTGCAGTTGGTCATCCCAGCGACCCACCCGCTCAAGGACTTCAAGAAGGTGTCGATCCGCCAGGCGGCGGAACTGCCCATGCTGATGCTGGGCGAGGAATTCCAGATGCGTCAGATCTGGCAGGCACAGCTGGCCAGCCAAGGTCGTCGCCCGCAGGTTCAGGCAGAAGTGAATAACATGGCAGGCATTCTCGACAGCCTGTCGCACACCTCACTGGCGACTATCCTGCCGGGGCGGGCCAAGGAAGCCGAACAGGCGCAGCAAGGGCTGCTGTGGAAGCCGTTGAGTGAACCCAGGGTGCCCTTGAAGGTAGGCCTGGTGTTCCGTGACGCTCAGCGTCAGCAGGCCTCAATAGAACTTCTGCGTGGCCTGCTCGAAGAAGAGACTGACTTGCGTGGACCGGCGGCTTCGCCACTCGATGCACTGGGCTGAACGTGACGCACAAGAAAAACCCCGCCGAGGCGGGGTTCTTCAGACTGTTTCCCTGTGACATCCGTATCGCCCCACCATCCTGGCAGGAAATCCTTCGTCGTCTTCCGTGATCTGTCCTATGCGCTTCCTGCGCAACGTCCATGGAATAAAGATAACCCTGGATCCAATCTGAGAACAGTGGTGAAAAGTCACCTCGTGCTGTAGGAAAAGGCTTACAAAGGGTAATCATTCCTATCTGCACCCTTTGTAGTGGCGCCCACCCTGAAGCGGGCGCCCTTAGCTACGGCCGTATCAACGTCTGCGCCAGTCCTAGAACTGCTCCGCATCCAGCAGGTACAGCGTTTCGCTACCCGCCTTGACCGAGGCGATGAGCGAGTCGACGCGCGGCAGCAAGCGAGCAAAATAGAAGCGTGCCGTGCCGAGCTTGCCTTGGTAGAACGCTTCATCACCCTCGCCTGCCAGGGCAGCCTGGGCCATCAATGCCCACATGTAGGCATAGGCGACATAGCCGAAGGCATGCAGGTATTCAACCGACGCTGCCCCGATCTCGTTCGGATTGCCCTTGGCTTGTTGCAGCACCCAGTCGGTCACACCGTCCAGCTGGTCGAGTGCGGCGCCTAGGGGTCTGGTAAACGCAGCCATGTCAGCCCCGGCACCAGCAATGAACTGACGCACTTCGTCGGAGAACAACTGGTAGTACGCGCCACCACTGGCCACCACCTTGCGGCCCATCAAGTCCAGCGCCTGGATACCATTGGTGCCTTCGTAGATTTGGGTAATGCGCACATCGCGCACCAGCTGCTCCTGCCCCCATTCGCGGATATACCCGTGCCCACCGAACACTTGCTGGCCGTGAAGGGTGCACTCAAGGCCCAGGTCCGTCAGAAATGCCTTGGCCACAGGGGTTAACAGCGCGACCAATTCTTCGCTGCGCTTGCGTACGGCACTGTCTTGCGCGTATTTGGCGCTGTCCAGCTGCATGGCCACGTAGCTGGAAAACGCCCGCCCGCCCTCGGTCAGCGCCTTCATGGTCAGCAGCATGCGCCGCACATCCGGGTGCACGATGATCGGGTCAGCAGGCTTTTCCTTGGCTTGCGGCCCAGTCGGCGCACGACTTTGCAGGCGCTCGCGGGCATAGTCGACAGCATTCTGATAAGAGCGCTCGGCCGAGGCGAGCCCCTGGATACCAACGCCAAGCCGCTCGTAGTTCATCATGGTGAACATCGCGGCCAGGCCCTTGTTGGGCTCCCCAACGATGTAGCCGACCGCCTCGTCGAAATTCATCACGCAGGTGGCCGAGGCCTGGATACCCATCTTGTGCTCGATGGACCCGCAGGTCGCCGGGTTGCGGGCACCCAGGCTGCCGTCGTCGTTGACCAGGAATTTGGGGACCAGAAACAGGGAGATCCCCTTGGGGCCGGCCGGTGCGCCCGGTAGCTTGGCCAGAACCAGATGGATGATGTTCTCGGTCAGGTCGTGCTCGCCACCGGTGATGAAGATCTTGGTGCCGGTCACCCGGTAGCTGCCGTCAGCCTGAGGCTCGGCCTTGGTTCGGATCATGCCAAGGTCAGTGCCCGCATGGGGTTCGGTCAGGCACATGGAGCCTGCCCACACTCCTGAATACATGTTCGGCAAATACGTGTGCTTGAGCGCCTCGTCGGCGTGCGCGTTGATCGACAGGCAGGCGCCTGCGGTGAGCATGGGGTACAAGCCAAACGACAGGCTGGCTGCGTTGACCATCTCCTCGACTTGGGCCGATACCGCCTTGGGCATGCCCATGCCGCCGAAGGCTGGATCACCACCCACGCCTACCCAACCACCTTGAGCATAGGTGTCATAGGCTTCGATGAACCCCGCGGGCGTATGCACCGCGCCACTGTCCCAGCGGCAGCCTTCCTCGTCGGCAGCGCGGCTGAGCGGTGCGATGCTGCGTGCGGTGACCTTGCCCGCCTCTTCAAGCACCGCCATGGCCGTTTCGACATCGACCAACTCGGCCAAGCCCGGCAGCTGCGCCCACTGCTGGCCTACGTTGAAGACTTCATTCAGTACGAAGCGCATGTCGCGCAGGGGCGCTTTATATTCAGCCATGACAACCTCTCGCTGGTCAGGACGGGCGGCGATGAGTACCGCAGCACGGGTAGTAGGACCAGTGTAACCGAACAACTTTTACGACACATAGGGTCATCAACAGACTGTAGAGTCAGCAATGGTCACGCTTCCCGCACCGCTCCACGACGGTTTCTCAGGCCGTGAACCATCAAACAATTGCGCCCTGCGGCCTTGGCAGCGTAAAGCGCCTGGTCGGCAGCCTTGAGCACCTCATCAACGCTACGGTTGTCGCCCTGCCGCTCGGCCACACCCAGGCTGATGGTCACCGTAACCGTGTCGCCACTGCTGCCCGCGCGGCGCTGGCGCCCGGTGATGTCATCCAGCGGACGCGCACTTTGGTCACGCAAGTGCATGCCATAGCCGGCGATCGCCTCTCGAACCGCTTCCAGATGCGGCACGCACTGCTCGGCCGTCTTGCCCGCGAACACCACGGCGAACTCTTCGCCGCCGTAGCGATAGGCGCGGCCTCCCCCTTTGACCTTGCCAAGCCGGCTGGCGACGAGGCGCAATACCTGGTCGCCGACATCATGCCCGTGGGTATCGTTGAAGCGCTTGAAATGGTCCACGTCGGCCATGGCAATCACATAGGAGCGCCCTAGTCGCTGCAGGCGCTCATTGAGCGCGCGACGGCCCGGCAACCCGGTGAGCTCGTCACGAAACGCCATCTGGTACGCTTCATGGGCGACTGCCGTGGCAATCATCAGCATGACCTGACTGCACATGATGTTAAGCGTGAAGGGCAACACGAACGTCTTGGGCAGCATCCAGAAAATACCGACTTGGCCCACGATCAAGGCGCCATGCAGGGGCCTGGGCGCACGCAGGTACTGCACGACGAGTAACGCCAGCATGCCCATGAACACCGGGTAGGCCAGCTGGATCAGGCTCATCCACTGGCCGTGCAGGACCGGCCAGCGGATTTCCGCCAGGCTGGCCAGCAACGCCTCGGGAAAGCTTTGCTCGAAGCCTGCCGCCACCGCGGCCGTGGCCACCAGCACCGCACACCGGGCGACTAGGTCCTGGAGCAGATGCGTGCGCTCCTGCCAGATGCCATAAAGGCCATACAACGCCGGTAGCAGCAGGCACACCAGGTGAAAGATCACGGCAGCATCTTCACGAACGCGGCCGTTGTCCCGGTAGAAGTCGGTCTGGGTATCGAGCAGGAAATAGGCGATGTACACCGTGAGCATCAGAAACAGCTCCCGCTGGCGCCTGTATACCGCGCAGTAGGCGCCACCCATCAACAGCACGAGGGTTGGCAAAACATTGAAAAGCGACGTGAAGAAAACGCTGAGGTCCTTGACGTAAGCCGCAGCCAAGCCTGCCCCCAGCAAGACGAGAGAGGGTACGAAGTGGATTGCGCGAACAGCGTCAAGGCGAAGCAAAGGCAATTCCAACCTGGCAGACCAATAGTGGCATTGTGCCCTTAGTTGATCGGCCATTCACCCGTACACTTGAGCACCTTTGCTATTGGCTTGCGCCAGACATAAAAAAACCGTCTGCCGGAGCAGACGGTTCGCGTACAACCTGAGGTAACTCAGTAAGCCAGGCCGAAGTGTTCTTCGTCCATGGCCATCAGGTTGTCCGCACCGGACAGCATGGCAGCCACATGCGTGCGGGTGCGCGGCAGGATGCGCTGGAAGTAGAAGCGTGCCGTCTGCAGCTTGGCGGTGTAGAACGCCGCTTCACTGGTACCTGCTGCCAGCTTTTCGGCAGCCAACCGGGCGATGTCGGCCCAGAAGTAAGCCAGGCAGGCGTAGCCGGAGTACATGAGGTAGTCCACCGAGGCCGCGCCAACTTCCTCACGGTCCTTCATGGCGGCCATGCCTACCTTCATGGTCAGCTCACCCCATTCCTTGTTCAACGCAGCCAGGGGCTGAACGAACTCGTTGACGGCTTCGTTGCCTTCCTGCGACTGGCAGAACTTGTGCACGATCTTGGTAAAGCCCTTGAGGGCCTCGCCTTGGGTCATCAGCACCTTGCGGCCCAGCAAGTCCAGGGCCTGGATACCTGTGGTGCCCTCGTACAGCATGGAAATACGGCTGTCACGAACGTTCTGCTCCATGCCCCACTCGGCGATGAAGCCGTGCCCACCGTAGACCTGAACCCCATGGTTGGCAGCCTCGAAGCCTACTTCGGTCATGAAGGCCTTGGCGATTGGGGTCAGGAACGCCAGCAAGGCATCGGCCTTCTTGCGCTCTTCCTCGTCCTGGCTGTACTTGACGATGTCCACCTGCTTGGCGGTGAAGTACACCATCGCACGGGTGCCTTCGGCAAAGGCCTTCATGGTCAAGAGCATACGACGCACATCCGGGTGGACGATGATCGGGTCGGCGGCCTTCTCAGGCGCCTTGGGCCCGGTCAGCGAGCGCATTTGCAGGCGCTCGCGGGCGTACTTCAAGCCCCCCTGGAAGGCCACTTCGGCATGGGCCAGACCTTGCAGCGCAGTACCCAGGCGTGCCGTGTTCATGAAGGTGAACATGCAGTTCAGGCCTTTGTTGGCCGGGCCAATCAGGTAACCAGTGGCTGCGTCGAAGTTCATCACGCAAGTGGCATTGCCATGGATGCCCATCTTGTGCTCAAGGGAGCCGCAGCTCACACCGTTGCGCTCACCCGCTGCGCCTTCGGCGTTAGGCAGGAACTTCGGCACGATGAACAGGGAAATGCCTTTGGTACCAGCCGGTGCATCGGGCAGGCGTGCCAGCACGATATGCACGATGTTCTCGGCCATGTCGTGCTCACCGGCCGAAATGAAGATCTTGGTACCGCTGACTTTGTAGCTGCCGTCGGCCTGGGGTTCGGCCTTGGTGCGCAGCATGCCCAGGTCGGTGCCGCAATGGGGTTCGGTCAGGCACATGGTGCCGGTCCACTCACCCGAAACCAGCTTGGTCAGGTAGGTGTGCTGCTGCTCGGCAGTACCGTGGGCCGAGATCGTATTCATCGCGCCGTGGGACAAGCCTGGGTACATGCCCCAGGACCAGTTGGCACCGCCTACCATTTCGCTCAGGGCCAGGCCCAGCGACTCGGGCAGGCCCTGACCACCATGCTCCACATCGTGCGCCAGGCTTGGCCAGCCGCCTTCGACGAACTGCTGGTAGGCTTCCTTGAAACCGGTCGGCGTCTTCACGCCCGACTCGCTCCAGGTGCAACCTTCCTGATCGCCTACGCGGTTGAGCGGCGACAGTACCTGCTCACAGAACTTCGCACCTTCCTCGAGGATCGCGTCCACCATGTCGGGCGTGGCGTCCTGACAGCCTGGCAGGCTTTGATAGTGCGCCTCGTAGCCGAGCAATTCGTCACGCACGAAGCGAATATCACGCAGGGGGGCTTTGTAGTCAGGCATGGCGATGAACCTCTAGGTGAGTTCTGTGGGGGACCGGCACACGCGGCAGGGTCTATCAAACAGTTGTTTGAAACTTACGTTTACCGCTGCCGGATGTCAAGAAGGCCCCACGATGCCATTTACGCCACGAAAAATGGCGAATCTGCCATCCGCACACATGCCCGCGTCCCCGCAGGGACGAGGACGCTTCGAGCGAAGAAGAGAAAACGAGGCAGTGCAAGCTTCTGAGCGTTGCGTGTCAGGCGAGAACGCGCTACTGACCGTCAGGCATAGGTGTCGATGATACGACCGAGCATTTCGTCGGATGCCTTGACGACTTTGGCGCCAAGTTCGACTTCGGTTCTGCCCAAGGCCATTTGCACGGTGCTGGTGGCCATGTCCATTTGCTGACTTCTGTCGACGGCACGCAGCCGCTCGGCCTGAAAATCACTCGATTGACTGGTGGCGGAACGTTCGGCGGTGGTATTGGCGATCTGGCTGGCGGCCTGGTCGACGCGATTCTGACCAGTGTGAATGGCGCCTAGGCCGGCGTAGAAGGCGGAGCTACCGGTGATTTCCATGTCAGGACTCCATCGACACTGGATGACGGTGAGGCCCCATTAAAGCAAGCCAGCCACAAAAAAACCCGTTTAAATCGCTAATGGCTCGGTGCCACTTGATAGACCTTGACCATGCCAGCGTCGGGTAACCTTCATACGCTCGACCCTATCCGCAGCGCAGGTACGCGCAGGTTATGCCAGCAGGTCCAGCTGCAAATGCTCGGCCACCTTGTCCGCCGTGGCTTGCTTGAGCTTGGGCACACGGCCCAGACAAGGCGCTGGCAGCCGTTCAGCCAGGCTGGCCAGGTTATCTTCGAGCCGCGACGTTCTTGGCTCGATGATGTTCGCCACCCATCCGGCGAGCTGTAGTCCGTCACGCTCGATGGCTTCGGCACTGAGCAGCGCGTGGCTAATGCAACCCAATCTTACCCCTACCACCAGGATGACCGGCAGCTTCAATGCAACGGCCAGGTCCGACAGGTTCTCCAGGCCCGAGAGCGGCACCCGCCAGCCACCGGCACCCTCGATCAAGGTGAAATCGGCCTGCTGCTCCAATACCGTGTGCATGTCTGCCAGCAACTTCGCCACCGCCAGCGTCACACCGGCCTCTCGCGCGGCGACATGGGGGGCGATGGCTGGCTCGAAGGCGAATGGGTTGACCTGCTCGTAGGCGAGCTTGATGGTGCTTTCGTCGATGAGCGCCAAGGCGTCGCTGTTGCGCAAGCCCTTGGCTGTCATGTTGCAGCCCGATGCCACCGGCTTGGCGCCCAGGGTGCTCAACCCCTGCAACTTCGCTGCATGCAGAAGACCGGCGGCAATGGTGGTCTTGCCGACATCGGTGTCAGTTCCGGCAATGAAATACGCCTGACTCATGAAGTACTCCTATGCCACAGGTTTGCGCAGCACGCCGTAGACCACTTGATAAGTGGCAGGCAGCCCTTGTGGCTGGCGATAGGCTTCGTATGCCTGGAGCATACCCTGTAGACGGGCGCGTCCGGTGAGCCCGGCGGGACGACCCGGGTTGAGATTGTGTGCCCCCAGTGCTTTGAGCTCATGGGTCAATGTGCGCACGTCCGCATAATGCAATACATGCGGCAACTGTTGCAGGGTCAGCGTCTCGAGCGTGCTGGCTGCACATGAATGTTGGTATTCGTCGAAGCGCCTGAAGCGGTTGACATGCACTTGGCCATCCACGGCCTGCCAACTGCCGCGCAATTCATCCAGCGTACCCACGCACAGGCTGCTGAAGGCCAGGACACCGCCCGGTCGCAAGATACGCAACGCTTCATCCAGCACTTGGGCGAAATGGTTGCACCACTGCACGGCCAGGCTGGAAAAGACGAGATCGACGCAACCCTCGCCCAGCGGCAGGCGCTCGGCATCGCCGACGATGTAGCACTGGGCGTCATCGGCTCGACCGCGAGCATGGCGCAGCATGCCTTCGGCGATGTCCACGGCGATACCGCTTGCAGGCCCGTAACGCTCTGCAAGCGCCCGGCTGAAATGGCCCGTGCCACTGCCCAGGTCCAGCCAGCGAGACGGCTCGAGGTCAGATGGCAGCATCGTCAACAGGTTCATGCCGACCGCACGCTGCAGGGCTGCCACGCTGTCATAGCTGGCGGCCGCACGCGAAAACGACGCGGCCACCTGGCGTTTATCGGGCAAGGCGCCAGGCAAACCTGGCTGGGATAGGTCAGTCATCGCCACTCTCATGCAGAAAACTTTTGATACCGCTGGCCAGTTCTTGTGGATACTCGAGCACAAACGCATGGGAACTGTCTTCCACAAGGCCGACTTCCACGTCAGGCAACAGCTCGCTCAACCCCTGCGCAGCTTCGGCTGGCACCAAGGCATCTGCGCCGGCAAAAAGGTGAAGCTGCGGGCCGGCGAATGCCTCGAGGGCTGCGCGGGTATCCAGCTGCGCCAGTACCTGCAGCGCCGTAGCCAGGTACAGCGGGTCCGTGTCTGGAACGCCTACGCCCAGCTGCCGAAGCAATGTGCGCGGTTGCATCGCCCCATCGCTGCACAGGGTGCGAAAGCGCTTGAGCGTGACCGAAGGATGGCTGCGACAACCATCCAGAAACGTTCCGAAGGTGTCTTCGGCCATCCCGTGAGGCCAATCGGCACGGGCCACGAAACTGGGGTTGCTGGCCAGGGTGAGCAAGCCGCAGCAGTGGTCGCCGCGCTTGTCGGCCAGGGCACTGGCCAGCATGCCGCCCAATGACCACCCCCCAAGCCACACATCGTGGGGTACCTTGCGATCCAGGTGGTCGACCCACCCCTGCACATCACAGTGATCCAGCTCCGGCAAGGGCATCAGCGTCACCTCAAGCCCAGGGTCCTGGGCGCGCAGGCTGGCTGCAAGCGGCTCAAGGGAAGCGGTTCCCAGGCCCCAGCCTGGTAGCAGTACGAGTCGGTTACGCATCGGCGCGCTCCAGCTGTGGATAACACTCTGCCAATGCATTCAACAATAGCTGCACCTGGGCTGCCGTGTGGGCGGCGCTCAAGGTAACGCGCAATCGCGCACTACCGACCGCCACCGTAGGTGGCCGGATAGCCGTCACCAACAGGCCGCGCTCACGCAGTAACCGCGACAGGCGAAGCGCTTGAGCGCTGTCACCGATGACAATCGGCTGGATCGGCGTCTGGCTCTCCATCAGGCGCAAGCCCAGTTGTTCTGCGCCCTCGCGAAATTGTTGTATCAGTGCCGCCAGGTGCTCGCGCCGCCAGGCCTGTGTCCGCACCAGCTCAAGGCTCTTGAGGGTGGCGCAGGCCAAAGCGGGCGGCTGACTGGTGGTGTAGATGTAGGGCCGGGCGAACTGGATCAGCGCCTCGATCAGCGCTTCACTGCCTGCCACGAACGCACCCGCCGTACCGCACGCCTTGCCCAGCGTACCGACCAGTACCGGGACATCGTCCACGCCAAGGCCATAGTGCTCGACGACCCCACCGCCGCCCGCACCCAGGGTGCCCAGGCCGTGGGCATCGTCCACCATCAGCCAGGCGTTGCGCGCACGGGCCGCCTGGGCCAGCGCCGGCAAATCGGCTACATCACCGTCCATGCTGAACACGCCATCGGTCACGACCAGCGCATTGCCTGTAGCCTTGGCCAGACGGTCACTCAGGCTGCCAACATCATTGTGCAGGTAACGGCTGAAGCGCGCGCCGCTAAGCAGGCCGCCGTCGAGCAACGAGGCATGGTTCAGGCGGTCCTGCAACACCGTATCGCCCTTGCCCACCAAAGCGGTGATCACCCCCAGGTTGGCCATGTAGCCGGTGGAGAACAGCAGCGCTCGCGGCCGCCCGGTTAGTTCGGCCAATGCTTCCTCAAGTTGGTGGTGTGCCGTGGTGTGGCCTATGACCAGGTGCGAAGCCCCCCCACCTACACCCCAGCGATCGGCACCCGCCTGCCAGGCAGCGACCACGTCGGGGTGATTCGCCAGGCCCAGGTAATCGTTGCTGCAGAAGGCCAGCAGCGGCTGGCCATCGACCACCAGCCTTGGCCCTTGTGGGCCTTCCAGCAAAGGGCGCTGTCGGTAAAGGTCCGCCGCGCGCCGTTCGGCCAGCCGCGCGGCCAGGTCGAAGGCCATGTCAGGCCGACGCTGCGTCGTAGAACAACGCGTCGTTGCGCTGCTCGACCAGCGCCTGCTCGATCGCAGCCTGGTGCACTTCGTCGGCGTGCTCTTCACGGGCTTCAGGCTGGATCCCCAGGCGTGCGAACAGCTGCATGTCCTTGTCGGCCTGGGGGTTGGCCGTTGTCAGCAACTTTTCACCGTAGAAGATCGAGTTGGCACCGGCCAGGAAGGCCAAGGCCTGCATTTGTTCGTTCATCTGCTCACGGCCTGCCGAAAGGCGCACGTGCGACTTGGGCATGAGGATACGGGCCACCGCCAGCATGCGGATGAAGTCGAACGGATCGACGTCGGCCTCATCGGCCAGCGGCGTACCGGCCACCTTGACCAACATGTTGATCGGCACGGACTCCGGATGCTCGGGCAGGTTGGCCAGTTGGATCAGCAGGCCTGCGCGGTCATCGAGTGTCTCGCCCATGCCGAGGATGCCGCCAGAGCAGATTTTCATGCCGGCATCGCGCACATAGGCCAGGGTCTGCAAGCGCTCGGCGTAGGTGCGAGTGGTGATGATGCTGCCGTAGAACTCGGGGGAGGTATCGAGGTTGTGGTTGTAATAGTCCAGGCCCGCCTGGGCCAGCGCCTGGGTCTGCTCCTGGTCGAGCTTGCCGAGGGTCATGCAGGTTTCCAGGCCCATGGCTTTGACACCTTTGACCATCTCCAGCACATAGGGCATGTCCTTGGCCGAAGGGTGCTTCCACGCAGCGCCCATGCAAAAGCGCGTAGAACCGATCGCCTTGGCGCGCGCGGCCTCCTCGAGCACCTTCTGCACCTCCATCAGCTTCTGCTTTTCCAGGCCGGTGTTGTAGTGGCCGGACTGCGGGCAGTACTTGCAGTCTTCGGGGCAGGCACCGGTCTTGATCGACAGCAACGTGGAGACTTGCACCCGGTTGGCATCGAAATGCGCACGGTGTACGGCCTGTGCGTTGAAGATCAGGTCGTTGAACGGCTGTTGGAACAGCGCCTTGACCTCGGCCAGGGACCAGTCGTGACGTGTTGTTGCAGTTGTGCTGGCGCTCATCGGCGTTTCCTTGTTTAGGCTCTAGCAAGCGCCGGGCAAGGAGAACGCCCGCGCTTCACGGATAGCCGAAATAGTCAGGGAAGGCCCATGAACTGTCAACTTATGCTTAAAAGACTGGTTTACAAATGGTCAGTAATTAACCAGACATGTGGTTTATGCAGTGCACCTGCGTTGCAACCTTACGCACTGTGCGAGCCATGTGAACAACAATTGCCCTGGCTGGATGATGACCACTGCATACGCTGCGCCCTGCCTCTGGCCATGGCAGGCATGGAGTGCGGGCAGTGCAACCGCAGGCCGCCAGCATTCGAACGGGTGCTTGCACCCTGGCATTTCACCTTTCCGGTGGACACCCTGATCAGTCGATTCAAGCACAACCGCCAGTGGCCGCTGGGACGCCTGATGGCTGAGATTGCCGGTCATGCATTGAGCCATCACTACGCCGAAGACCTGCCCCGTCCCGACGTGCTGGTTCCCGTACCCATGGCACAGCGCCGGCTGCGCGAACGGGGATTCAACCAGGCCGCGATGCTGGCGCGTTGGTGGTCCAGGCAATTGGCAGTGCCCTGTGTCGAACATCTGCTGGTACGCACCCGCCACACCACGGCCCAACAGCATTTGAGCGCCAAGGCTCG
The DNA here is from genome assembly GCF_002021815.1 of Pseudomonas parafulva. Taxonomy (NCBI): domain Bacteria; kingdom Pseudomonadati; phylum Pseudomonadota; class Gammaproteobacteria; order Pseudomonadales; family Pseudomonadaceae; genus Pseudomonas; species Pseudomonas parafulva. Next base: position 4,279,843 of record NZ_CP019952.1, read on the forward strand.
ATGGCGCAACCTGCGCCAGGCGTTCGCCGTGTGCGATGGCCTGCACGGCCAACATGTCGCGCTCGTCGACGATGTACTGACCACCGGTGCGACGGCGCAGGCTATTGCACAGGTCCTGCGCAAGGCAGGTGCCGCACGTGTGGACGTCTATTGCCTGGCACGTACACCCAAGCCCGGCCATGCATAGCCTGCAGACCAGTGATGGCGACGCAGTGGTACGCTACGCCCACCCCGTACACTGGCCCATCACCGAACCGGTCGGATGCCCATGCCCCTACCTGTCCCACTGACCCACCACATTACCTGCCGCCCACAGCGCGTGGCCCTCTTGCAGCATATTGCCGAGCAGGGTTCCATTACCCGCGCCGCCAAGGCTGCCGGCATGAGCTACAAGGCTGCCTGGGATGCCATCGATGAACTCAACAACCTGGCCAGCAGCCCTCTGGTGGAGCGCAGCACTGGTGGTCGCGGTGGCGGGGGGGCACGCCTGTCTGCCGAAGGCGAACGGGTGCTGCGGCTGTATCAGCGTCTGCAAGCCCTGCAGGCTCAGTTACTCGAAGCCACCGATGATGTGAGCGACCTTGACCTGCTCGGTCGCCTGATGCTGCGCACCAGCGCCCGAAACCAGCTGCAAGGGCAGGTCAGCGACCTGCATCGCGTGGGATGGCATGACCGAGTTGGGCTCGCACTAAGTGGGGGGTTACAGATCCAAGCCTTGATCACCCACGACAGCACCGAGCGCCTGGGGCTAACCCTGGGCACGACGGTGGTGGCCTTGCTCAAGGCAGGCTGGGTGCGCCTGCTGGGCCACAGCGACCAGGCGGATCAACAGCACAATTGCCTGCAGGTGACCGTGGACGCGCTTCTCACGGGCACCGACGGCCCCCACGAAGTGCGCCTTGCGCTTGGCAATGGTCAGATCCTGTGCGCCTTCGCCGAACCGGCCTGGCTGGCAGAGCACCAGGTGACAGTGGGTAGCGCTCTGCGTGTGCAGTTCTCTGCCGCTGATGTGGTGATTGGCATCCCGGCCTGACCTGTCGCGGCCCTGGCAAATGGCCGAGTCCCCTGCGGCGCCTGGCTGGCCAACGCGGTAACATGAGGACCACGCTGCCTACCGCCGGAGTCATCATGTCCCACCCGTTCGCCACACTTACCCCCGACTTGGTGCTCGACGCCGTGGAATCCCTGGGGTTTCTCAGCGATGCGCGGGTATTGGCGCTCAACAGCTATGAAAACCGCGTTTACCAGGTGGGTATCGAGGGCGAGCAGCCCTTGATCGCCAAGTTCTACCGGCCCGGACGCTGGAGCGATGCAGCCATCGTCGAGGAGCACCGCTTCACGGCCGAACTGGCCGCCTGCGAAGTGCCGGTGGTAGCGCCCCTGCAGCATCAAGGCAACACGCTGTTCGAACACGGTGGCTTTCGCTTTACGCTGTTTCCGCGACGTGGTGGCCATGCCCCGGAACCCGGCAACCTCGACCAGCTGTACCGCCTTGGCCAGTTGATCGGTCGTCTGCATGCCGTGGCTGCCAGCAGACCGTTCGAACACCGGGAGGCGCTGGCTGTGGATAACTTCGGGCATGACTCGCTGGATACACTGCTCAAGGGCGATTTCGTTCCCCGAGAATTGCTGCCCGCATTCGAATCGGTTGCGCGCGATGTGCTGGCACGCGTGGAAGCCGCCTATGCCCGCACCCCGCACCAGACCATCCGCCTGCACGGTGACCTGCACCCGGGCAACCTGATGCACCGCGACGAGATCTACCATGTAGTTGACCTGGACGACTGCCGCATGGGCCCTGCGGTGCAGGACCTGTGGATGCTGCTGGCGGGCAATCGGGATGAGCGTCAGGGCCAGCTGGCCGAATTGGTTGAGGGCTACAACGAATTTCACGACTTCGACCCGCGCGAGCTGGCGTTGATCGAGCCGCTGCGTGCCCTGCGTCAACTGCACTACAGTGCCTGGCTGGCGCGTCGCTGGGATGACCCGGCATTCCCACCCAGCTTCCCCTGGTTTGGTCAGCCGCGGTACTGGGGCGATCAGATTCTGGCGCTGCGTGAGCAAATGGCCGCCCTCGATGAGGCCCCACTCAAGTTGTTCTAGATCGACCGTCGGCTCTGTCTACAATAACTGCCGTTAATCAGCATCTTAAGCAAGGACTCTGCATGCACGCTGCAAACCCGCGTCGCGGGTATCTCCTGGGCCTGAGCGCCTACATCATCTGGGGCCTGTTCCCCCTGTACTTCAAAGCCATCCAGAGCGTGCCCGCCGTGGAGATCATCGTCCACCGTGTGCTGTGGTCAGCACTGTTCGGCTCGGTACTGCTCGCCTTCTGGAAGCACCCCGGCTGGTGGCGTGACCTGCGCGACAACCCGCGGCGCCTGGCCATCCTGGCGTTGAGCGGCACATTGATCGCAGCCAATTGGCTGACGTATGTCTGGTCGGTGAACAATGGACGCATGCTCGAGGCCAGCCTTGGCTACTACATCAACCCGCTGATCAACGTCCTGCTCGGCATGCTCATCCTCGGCGAGCGACTGCGCCGCCTGCAGTGGCTGGCGGTCGGCCTGGCCGCGCTCGGCGTGATGCAACAGGTCTGGCAAGTGGGCAGCTTGCCCTGGGTATCCTTGGCACTGGCGCTGACCTTCGGGTTTTACGGGCTGATTCGCAAACAAGCCCCCGTGGCGGCCCTGCCCGGGCTGGTGGTCGAGACCTGGATGCTGGTACCGCTGGCGCTTGGCTGGCTGCTGCTGCACCCCGCCGCCATGAGCGCGCAAGGCACGTTCTACACCACAAGCGAGGCCTTGTGGCTCATGGCTGCAGGCCCTGTGACGCTGGTGCCGCTGGTGTGCTTTAACGCTGCCGCACGGCACCTGCCTTACACCACGCTGGGCTTTCTGCAGTACCTGGCACCAACGCTGGTCTTGCTCCAGGCCATATGGCTGTTCGACGAGCATCTGTCCCCAAGCACGCTCACGGCATTCATGTTCATCTGGGCGGGGCTGGCGCTGTACAGCGTCGATGCGTGGTGGAGTTTGCGTAAAAGCCGCTGATCAAAAAATGATCATGTCTCTGTATACCTTGGTTTCCAAAGGCTGCAGAGACATCTCCAGAGCTTATCCACACCCTCTTCCCCGTCGTTTGTGAACAACCCCCTCTGCATTGATCAATTTTCGATCAAATCTCCGCAGCCCTTGCAGGCCGGGCGCTCGGGCGCGATAGCCCCAGCTTATCCACAAGGCCGTCCCCTTTAAATAGGGATAACCCCTGCAAGCTTTACTGCAAGCGCGATCGGCATTCACTCATCCGCGCGTAGTCGCAACTCCACCATCAAGTCATCGGCCAGGGCCTCCAAACGTTGCTGCAGTTGCTCCAGAGGAAGGGACGCGGGCACTGCCAGAAGGGCCTCGGCATGGAACAGCGGTTCGTTGCTCATCGGTGCCGGACGTACCTGCGTGGCGATCCGTTCGACGTTCACGTTCAGCTCGGCCAGCACACGGGTGATATCGCGCACGATCCCTGGCCGGTCGTTACCAACCAGGTCCATGCCAAAGGGTTTGGATGCATGGGTAGGCTCGCCGCCACTTTCTGCCAATTGCACGCGAATGCCGTGTGCGGACAATGCCCCAAGCGCGTCTACCAACGCGTCATACCGATCCGCCGGCACTGCTACCCGCAGGATGCCGGCAAATTGCCCAGCCATGCGCGACATGCTGCTTTCCAGCCAATTGCCCTCGAAATCAGCGATGCACTGGGCGATCCGCTCGACTTGGCCAGCCTTGTCCGGGGCGATCGCGGTAAGCACAAGATGTTCCACGGGATGTTCCTCGAGTGGGGTTCAGGCCCTGCAGGGGCCGGGGTGTCGCCACAGTATAGGCACGGCGCGTCAACCTGCCGCAGGGCAATCTGACTTATAAATCGTGTACTGTTTTTAGATTTATCTGGAACAATCACTCCGTTTTTTGCGAACATGGCGTTTCCTTGCACGATCTTGTGCGACCAACAGGTCGCCTGACGCCGCTTTTAGTCTGATAGTGCCCAGCCGGCTGCTTCATGTAGTATCCGTGGGCGCGGACTACACAACGTCGTTTGAAGGTCTGTCGAGGCGCCTGTGAAGAATGCACGCTGCTTGCCGTCAGGCAGGCAAACCGCACCCAGCCGCGTCCGGGCTCCTACCGGAGGCATGCACTGGTGCCGTGCGAGGAGAAGCGCTACAGGCTCAATACAAAAGAGCGAAATAGCTGAGCAGAGTGAGGCAAGCAATGACTGGATACGTTCAAGTCGGTGGCCTTCAGGTCGCCAAGGTCCTGTACGACTTCGTGAACAACGAAGCCATCCCCGGAACCGGCATCGTCGCCGAGCAGTTCTGGGCAGGTGCTGAAAAGATCATCAACGACCTCGCTCCAAAGAACAAAGCCCTCCTCGCCAAGCGCGACGAGCTGCAAGCCCAGATCGACGCCTGGCATCAGGCCCGCAAAGGCCAGGCCCACGACGCCCCGGCTTACAAGGCTTTCCTTCAGGAAATCGGTTACCTGCTGCCACAAGCCGACGATTTCCAGGCCACCACGCAAAATGTGGACGAAGAAATCGCCCACATGGCCGGTCCGCAGTTGGTGGTACCGGTCATGAACGCACGCTTTGCCCTGAACGCCGCCAATGCCCGCTGGGGCTCGCTATACGACGCGCTTTACGGCACCGACGCCATCAGCGACGAAGGCGGTGCCGAGAAGGGGCAAGGCTACAACAAGGTACGTGGCGACAAAGTGATCGCTTTCGCCCGTGCCTTCCTCGATGAAGCGGCACCGCTGGCGGCAGGTTCGCACGTCGATTCCACGGCTTATCGCATCGAGGCCGGCCAGTTGGTCGTCACCCTCAAAGGCGGTAGCAACACCGGCCTGCGCGACGATGCCCAACTGGTTGGGTTCCACGGCGACAGCAACGCCCCGACTGCCGTGTTGCTCAAGCACAACGGCCTGCACTTCGAAATCCAGATCGATGCCAGTACCCCGGTGGGCAGCACCGATGCTGCAGGCGTCAAGGACATCCTAATGGAATCGGCACTGACCACCATCATGGACTGCGAAGACTCCGTGGCGGCAGTCGATGCCGACGACAAGGTGGTCGTGTATCGCAATTGGCTGGGGCTGATGAAAGGTGACCTGGCCGAAAGCGTCAGCAAAGGCGGCAAGACGTTCACCCGCACCATGAACCCTGATCGCGAGTACGCAGCGCCCAACGGGGGCAGCGTCACCCTGCATGGTCGCTCGCTGCTGTTCGTGCGCAACGTGGGTCACCTGATGACCAACCCGGCCATCCTCGACGCCCAAGGCAACGAAGTCCCGGAAGGTATCCAGGACGGTCTGTTCACCAACCTCATGGCGCTGCACAACCTCAACGGCACCACTAGCCGTCGCAACACCCGTACCGGCAGTGTGTACATCGTCAAGCCGAAGATGCATGGCCCGGAAGAAGTGGCGTTCGCCGCCGAGATATTCAGCCGGGTCGAAGACCTGCTGGGCATGAAGCGCAATACCGTCAAAGTCGGCATCATGGACGAGGAGCGCCGCACAACGGTCAACCTCAAATCCTGCATCAAGGCCGCTGCCGAGCGCGTGGTGTTCATCAATACGGGCTTCCTCGACCGCACTGGCGACGAAATCCATACCTCCATGGAAGCAGGCCCGGTCGTGCGCAAAGGCGCCATGAAAAACGAGAAGTGGATCGGCGCCTATGAAAACAACAACGTCGATGTAGGCCTTGCCACCGGCCTGCAAGGGCGTGCGCAGATCGGCAAGGGCATGTGGGCCATGCCCGACCTGATGGCCGCCATGCTGGAGCAGAAGATCGCTCACCCGCTGGCCGGTGCCAATACCGCGTGGGTGCCTTCGCCAACGGCCGCCACCCTGCACGCCCTGCATTACCACAAGGTGGACGTGCAGGCGCGCCAGCGCGAGCTGGCTTCGCGCACACCGGCTTCGGTCGATGACATCCTGGCCATTCCGCTGGCGACCAACCCCAACTGGTCTGACGAGGAAATCCGCAACGAGCTGGACAACAATGCCCAGGGCATCCTGGGCTATGTGGTTCGCTGGATCGACCAGGGCGTGGGTTGCTCCAAGGTGCCCGACATCAACAACGTGGGGCTGATGGAGGACCGTGCCACCTTGCGCATTTCTGCCCAGTTGCTGGCCAACTGGCTGCGCCATGGCGTAGTTAGCCAGGAGCAGGTGCTCGAAAGCCTCAAGCGCATGGCGGCGGTGGTCGACAAGCAGAACGCCAGCGACCCGCTGTATCGCCCGATGGCGGGCAACTTCGACGACAACGTTGCCTTCCAGGCGGCAGTCGAGCTGGTACTCGAAGGCGCCAAGCAACCCAACGGCTATACCGAGCCTGTGCTGCATCGCCGTCGCCGTGAGTTCAAGGCACGCAACGGACTTTGAACGACCGGTGGGTAAAGTGAGCTGCTTGCAGCGTTGATCGGCGGGGCCTTAGGGCCCCGCTTGCGCGTCAGGCCATCTTCAGTTCGCGCTTCACCAGTTCGAGCAGCTTCGTGAGGTCCACGGGCTTCAACAGAAAGTCCACAACCCCCAGGTGCATGACATCAACGGCCTCTTTCACATCGGTATCGCCTGATACCACGATGATCGAAAGCGCGGCCCGGTCCGCCTCCGGCATCTCGCGCACCTTGTGGATAAGGGACAGCCCATCCTCGGGCTGCATCCGCAGATCGGTGATCATCAGCGCGATTCGAGGTTCGTAATGAAGCTTGAACAGCGCCTCCTGGGTGCCATCGGCCGTCATGCCGTCGATACCCTTGCTTTTGAGGTACAACATCAAGGCTTCGCTATTGACCGGATTGTCGTCGACCACGAGCACCACCGGCCGGGCAGGCGGTGGCGCGCTCACAGCAGCCAGTGCCGCGCGCTCTGCGTCGCTCAAAATATCGGTGTGCTCAGACATGGTCGTCTCGTATCCATTCGCTCTACAGGTAAGACCGCGGATTTTCCGACACCCGATTTACCTTTCGTCGGATCATTGACGTGGTCGCGCCCTAGACTTACGTCCAATGGGCACCAAGCCCCTGCAGGCCGACCATGAACGCCGAAAACAACAAAGCCGGCCCTATAGATAGATATATATAGTTCGGCGTAGCGATACGGTCAGGTCGATGAGCAAAAAAGACGCCTACCAGCAAGCGGGTAGAACTGCGGTGCTGCAGAACATTCAGGGCACCCTGCAATTCCTCCAACGCTTTGCACCCTTCAATCAGATGGAGCAGAGCCATCTGGCCTATCTGGTCGAGCAGTGCCAGCTGCGCTTCTACGCCAGCGGCGAAAGCATCATCAAGCCAAGCGACGGGCCGGTTGAGCATTTCTACATCGTCAAGCAGGGCCGCGTCGTCGGTGAACGGCAGCACCTGGTCAAACCGGGGGTTGAGACCACGTTCGAGATTACCCATGGCGAGTGTTTTCCATTGGCGGCCCTGCTCGGCGAGCGAGCCACGCGTACGGAGCACCTGGCCGGTGACGACACCTTCTGCCTGCAACTGAACAAAGCGGCATTCATCCGCGTCTTTTCCCTCTCCGAGGTGTTCCGCGATTTCGCCTTGCGAGGGGTCAGCAGCCTGCTGGACCAAGTCAACCAACAAGTCCGTCAGCAGGCGGTGCAGACCCTGGGCACCCAGTACTCCCTGAATACACCGCTGGGCGAACTGGCCATGCGTCATCCCGTGGCCTGCGCCCCTGAGACTCCGCTGCGCGAAGCCGTAAGGCTGATGCATGAGCAGCAGGTTGGCTCGATCGTGATCGTCGATGGGCAGCGCCAGCCCACGGGCATTTTCACCTTGCGCGACCTGCGCCAGGTGGTGGCCGCAGCCGATGCCGACCTGGGTGCACCCGTGGCGCGGCACATGACCGCCGCACCGTTCTACCTGAGCCCCCAGGCAAGTGCCTTCGATGCCGCCATGGCAATGACCGAGCGACACATCGCGCACGTCTGCCTGGTGGAGAACCGGCGATTGTGTGGGGTGGTGTCCGAGCGCGATCTGTTTTCCCTGCAGCGGGTAGACCTTGTTCACTTGGCACGCACCATTCGTCATGCACCGCGCCTGGACACCCTCGTTTCCCTGCGAGGCGAAATCAGCCAGTTGGTCGAGCGCATGCTCGCACACGGTGCTTCCTCTACACAGATCACCCAAATCATCACCTTGCTCAACGACCACACGGTGTGCCGAGTCATCGAACTGGCGCTGGCAGAGCGTGGCGATCCGGGGGTGCCGTTCAGTTGGCTCTGTTTTGGCAGTGAGGGGCGGCGCGAGCAGACCCTGCACACCGACCAGGACAACGGCATTCTTTTCGACGCGGCCGATGACACCGAAGCCCAGGCCATTCGGGCGCGGTTGCTACCGTTGGCGCAGTACATCAACCAATGCCTGGCGCAGTGCGGTTTTACGCTGTGCAAGGGCAATGTCATGGCCGGCAACCCTGCGCTGTGCCTGTCGCACAGCGAGTGGTCGCGGCGCTTTGCCGGCTTCGTGCGTGAGGCCAGCCCGGAAAACCTCCTGGGCTCGAGCATTTACTTCGACCTGCGGGTGGTCTGGGGCGATGAGCACACCTGCGAGGCGTTGCGCAGCACATTGCTGAAGCAGATAGGCGACAACCGTATCTTCCAACGCATGCTGGCTGACAATGCCCTGCGCCAACGCCCGCCTGTGGGCCGTCTGCGCGACTTCGTGCTGACCCGCCAGGGTGCTGACAAGGCTGGCACGCTGGACCTCAAGGTTCAGGGCCTGACGCCCTTCGTCGACGGCGCACGTGTGCTGGCGCTGGCTCACGGGATCAGCGCCTGCAATACCCTGGAGCGCATTCGCCAACTGGTGGGCAAGGGCGTGATCAACCCACTGGACGGCGCCGCGTACGAAGAGGCGTACCATTTCATCCAACAGACCCGCATGCAGCAACATCAACGCCAGGCACGCGAGCACCTGGCCTACTCCAACCGCCTGGACCCAGATAGCCTCAACCACCTGGACCGGCGCATCTTGCGCGAGTCCCTGCGCCAAGCTCAGCGGTTGCAGAGCAGCCTGGCCATGCGGTACCAGCTGTGAGCTTGTTCGCATGGCTGCGTCCCCATGCTCCGCAGCTTGCGCTTTCGCAGCGTGAACGCCTGGCGGCCTTGCCTGCACCCACTGCGCTTGGCACCTGCACCCTGCGCGAGCAGCGCTGGGTGGTGCTTGACCTGGAAACTAGCGGCCTGAACACCAACCGCGATCAAGTGCTGTCCATAGGCGCAGTGGCTATCGAGGACGGGGCGCTGGACTTCTCGCAGCAGTTCGAACAAACCCTGTACCGACCTGAGCAGAAAACCAACCCCAGCGTCCTGATACACGGCCTGGGCCCAAGCGCTCTGGCAGCGGGGTGCGACCCAGGGCACGCACTGCTTGACCTGCTCGAGTTCATTGGCACCAGCCCGGTACTGGCATTCCACGCGCCATTCGACGAACGCATGCTTGCACGGGCCCTCAAACAGAGCCTGGGTTATCGTCTGCAAATACCCTTCCTAGATGTGGCCGAGATGGCACCCATGCTCAATCCCGACACGGTGTTGCGAGAGGCCGGGCTCGATGACTGGGTGGCGCGTTTCGGGCTGCAGGTACAGGCGCGTCATCACGCCAGCGCCGACGCACAGGTGACCGCCGAGCTGGCGTTGATTCTGCTGAGCCAGGCGCGCCGCCAGCACATCCAGAGCCCGGCGCAACTTGAGCAATGCCTACACAACTGGCGACGCCGGATGGCCCAGCGCCACGGCCTATAGGCAACGGGGGCGTGGTCTGGCAGCCGCGCCTTACTGCGTAATGGCAGTAGCGGGTTAGCACGCATGCCCCTGCCATATCGCCCAGGCTCGCGATCTCTCTAAAGGAGCTCGCATCATGCCATCCGTCTCACCCTTGCAACATTTCGAGTCATTCGACGCGGCAATCACTGCCCTGTTGTCCCCCCTGCCCTCACCAGACTTGCAGCTTCCACCGGTGGCGGGCCGGCAACAGTTCTTCGGCGCGCTTGCAGACTACTGGAACCTGCCGGACGCAACAGGCAATAACCGCCGTACTCGGCTCATTGCGCTTCGGCGACAACAGCTTCAGGCCGAAATGGACCTGCGCATCACTGACGCAACACTGGAGCCTGTGGCGGCATCGCTGTTACAGACGTGCCTTGACCAACCCATGTCCTGGGCTCGCCAAGGCATCGAGGCGTCCAGGCGTCCACAGCTCTATCGCCTGCTGCTCGACTGCTCACGACCCAACTGGAGGGCCTACTTGCCAGGCGCCGTACTGCTTGTACAAGGCGGTGTCGAGGGGCAGATGATGACGGGCGATGCGGTCAGCGGCCCAGCCTTGTTATGCAGCCTCTCCCACGGCATCGAAGCGTTCGCCGATGTTCAGAGCCTGCACCTGGAGCTGTGCGAGCGGCTGGATGATCCCCTGCAAAGTCAGCCGATGCTCACGCTGCTGGCGCCGGCTGATGCCGACCGCGCCCATAACGCACAGCGACTGCGTTACGACTGGCTGCCCGACGATCTTGTGGAAGTCCAGATCCAGGCCTTGATCGATGCCCAGCATGGGCGATTGAACGAGGCATGGAGTAGCCAACCCATGGATCAACCGGGTTTTGCCGAGCGCCTGACCAAGGCCGCAGACCTGCTGCCCTGGGTGACCAGCAAGGCAGCGATGCCGACGCGTTATGGCCTGCTGCTTGAAAAGCACGCTCCTGCCTGGCTCAAGAAGACCTCTACCCAAGGGCTCACGCATATCATGCAGACGATGCAAGAGCTGATCGTGGCCATTGATCAGGCCGCAGCGCCGGGCATTCCTACGCTTGAACAATTCACCGAACGTAACAGCCTGCTGCAGTGGACCCGTGCCCGCCTCAGCGAGCGCCTGAGATTGGACCACCAACTCGATCTGGCACCGGAGCAGATCTTCATCAGTGTCACCATTGCCCGTCAGACCGGCCCGGTGATGCCTCCCGGTCAGCCCAGCAGCTATATACCCATCGCTAGCCGACCGCAGACAGGGAACACCGTGGAGTTGGTCAGGCAAACCTACAGCCTGGATCAGTTGGCGTTGCTGAACGTGGGCTTGCTAGACCTGGACTATTGGCTAACCGCTCGCGTCCACCATAGGGACGAGACGAACATTCAAGGCTTGTCCCCTGCGCAGGCTCGCCAGATGGTCCGTGAACTCAATGTCGGCGACAGCTATTCGCGTTTCCTGCGCAGCCACCTGATCGACCTCGCGCAAGGGCAGTGGCGACGGGATGCACATGCCCGAATCAACTGTGCTCGCATGCGGGCAGAGGCCGCCAAGGCCCGCTATGCTGGCCACTTCATACCCGACCCGCTCGAACAGGGTTATCGCTGGAGCAGGGCCGTTCTCAACTACCCCGACAGCGACTGGCGCCCCTTGGTGCAAGAGAACCGCCTGAGTGTCCGGCAGTTGTTGATTGCCGGGCACACCGTACAGGGGGTATTGCTGATCACGCCTGAAACACCCCAGATGCAGCGCTTTCTGGTGTATGCGCCAGATGCACCGGATCGCAGGCCATGGCGCGAATACGCCAATGCGCGTGCGCTGCTCCGATCGCTTCGCGCCAGCCCGGATCTACGCACTTACGTGATCGACCGCATGCCCTTGGCCCGGCGCAAAACCGCCGAGCGCCTGTTGAGCAAGGGCGGGCTCGCTCAACGGCTGAGTCGTCCGGTCATCTCCGGCAATTTTTTGCATGCCTGTTATTTGGCAGAGGTCCGCGCGTTCATATCGGCGGTCGATGCCAGCACTAATACCAAACAGGAGCTGCTGGGCGAGGCCAGCCTGCATGCCTTGTGGATCATGCTCGATTTGATCAGCTTCGTGATTCCGGTCCGTGCCCTGACGCCGCTGGCATTCGCCCGCGCTGTGCTGAGCGTACTGGACAGCCTTGAAGCACTGGAAAAGGAGGATCAGGTAGGCGTGCTCAAGCATATGGTGGAGGCTTTTACCCATATGAACGATGGCATCAACAGCATCGGCGGCACGACAGTGATCAGGCGCGCCATTCGCGCCATGCCTCCTACTCCGCCATTGATGCTACCACCTACCTTCCAGGTACGCCCGGACACCGCCAAGTTGCGTTACCGAATCGATGGTATCCATAGCGAAGGCGTGTATGAAAAGCCATCCGAACGTGCAGGGCTGGCTCTCTACTACATCCAGGACAAGCAAGGCCGGTACTACCAGGTGGCGTTCGACGGTTATCGCTGGCGCGCCATCGATCCCAGGCAACCCGATGCCTACAGCAAGGTGGCGGTCAGACGGAGCGCTGAAGGCGAGTGGATCGTCGACTCACCCGTCCTGTGGCACGACGGCCTGCCAGACCTCACCGCATTGCTGGAACACTGCCAGCTTCCCGCGACCCCGGATGGGGTATCACTGGAAGGGGCGAGTGAACTGTACGAGAGCGATGGCCAACCCTACTTGCTCGCCGGTGGCCATGCCTTGCCCGTGCGTGCCCACCTGCTAGCCGATCACTACCATCTGCTGATACCCGGACAGCCTGCCGCGACCACCACCGCCTGGGCAATCCTGCGCTGGCGCGACGGCCAGTGGCGTATACGTGTGCGCCAACCGGGGCGAAGCAGCGACTGGCTGGCTCTGCCTGCCGCTTATGCCGCCAACGTGGGCAGCACCTGATCCAGCCGTTGGTGCAAGGCACTTTCAGCCGGCCAGTTGCGCAGCAATCGTGCCCGGTCCCGAGCGAAGGCCGGCGCGAAGCTGCCCTGGCTGCTGTGCTGGCACACGGCGTCCAAGTCGATCAGCGACCACCGACCCTGATCCCAAAACAGGTTGTGGCCCTTGAAGTCACCGTGGCTGATGCGCTCGCGGATCAGCTGTTGCATGAGCTGCACCAGGGCCTCCACCTGTTCGGCCGGCGCATCGCCCTGCTCGACGAAGGGGGCAAAGCATTCGATGAGGTCGGGGCCGTCGATGTAGTCGGTGACCAGGTAGGCACGCGTGCGCAATCCCAGCACTCGCTGCTCCAGCACCGCCAGTGGGCGCGGGGTAGCGATGTCGAGAAATGACAGGCGATGCCCTTCGATCCATGAGTGCCAGGCCCTGCTCGGTCGCCAGAAGCGCTTGAGCCAGTGGACAGTGTTCTTGATGTTGTAGCGTTTGATGACCCGTTTGCGGCCATCCACCTCGACCCGTGCCACGCTGGCCGCGCCGCCAGTCTTGTACAGGTGCCCACGATCGATCAGCGCATCCGCCTGTTCAAGCACTGGCAACAGGGCCTGGGCCTCGCTACGGACCACCGCCCGCAGGGCGATCAGGCTGCGCTCGACACTGAACAGGCTACAATCGCGGCCGGCCTTGTCCAGGAAGTCGCGTTGGCGCCAGGCGCGGACTTTGTCTATTTGCTTCTGCAAGGCCTCCATGGGCAATGCGTGCTCGGCATTGGCCAACAGGTAATGCACCAGCAGCTCTTCGGTGAACGGCTCCAGCCGCTTGGGTAGCTGCGCGAAGAACACACCCAGGTTTTCCAGTACGCGAGGACGCGAAAGCTGCTGGCCTGGCGTTTCAGCCTTGATACCGGCCCCATCGATCAGGTACAGCTTGCCTGCATGACGCAGCAGGTTGTCCAAGTGCAGGTCTTCCTGCCACAGCCCCCGGCGGTGCATCTGCGCCACAGCCGCCAGGGCCTCGCCCAGCACCTGCTGCTGCTCGTCGGCAAGCACAGGCAGGTGCTCGACCACGGACCAGGCATCGGCCAGGCTTTGGGCGCCATCAAGGTACTCGAACAACAGCCAGCCGCCCTCGCCTTCCACCAGGCCATCGGCGAGCAGTACCGGCGTGGTCAGCCCCTGCGCCGCGAGCAGCTTTACCCCTTGCAGCTCACGCTGGAAGTGACGCGCGGCATTGCTGCCCACCAGCAACTTGGCCAGGACCGGCCTGCCACGCCAAACCCCGGCCCCCACGTAACGCTGGCCCGGCAGCACGCGCAGCAGGCTGAGCAATTGCAGCTCAGCGCTACCGGCGGCATCGGCGAGGTTGACGGCAAGCGGCAGCGATGGGCTGCGACCTGTTTCCTTCAGCTCGGAAAGCTGCATCAGCGAGCCTCCTTATGATGACGGCGTTGTACCAGGCGGTTGACCCAGGTTTCGACCAGCGTGCTGTCGATGGGTTGTGCGAGGTAGGCTGCCAGCAATGTACGTATCTCGCCGTCACTCCATACCGGCGCCCGGCGCAGCAAGGGCTCGAGGTCCTTGAGGCGGTCACGCATGCCAAAGAGCAAGGGACGGGTTTTCTCCAGGTCGATCAACTGCGCGTCCCAGCCTTCTCTGCGCTTACGCAGAAAAATGTGCTTGGGATAGAAGCAACCATGCACCTGCCCAGCACCGTGCAGCGTGCGCGCCAACTGGCCGCAGGCCTGGAGCATGCCAATGCGCACCGATGCATCGAGTTCGGGCCATTGCAGCAACTGGCTGTCGAGGTCGTGCCAGTCGTCCAGCGCGCGGGTCATCAACAAGGCTCGATGCTGGCCACCTTGCTTGCGCTCGCCGTAGAACACGGCTTCCAGCGCAGGGATGTGCAGCTTCTGGTAGCGAACGATATTGCGAAATTCGCGGGCGAAGGTCGGCTCGCCAAAGGGCTTGTGCAGGCTGCGGGTAAGGTAGTCGCTCTGGCGCTTGAGGTAATAGCCCTTGCCCTCGAGTTCCAGGCGGTAAACGCTGCTCCAACCGCCGCGGCCGGTATTGGGCTCGTCCACCGCGTCGAGTTCGAGTGCCCACAGCGCCTCGAAGTCGTCCAGGCCATGGCGCTGGAGCAAGGCACGGTCTGCACTGGCCATATAGTCGGTCATTCCCTTCCCTCGAAAAAGCCCAGTACCTGACGAATGCGCTTCTTGTCCCGGGCGTTCAGCCGGTCGCGGCCTCGGTACTGCAAGTAAAAGCGCAGGCGCTGGGTTGCCGAAAGGTGGTACTTGGCGACCTTGTCCAGGCAGGCCAGGTCCTTGATCAGGCGATGGCGCCACATGAACCCACGCCAGAAATCACCTGTGGGGCAGTCGATGAAGAACAGCGTCCCTTGGTCATCGACCAGCAGGTTGCGCCACTTCAGATCGTTATGGGCGAAGCGGTGCTCGTGCATGACCCGGGTATGGCGTGCCAGCTGGCGGCTGATGTGGTCCACCCAGGCGCGATCGGCCAGGCGGGCATCGTTGCGCTCGGCCAGCGCCGAGAGGTCCTCGGTGTTGGGCAGCTCGCGGGTAATCATCGCGCCACGGCCGAACGCCAGGCCATTGCGTTCGAGCCCCCAGGCGACCACCTCGGCCGTGGGAATGCCCCACTTGGCGAACTGCTTGAGGTTCTGCCATTCGGCCTTGATACGTGGGCGGCCCAGGTAGCGGCGCATGTGCTTGCCAGCGCCGGTGTAGCGCTTGACGTAATAGTTGACGCCTTCACGCTCGACACGCACCACTTCGCTGAGCGGATCACGGGTCAGGCGTTCGCCCTGAACGGCGAATACCGCCTCGAGGCTGCCAAAATCCTTCGCCAGGTGCTCGTAACCTGGCGCCAGTGTCCAACTGGCCATCAGAGTGCATCCCCATAGCGTTGTTTACGGTCGTAGAGTTTCTGCGCCTTGCGCTCAAGCCAGGCGAGCAGTGCAGCTTCGTCCTTCATGACCTGACGCAGCGGGCGCTGGAAGTAGCTGCGCAGAAAACGCAGCTTGTCGCGTTGGGTCAGGCCAATGTCCAGGGCTGAGAAGTACAGGGCGGCCAGGTCCTTGTTACGCCAGCGGCGGCTAATGGCGGGGCGTGTCTGGGCGCGGTGCAGGTCGATCACCGACAGCTTGAAATCATCGGCCGTCACGGGCCGGTCGGTGTGCAGCAGGAAGTGACAGATGTAGCAGTCCCGGTGGTTGACGCCGGCACGGTGCATGCCACCGGTCATCTCGGCCACGCGCGCGATCAGGGCACGCTTGAGGCGTGGCGCAGGCGGCTGCCGGAGCCAGTCGATGCTGAAGTCTTCCAGGCTGACGGTCGGCGCCAGTTCCTCGGTGATGATGAAGGAGTGCTGGGTGGCCGGATTGCCGCCCCGCTCACCGAAGGCCACGGCCGTCATGGTTGGCACGCCGACCTGATGCAGGCGCTCGATGGCTTGCCACTCCTGGCCGGCGCCCAGTACCGGCAACTTGGCCGTGAGCAGGTTCTTGAAGATCTCGCCCCAGCCGATGCCACGATGGATCTTCACGAAGAAGCCTTCGCCGGCGACCTCCGTACGCAGGGTACGGCGCCCTTCAAGTTCCCGATAGACTTCGCCTTGCAGCGCTTCTACCGCCTCGAAGGCATCGCGCCCCGCCCAAAGCCGCTTGAAGGGCTCTGCCACGATCAACTTCATGCGCCCTCCTGCCCTAGGATCACATCGGCGGCATGCTGCGGCATGCTGTAAAGGTCGGCCGTATCGGCATACGCCAGGCCGTTGCGCGACCAATCGGCCCGCGCCGCGGGGTCATCGAGCATACGCTGCAGGTAGCGGTTGAGCTGCTCCTGCTCGAACGGCTCGTCCAGCACCAGACCGCAGTCGGCCTCGGCGATGTAGTGGGCATAGCCGCACACGCGCGACACCAGCACCGGCAAGCCCGCGACCAGGGCTTCGAGCAGCACGGTACCGGTGTTCTCGTTGTAGGCCGGGTGGATCAGCAGGTCGGCGCCCAGCAGGAAGCGCGGGATATCGCTGCGCCCCTTGAGAAACTGCACTTGGTCGCCCAGGCCCAGCGTCGCGCTCTGCAACTGGAAGACCTTGGGGTCATCCTGACCGATCACCAGCAATCGGGTGCGCTTGCGCAAGGCCGTGGGCAATGCCGCCAACGCCTTGAGGCTGCGGTCCACGCCCTTGGTCTTGAACCCTGAACCGATCTGCACGATCAGCAACGCATCCTCGGCCAGATCGAACTCCCTGCGCAGGTCGGCACGGATTTCAGCGGCGTTGGGCGGTGCACGACGATCCTGGGAGATGCCCGGCGGCAGCAGGTGAAAACGCTCGACCGGCGTGCCGTAGTGCTTGATGAACAGCGGCTGCTGCACCTCGGAGATCATCAGGATCTCGGTACCGGCCTCCTTGGCGAACACCGCCCGCTCGTATTCGGCGAAATGCCGGTAGCGGCCCCAACGCCGGTACAGGTCGCTGCGCAGGTTCTGCGCCTTGTCCTCGAAGCAGCCGTCGGCGGCGTAGTACACATCCAGCCCAGGCATCTTGTTGAAACCGATGAGCCGGTCCACCGGACGCTTGGCCAGGTCGGCCTGCATCCAGGCGGTGAGTTTCTCATTGCGCCGATGATTGAAGATCGCCTTGACCGGCGCCACCAGCACTTCGAAACCTGGCGGAATATCGCCCTCCCAGATCAGCGTGTAGACGCGGATCTGGTGGCCGCGCTGCTGGCATTCCAGGGCGATGCGCATGAAATCGCGCTGCAGGCCGCCAAAGGGGAAGTATTTGTAAAGTACGAAAGCCAGTTGCATCAACGGACATCCTCAGCCAGCAGCAGCGCGCTCAGGCGGCTCGCTACATGCTCGGGATTCAGGCGAGTGAAGCACAGTGGCCACTCGCGGTTCAGATCGTACCGGCGCAGGTCTTCGGCGCTCGGTTTGTAGGTGCACTTCTTCTGCAAGCAGGGTGCGCACGGCCAGTCACTGGCCTGGTGGATCTGGGTCCGTCCATAAGCGCCGGTCAGGCCCGGGTTGGTCGGGCCGAACAGCGAAAGCGTCGGTACATCGAGGGCTGCGGCCAAGTGGCCCAGGCCGGTATCGACGGCGACGCAGGCCTTTGCAGCGGCCAGCACCCGTGCAACGCCGGCCAGGTTCAATTTGGGCAGCACTTGGCAATTGTTCAAGCCCTGGGCGATGCGCTCGGCCCTGGCCTTCTCGGCCGGGTTGCCCCAGGGCAGGCGCACTTCCAGCCTGCGCCGGCCCATGCGCTCGGCCAACTCGCGCCAGTAGGCCTCGGGCCAGTGCTTGGTGGCCCAGGTGGTACCGTGCAGGAAGACCACATAGGGCGCTGCCGGCGGCAACTGCAAGCGTTCAAGGTCCAGGCCGTAACGGCCGATGCCCTCGGGCAGGTCATAGGCCAGCGCCATGGCGAATAGCTGGCGCACGCGCTCGACGGCATGCTGGCCGACCGCAACCGACAGGCGTCGGTCGTAGAAGCGGCTGGCCCAGCCTTCACGGGCCGAGTACCGGTCCAGGCCTGCGACCGGCGCCTTCACATAGCGGGTCAGCCATGCTGACTTGACCAGGCCCTGGGCATCGATCACCAAGTCGTACTGGCGCTCGCGCAGGCGCTGCTTGAAGGCCTTCCACTCGCCGCTGCGAACGGTCTGCCAGAGGTGCTTGCGCCAGCGACGGATGGCCACCGGAATAACCTGATCGACCGCCGGATGCCAGCTGGGTATCTCTGCGAAACCTTCCTCGACGACCCAGTCGAAGCGGATGCCGGGGATGGCATGGGCTGCATCGGTGAGCGCTGGCAGCGTGTGGATCACATCACCCAGCGAGGACGTCTTGATGATCAGTACCCGCACTTAGTCGACCTCGGTCAGCACGTCGATGATGTTCGCACCGCCCAGGCGGGTCAGCGCGGCGATGACCTGACCGGGTTCTAGCAGACGCAGGCAGTTGTAGTGACCGAAGCGGCAGGTGCGATCGAAACACGGGCTGCATTCGATGCCCAGGCGCACCACCTCGACCTGGCTGGCCAGCGGCGGTGTGAAACCAGGCGATGTGGAGCCGTACACGGCGACCAGCGGGCGATTGAGCGCCGCTGCCACATGCATCAACCCGGAATCGTTGGAGACCACGGCGTCTGCGCAGGACATCAGGTCGATCGCCTCGGCCAGGGAGGTTTCACCGGCCAGGTTCACGGACTCTTCGCGTAGCCCAGGGATCAGCCGTTCGCGGATCTGCTCACCCACTGGGTGATCGCTTTTCGAGCCGAACAGCCAGACCTGCCACCCCTGGCGGATCATGGCATCGGCCACGGCGGCATAGTGCTCGGCCGGCCAGCGCTTGGCTTCGCCGAACTCAGCGCCTGGGCATAGCGCCAGCACCGGACGGTCCAACTCCAGGCCGAACTTGGTCAGCGCCGCTTCACGGCTGTGTGGCTCGATCTGCAGGCTGGGCTGGGGGTAGGGCTTTGGCAGCTCGGCACCGGGGGCATAGGCCAAGGCCATGAAGCGCTCGATCATCAACGGGTAACGCGCTTTGTCCAGCTTGCGGACATCGTTGAGCAAACCGAAACGCATTTCGCCACGCCAGCCGGTGCGCTTGGGGATACCGGCAAAGAACGGTACCAGCGCCGATTTCAGCGAATTGGGCAACAAGATGGCCTGGTCGTACTGACCGCTGAGCGACTTGCCGATGCGCCGCCGTGTGGCCAGCTCCAGCGCACCGTGGCCGAGCGGGAAGCTCAAGGCCTGGCGCACCTCGGGCATGCGCTCAAGGATTGGCCGGCTCCATTCGGGGGCCAGCACATCGATCACGCAGTCGGGGTGCTGCTGTTTCAGGCACTGGAACAAGGTCTGCGCCATCACCATGTCGCCGACCCAGCTGGGGCCAATGATCAGTATTCTCATGCTAGGTCCAGAAACGCTCGGGGAGGCGACAGGCTGCAATTCAGCCCGGCCTCCCCTCTTTATATTCAGGCTATGTGGCCGACAGTGTAACACCGGGGCTGCTTCACGCCTCACTCACGGCGGATCCTCACCCTGAGGAGCCGCCTCGACTGGGCTCAGCTCAGGCCGAGCTCGCTCCAGATACGCCGCACCTGGCGGCGCTCATCGGCAAACTGCGCGGCATCGATCACCCCGGCCTGCTTCTGCAGCGCCTGGCGGTGAGAGGCCGCGCGAAATGCCTTGTATACCTCGCGCAGCAGCACCGCGTCGGCGGCAGGCATCAGCCCCACTTGCTCCAGCTCTTCCAGAATGCGGATGTTATCGGTCCATCGAACCAGGCCCGTGTGTTCATGGGACCAGGCCAAAGCGGCGTATTGCACCATAAATTCGATATCGACGATACCGCCCGCATCCTGCTTGATGTCAAAGGGCATACCCGGCTCGAAGGCGTTGGGTGCGGTGCCGGCGACAGTGGCCTTCGTGCCCAGGCTGGCGCGCATCTTGGCGCGCATTTCACTGACTTCGATACGCAGCTTCTCAAGGTCGCGGGGTTGCCCCAGCACCTGCGCCCGCACCCTCTCGAACGCCTGTCCAACCCGCGGGCAGCCCACCAGCACGCGGGCACGGACCAGTGCCTGGTGCTCCCAGGTCCAGGCCTCGCTTTGCTGGTAGCGCTCGAATGCGCCCAGCGAGCTGACCAACAGGCCCGCGGCGCCTGAGGGCCGTAGACGCATGTCCACGTCATACAGCTGGCCCGAGTTGGTCTGGGTGGTCAGCAGGTGAATGATGCGCTGCCCCAGCCGCGTGAAGAACTGCGCACCGTCGATAGGCTTGGCGCCGTCGGTTTCGGCCTGGGGGTCGCCATCATGGATGAACACCAGGTCCAGGTCCGACCCATGGCCCGTTTCCAGGCCGCCAACCTTGCCGTAGCCGATGATGACGAAACCCGGGTCGCAGGGTATGCCGTCGCTGCCCATCGGCTGACCGTGGCGGGCAACGGTCTGGCGCCAGGCCAGGGCAAGCACCTGGTCGAGGATGGCCTCGGCTAGCCACGTCAGGTAGTCGCTGACCTTCATCAACGGCAGGTTGCCACTGATTTCCGAGGCAGCCACGCGCAAGCTGTGCGCCAGTTTGAAATGACGCAGCGCCTCCATCTGCTGTTCCAGGTCATCTTCCGGAATGCGCGTGAGGCGCTCGCGCAATTCGCTGGCCAGCTCCGGTGCCAGGGGCGGGCTGAACAGGCGGCCTTCATTGAGCAACTCATCGAGCAACAACGGGTAGCGTGCGATCTGCTCGGCAATCCATGGACTGGCTGCGCACAGGGTCAGCAGACGGCGCAGGGCACCGGGGTTCTCGGTGAGCAATACCAGGTAGGCAGAGCGCCGGGCCACGGCCTCGACCAGCGGCAGTACTCGCTCAAGCACCAGGTCGGGGTTCTCGTGCTCGACCGCCTGGGCCAGCAATCGCGGAATGAAGGCGTCCAGCCGCTCGCGCCCAAGGCGCTGCATCGAACGCAGCTGCGGGCTGGCGCGCAGAGCTGCCAGGCGCCGCAAGGCCTCGCCCGGCAGCTTGAAGCCGGCCTCCTCCAGCTGACGGCCAGCAGCCTCTTCATCCTGGGCCTGCTCCCATAACGGCGACCATTCACCGCCGACCACCAACTCGCTTTCGCTTTCGTCTTCGTCGGGGTCGGCGATGACCTGCCGGAAATGCCAGTCAATGCGCTCACGCCACTGGCCAAGTTGAGCGTCGAAGGCTTGCCAGTCGGCGTAGCCCAGCATGTAGGCGACACGGGCCTGATCGGTTTCGTTCTCCGGCAACATCTGCGTCTGGCGGTCGGCAATGGCCTGGATGGCGTGCTCGGTGTAGCGCAGAAACGCATAACCCTCCCGCAGCTCGGTGACCACGGCAGGGGGCAGGTAGCCTTGGCCCTCCAGGGTAGCCAGCACCTTGAGCAGAGGCCGCTGCTGCAAGCTGAGGTCGCGACCGCCGTGAATCAGCTGGAAGGCCTGGGCGATGAACTCCACTTCGCGAATGCCGCCTGCTCCCAGCTTGATGTTGTCCGCCATGCCCTTGCGCCGCACTTCCTGCTGAATCAGCTGCTTCATGGTGCGCAGGGCTTCGATGGCCGAGAAATCCAGGTACCGCCGGTAGACGAACGGGCGCAGCATGTCCTGCAGCTGAGCGCCGGCGGCCTGATCGCCTGCAACTACCCGTGCCTTGATCATGGCATAGCGTTCCCAGTCGCGGCCCTGGTCCTGGTAATACTGTTCCAGCGCGTTGAAGCTGAGCACCAGTGCACCGGACGACCCGTAAGGGCGCAGGCGCATGTCGACGCGAAACACGAAGCCATCGACCGTGACCGGGTCCAGGGCCTTGATCAGGCGCTGACCCAGGCGGGTGAAGAACTCCTGGTTGTCCAGCGAGCGTTTCACGCCTTCGGTTTCGCCGCCTTCGGGGAATGCGAAGATCAAGTCGATGTCCGAGGAGAGGTTCAGCTCGCGTGCACCGAGCTTGCCCATGCCCAGCACCACCATGTGTTGTGGGTGGCCGCTGCGGTTGCCGATCGGCGTGCCGAATTGCTGGCAGTGCCGTGGGTACAACCACTGGTAGGCCTCGTCGATGGCGGCATCGGCCAGGTCGGAGAGATCGCGGCAGGTCTCACCGAGATCGGCCTGGCGGGTAATGTCACGCCAGATGATGCGTACCTGCTGGCGGTTGCGCTCGCGACGCAGGTTGCGGGCAAGCTCGTCCTCGCTTTGCGCCGCCTGGGCAACCTTGGCAACATGGCCGCGCAGCTCGCCTGGCCCGTAGCTGCGCTCCAGCTCGCCGCTGCGCATCAGGCCGCAGAGCAGGCCCGGGTCGCGCTGCACCTGGGTCAGCACGAAGTCGCTGACGGCCGCCACCTGGTCGAACTGCCGAGCATGCCACTCGCTCCAACTGCCCAAGTCCAGTTCGGGGTGTGCGGCCACTGCCTCGTGCAGAAACTGTTGGTTGCGCAGGGTCAGTGGTTGAAGAACGGCAGGCAGCTGGCAAGGCAAAGGCAGGCGCATGGGCTATCCTTGATCGGCGTGAAATGGATGAGGAAAGACGGCCAAGGCAAAGCCGGACCACGGTTGGACTGTCATACAAAAGTTGGAAATAGCTGAAAACATCGAATTCGTGGCATGGAACATCAACAGTTACCCGTTCGTGGAACATTGCCAACCAACATGAACGTTTTTCCTCACAAGCCAGGATGCGACCAAACGTCGCACAAATGTAGTTTTACTACTGTGCCTGTCGCGCAAAAGCATGAAATGCGAAAGCAAATGTAGTAAAACTACACGGCGCCGGACGAAGATCCCGGTAATCCAAGAATTCACGACGTCTGCCCATAAGGCCAGTCGCAATCTCAGGCAATCGATTCTGGTTGCCTTTCCGCCCTGGAGCAAGCCATGCAAGACCTCGATCCAATCGAAACCCAGGAATGGCTGGATGCCCTGGAGTCGGTCCTCGACAAAGAAGGCGAAGACCGCGCTCATTACCTGATGACCCGTATGGGCGAGCTGGCCACCCGCAGTGGCTCCCAGCTGCCATATGCGATCACCACGCCATACCGCAACACCATCCCTGTCACCCACGAAGCACGCATGCCTGGCGACCTGTTCATGGAACGCCGCATTCGCTCGATGGTGCGTTGGAACGCCCTGGCCATGGTCGTGCGCACCAACCTGAAAGACTCGGACCTGGGCGGACACATCTCCAGCTTCGCCTCCAGCGCCACCCTGTACGACATCGGCTTCAACTACTTCTTCCAGGCGCCGACCGAAGAACACGGCGGCGACCTGATCTTCTTCCAGGGCCACGCCTCGCCGGGCATCTACGCCCGCGCCTTCATGGAAGGCCGCATCAGCGAAGAGCAGATGAACAACTTCCGCCAGGAAGTCGATGGCAACGGCCTGTCCTCGTACCCACACCCTTGGCTGATGCCTGACTTCTGGCAGTTCCCGACCGTTTCGATGGGCCTGGGCCCAATCCAGGCCATCTACCAGGCACGCTTCATGAAGTACCTGGAAGCCCGTGGGTTCATTCCGGCAGGCAAGCAGAAAGTCTGGTGCTTCATGGGCGACGGTGAGTGCGACGAGCCCGAATCCCTGGGCGCAATCGCCCTGGCCGGCCGCGAGAAGCTGGACAACCTGATCTTCGTCATCAACTGCAACCTGCAGCGCCTCGACGGCCCGGTTCGCGGCAACGGCAAGATCATCCAGGAACTCGAGGGCGTGTTCCGCGGCGGTGGCTGGAACGTCAACAAAGTGGTCTGGGGTCGCTTCTGGGATCCGCTGCTGGCCAAGGACACCAACGGTGCCCTGCAACGCCGTATGGACGAAGTCATCGACGGCGAGTACCAGAACTACAAGGCCAAAGACGGCGCTTACGTGCGTGAGCACTTCTTCAACACCCCAGAGCTCAAGGCCATGGTCGAAGACCTGTCCGACGACGAGATCTGGAAGCTCAACCGTGGCGGCCACGACCCGTACAAGGTCTATGCGGCCTACCACCAGGCGGTCAACCACAAGGACCAGCCTACCGTCATCCTGGCCAAGACCATCAAGGGTTACGGTACCGGTGCCGGCGAAGCCAAGAACACCGCGCACAACACCAAGAAGGTCGATGTCGACAGCCTGCGTCACTTCCGTGACCGCTTCGATATTCCCGTCAAGGATGCGGACCTGGAGAACCTGCCGTTCTACAAGCCCGAAGAAGGTTCTGCCGAGGCCCGTTACCTGGCCGAGCGCCGTGCAGCCCTGGGCGGCTTCGTGCCTCAGCGTCGCGCCAAGAGCTTCAGCGTGCCGACCCCGCCTCTGGAAACCCTCAAGGCGATCCTGGACGGCTCGGGCGACCGCGAAATTTCCACTACCATGGCGTTCGTGCGCATCCTGGCGCAGTTGGTCAAGGACAAGGAAATCGGTCAGCGCATCGTCCCGATCATTCCTGACGAAGCCCGCACCTTCGGCATGGAAGGCATGTTCCGCCAGCTGGGCATCTACTCGTCGGTTGGCCAGCTCTACGAGCCGGTCGACAAGGACCAGGTGATGTTCTACCGCGAGGACAAGAAAGGTCAGATCCTCGAAGAAGGCATCAACGAAGCCGGCGCCATGTCGTCGTTCATCGCTGCCGGTACTTCCTACAGCTGCCACAACCAGCCTATGCTGCCGTTCTACATCTTCTACTCGATGTTCGGCTTCCAGCGTATCGGCGACCTGGCCTGGGCCGCTGGCGACAGCCGTACCCGTGGCTTCCTGATCGGCGGCACCGCCGGCCGTACCACGCTCAACGGCGAAGGCCTGCAGCACGAGGACGGTCACAGCCACATGATGGCCGGTACCATCCCGAACTGCCGCACCTATGATCCGACCTACGGCTACGAGCTGGCGGTGATCATCCAAGACGGCATGAAGAAGATGACCGAAGAACAACAGGACATCTTCTACTACATCACCGTGATGAACGAGTCTTACCAGCAGCCAGCCATTCCGGCCGGTGCCGAGGAAGGCATCATCAAGGGTATGTACCTGCTCGAGGAAGACACTCGCGAAGCCGCACACCACGTGCAGCTGATGGGTTCGGGCACCATCCTGCGCGAAGTGCGCGAAGCGGCGAAGATTCTGCGTGAAGAGTTCAACGTCGGTGCCGACGTGTGGAGCGTCACCAGCTTCAACGAACTGCGTCGCGACGGCCTGGCCGTGGAACGTGCCAACCGCCTCAAGCCTGGCCAGAAGCCACAGCAGACCTACGTCGAGCAGTGCCTGAGCGGCCGCAAGGGGCCAGTCATCGCTTCCACCGACTACATGAAGCTGTTCGCCGAGCAGATCCGCCAGTGGGTGCCGAGCAAAGAGTTCAAGGTCCTGGGTACCGACGGTTACGGTCGCAGCGACAGCCGCAAGAAGCTGCGTCACTTCTTCGAAGTAGACCGTCACTTCGTGGTACTGGCTGCCCTGGAAGCGCTGGCTGACCGTGGCGAGATCGAACCCAAGGTTGTGGCTGACGCCATCGTCAAGTTCGGCATCGACCCGGACAAGCGCAACCCATTGGACTGCTGAGGAGTATTTTTAAGTGAGCGAACTCATTCGCGTACCTGACATCGGCAGCGGTGAAGGTGAAATCATCGAGCTGTTCGTCAAGGTCGGTGACCGTATCGAGGCTGACCAAAGCCTGCTGACCCTGGAGTCCGACAAGGCCTCCATGGAGATTCCGGCGCCAAAGGCCGGCATCGTCAAGGAACTGAAAGTCAAGCTGGGTGATCGCCTGAAAGAAGGCGACGAACTCCTGGTTCTGGAAGCCGAGGGTGCCGCTGATGCGGCCCCTGAGGCACCTGCGGCCGAACAGAAGCCAGCGCAGGCCGAAGCGGCCGCACCGGCACCTGCTGCCGAGGCCGCGCCAGCATCCGCTGCCGCTCCGGCTGCCGCTAGCGTGCAGGACATCCACGTGCCGGACATTGGCTCGTCGGGTAAGGCCAAGATCATCGAAGTGCTGGTCAAGGCAGGCGATACCGTCGAAGCCGATCAGTCGCTGATCACCCTGGAGTCCGACAAGGCCTCCATGGAAATCCCTTCGCCTGCCGCTGGCGTGGTCAAGGAAGTCATTGCCAAGCTTGATGACGAAGTGGGCACCGGCGACCTGATCCTCAAGCTGGAAATTGCAGGTGCAGCGCCTGCCCCAGCGCAGGCTCCAGCCGCCGCTGCACCGGCCAAGACCGAAGCCGCACCCGCCGCTGCCCCTGCCGCTGCTGCCCCGGCTGCCGCTGCGCCTGCGCCAGCCGCAACCGCCCCGGCTGCCGGCAACAACGCCAAGGTGCATGCCGGCCCAGCCGTGCGTCAGCTGGCCCGTGAGTTCGGCGTAGAACTCGGTGCCGTGGCAGCGACCGGCCCACACGGCCGCATCCTGAAAGAAGACGTGCAGGTTTACGTCAAGGCCATGATGCAGAAGGCCAAGGAAGCGCCGGCAGCTGCCGGTGCAACCGGCGGCGCTGGCATTCCGCCAATTCCGGTAGTCGATTTCAGCAAGTTCGGTGAAGTCGAAGAAGTGGCCATGACCCGCCTGATGCAGGTCGGTGCTGCCAACCTGCACCGCAGCTGGCTGAA
Organism: Pseudomonas parafulva; assembly: GCF_002021815.1. Taxonomy (NCBI): domain Bacteria; kingdom Pseudomonadati; phylum Pseudomonadota; class Gammaproteobacteria; order Pseudomonadales; family Pseudomonadaceae; genus Pseudomonas; species Pseudomonas parafulva. Next base: position 4,306,663 of record NZ_CP019952.1, read on the forward strand.
CGTGCCGCACGTGACCCAGTTCGACTCCGCTGACATCACTGAGCTCGAAGCCTTCCGCGTTGCCCAGAAAGCCGTCGCAGAAAAGGCCGGCGTCAAGCTGACCGTCCTGCCGCTGCTGCTCAAGGCCTGCGCCTTCCTGCTCAAGGAACTGCCAGACTTCAACAGCTCGCTGGCACCAAGCGGCAAAGCAGTCATCCGCAAGAAATACGTGCACATCGGTTTTGCCGTGGACACGCCTGACGGCCTGCTGGTACCGGTAATCAAGAACGTCGACCAGAAGAGCCTGCTGCAGCTGGCTGCCGAAGCGGCTGCGCTGGCCGAGAAGGCGCGCACCAAGAAACTGTCGGCGGACGAGATGCAGGGCGCCTGCTTCACCATCTCCAGCCTTGGTCACATTGGCGGCACCGGCTTCACGCCGATCGTCAACGCCCCCGAGGTGGCCATCCTGGGCGTCTCCAAGGCGACCATGCAGCCTGTCTGGGACGGCAAGGCCTTCCAGCCCAAGCTGATGCTGCCGCTGTCGCTGTCGTACGATCACCGTGTGATCAACGGCGCCGCCGCTGCGCGCTTCACCAAGCGTCTGGGCGATGTGCTGGGCGATATCCGCACCATGCTGCTGTAAGGCAGCGCACTGCCCCTCCTGGTGAGGGGCAGCTTCTTTTTCGAGCTGCCACGCTCGTACCTCAACCCCGTCGATTGACGGGGCTTTTTTTGCCTGGAGCAAAGTAGGCGCTGAGCGGGAACAGGATGGCCCCGGCGTACGGCCGCGTTGCCGAGCATCGCTGCAAACCCGCACTGAACAGCCGTCCTACAGATTCCGTGGTGTCGGCCGATAACCCTGTTACAGCTTCGTACATGGCCGCTTGCCAGCTATAGGGACATGATGCAACCTTGCCAGATTCGACGCGGTCCAACGGGCGCGTTCCCTCTTCAAGCGAGTCTTCGATGAAAAGCCAACCCGATGCTGGCAACCGTGTGACGGGCGAGGTCGTCACGCAGTTACCCGTGCCCTCGCGGTTGGGCATGCTGCGCTTTGAAAGGCTCAACGAAGCCAGTTGGTCGCTGCTCTACCTGGACCCAGCCTGCGAGCGCCAGTTCGGCGTTCATGCCAGTGACCTTTGCGCGCTGGTCGATGCCCCTTACGCCAGCCTCATGGAACCCGAGGCCCGCTACCGACTTCATGACGACATCCAGCTGCAACTGTCGCAACGCGGCTATTACCGCGTGCGCTACACCCTGCACACGCCAGGCGCCTGCGTGCGCATGCTGGAGGTCGGCGAAGTTTTCAAACAGCATGCCCGCCAGTTGTTATGTGGTTACCTGAGCGTACTCGACGATCACCCGGAAGACACGGGCGAGACCGCCAGTGACCTGGAATCACGCAACAACCGCCTGCAGTTGGCCCTGCAACTGAACCAGCGTGCCCAGCGTGAGCAGCTCGAGCACCTGGAGCGCGTGCGCAGCCAGCAGGACCTCATCCTGCGCCTGGCCCGTCAACGCTACAGCGCCGAGAACTCGTTGCTCGAAGCCGCCGAACTGATCACCCGTAGCGCTTGTGAGATCTACAAGATCGACTGCGCCGGTATCTGGCACTTGGAAGGCCAACGGCTTGAGCCGATCACCGCCTGGTACAGCGACGTGCAAGCGCACCGCCAGCCCGAAGCCATCGATGCCAGCCGTTTCCCGGATTACCTCGAGGCCCTGCATGCCAGCCGTGCGATCGACGCGCACAACGCCGGGCACGATCCCCGTACACGTGCATTAATGCAGAGCCTGGGGCCTGGCAACAAGGCGATGCTCGATGCCAGCATCCGCGTCGACGGACAGGTGGTGGGCGTCTTGTGCCTGGAGCAGGCCGGCCAGCCACGCGCCTGGCAGTCCGATGAGATCGCCTTTGCCGGTGAGCTGGCCGACCAGTTCGCCCAGGTCATCACCAACCACAACCGCCGTGCGGCGGCCAGTGCGCTGCACCTGTTCCAACGCGCCGTGGAGCAGAGCGCCAGTGCCTTCCTGCTGGTGAACCGGGATGGGCAGGTTGAGTATGTGAACCCGAGCTTCACTGCCATCACCCAATACAGCACCGAGGAAGTGCAAGGGCGTCACCTGGGTGAATTGCCCGCCCTGGAGAACCTCAACGAGTTGCTGTTCGACTCGCCTTCGAGCCTGGCCATGGGTAACAGCTGGCAGGGCGAATTCAAGAGCCGGCGCAAGAACCTGGAGCCCTACTGGGGGCAGCTGTCGATTTCCAAGGTGTATGGTGACAACCGCGAGCTGACCCACTACATCGGCATCTACGAAGATGTCACCCAGAGCAAGCTTGCGCAGCAGCGCATCGAGCGGCTGGCCTACACTGACAACCTGACCAACCTGGGTAACCGTCCGGCGTTCATCCGCAGCCTGGACGAATGCTTCGCCCGGGATGTGCAGAATCCGATGTGCCTGCTGCTGGTGGACATCGACAACTTCAAGCGCATCAACGACAGCCTGGGCCATCATACGGGCGACAAGTTGCTTATCAGCCTGGCCAGGCGCCTGCGCAACAGCCTGCATGCCGGCGGCATCCTGGCCCGATTTGCCAGCAACGAGTTTGCCGTGTTGCTCGACGACACCAGCCTGGAGGCCGGCCAGGGGGTTGCCCAACAACTGTTGCGCACCCTCGACAAACCAATGTTCGTCGACAACCAGCTGATCAATGTCACTGCATCGGTGGGCCTGGCCAGCGCTCCCCAGCATGGTGCCGACCCCACCAGCCTGATGAAAAACGCCGGGTTGGCACTGCACAAGGCCAAGGCCAACGGCAAGCACCAGGTGCAGGTATTCACTGAGGTCCTCAACGCCGAAGCCAGCTACAAACTGTTCGTCGAGAACAACCTGCGCCGCGCATTGACCCAGAACGAGCTGGAGGTGTTCTATCAGCCCAAGCTGTGCCTGCGCAGCGGCCGGCTGCTGGGCTTGGAAGCCCTGCTGCGCTGGAACCATCCCGAACGGGGCATGATCCGCCCTGACCAGTTCATCAGCGTGGCCGAAGAAACCGGTCTGATCATTCCCATCGGCAAATGGGTGGTGCGCCAGTCGTGCCGCATGAGCAACGATCTGCGTGCAGCAGGGCTTGGCAACCTGCACGTTGCGATCAACCTGTCGCCCAAGCAGTTTTCCGACCCTGATCTGGTCGCCTCGATCAGTAGCATCATCGGGGAAGAAGGCTTGCCTGCGCACCAACTGGAGCTGGAGCTGACCGAAGGGTTGCTGCTCGAAGCCAGTGAAGACACCCATCGGCAACTCGACGAGCTCAAGGCATTGGGTCTGACCCTGGCCATGGATGACTTCGGCACCGGTTACTCCTCGCTGAGCTACCTGAAGAAGTTTCCGATCGACATTCTCAAGATCGACCGCAGCTTCATCAAGGACATCCCCGACAACCAGGACGACATGGAAATCACCTCGGCGGTGATCGCCATGGCCCACAACCTCAAGCTGAAGGTGGTGGCCGAGGGCATTGAAACTCCTGCGCAGCTGGGTTTCCTGCGTCGACACCGGTGTGACATCGGGCAGGGCTATCTGTTTGACCGGCCTATCCCGGGGCGAGAGCTGGCAGAGCGCCTGCAACGCTACCCGCGAGGCCCAGCCGCCTGACAGCAGCGCAAACCTCGGGCACACTAGAAACCATTCGGGCTGCATCGCAGGCTGGTCCGTCCTCACAGATCGCGCAGGTCATGTGATCGGGAACGGACTTGGCGGCGATGGCCCTGACGCTATCCAACTGAATAGACACAGAGGAACGGCCATGGTCCTGCGTTCGGAAATACTGGTGAACAAAAATGTCATGCCTACTGCGGAGCAGGCCCTGCCCGGCCGCGAAACGCCGATGAGCCTGCCCGAGTTCCACTACGTGTTCAAGGAGACGCCGCTGCTTGGGCCATTCTTCGAGGACGTGGATTTCGCGATTTTCGGCCTGGGGTGTTTCTGGGGCGCGGAACGCCGATTCTGGCAGCGTGAGGGGGTGGTCAGTACCGTTGTGGGTTATGCCGGCGGCTTTACGCCGAACCCTACCTACGAAGAGGTCTGCTCAGGCCTGACCGGGCACACCGAAGTGGTGCTGGTGGTCTTCGACAAGAGCAAAGTGAGCTACGGTGAACTGCTGACCATGTTCTGGGAACTGCACAACCCGACCCAGGGCATGCGCCAGGGCAACGATGTCGGCACGCAGTACCGCTCGGCCATCTACTGCACCAGCCCCGAACAGTTGGAACAAGCCAAGGCCAGCCGCGACGCTTTCCAGGCCGAACTGAGCAAGGCTGGCTTCGGCGAAATCACCACTGAAATCGACCAGGCACCGACGGTGTACTTCGCCGAGGCCTACCACCAGCAGTACCTGGCCAAGAACCCGGACGGCTACTGCGGTATCGGCGGCACGGGCGTGTGCATGCCGGCCAGTTTGCAAGGAAACTGAGCATGAGCACCATGACCCTGTTCCACTCGCCCCTGTCGCCATTCGTACGCAAGGTCATGGTGGTGTTGCACGAGACCGGCCAACTGGACCGAGTGGCACTTGAGCCTGTGAACATCAGCCCGGTCAACGGGGACGAGCTGCTCAACGCCGGCAATCCGATTGGCAAGATTCCGGCGCTGCGCCTGGCAGACGGTACCGTGCTGCACGACAGCCGGGTGATCTGCGAGTACCTGGATCAGCAACATGTGGGGTTGCCGCTGCTGCCCCGTGAAGGCTCTGCTCGCTGGCGACGCATGACGCTGGCCTCTCAGGCGGATGCCATTCTGGATGCGGCCGTCTCGAGCCGCTACGAAACATTCGTGCGACCGGTCGAGAAACGTTGGGATGGGTGGCTAGAAGCGCAGGGGGACAAGATCCGCCGCAGCCTGGCCAACCTTGAGCGAGCCCACCTGGCGGAGCTGACGTCAGGGTTCGACTTGGCCGCGATCGGCGTGGCTTGCGCATTGGGGTACCTGGACTTGCGCCAGCCTACGTTCGGCTGGCGTGAACGCCAGCCTGGCCTGGCGGCCTGGTATGCCGAGGTGAGCACGCGGCCTTCGATGGTGGCAACGGCACCGGCTGCCTGACAGACGGCCAGTGGAGCGGCCGCACCGATGCGCCTGCTCAGGCAACGATGATCAGCAGTCAGGCTTGCCAGCGGTGAATCGTTTTGCCGGATTCACCGCGCCCTTGAACTCGCGCAGCGCCTTGGCACCCACCAACAGCGGGTAGTTGAAGTTGCTGCGATCCACCAGGTTGACCTCCACGGTTCGCTTCACGTCTCCCAGGCACAGTTCCAGGTCTACCACCGGGCGCTTGGCACTCTCGGGTGTATCGCCCTCATCCTCGTCATCGGCACGGCCCTTGATCTTGCTGATACGCGAGACCTGGTGCTCGTAAACCTTGCCGTCGGCATCCTTGGTCGCCAGGCGGAAACGTACCCACTCCTGCCCATCGCGGGTGAACAACTCGATGTCCTTGGCCGACAGCGACGCCGTATAGGCGCCAGTATCCATCTTGGCCTTGAGCGTCTGGCCAATCTCCGGCAGCGCGATATTCTCGTAGCGCCCGTACAGCGTAGGTTCGGCGGCCATCACCGGTAGCGTCAACAACGTCAGCACGGCAAACAGTGATTTCACAAGCAAGCTTCCTTGATCGATTTACGGGTTAGACCGCACAAGCAGCCCAGGTTCGCGGTCCAAAGCCTAACCAACATAATGTGAAACATTTGTCCGTGCCGCCGGGCATTGGAGGTTTGGCGTAGTCTGCAAGCCTGCTTATCATTGCCGATCGTTATGGTTCTGACAGAAAGAGTCTCCTTATGCGTCGCGTGCTGACCGGCATACTCACAGCCACCTTGCTGCTGCTCAACACCTTGGTGTTGATCGGGCCCCTGCTGGTGTTCGCCTTGTTCAAACTGGTGCTACCTGGCCGTGGGCGCGACCGTGCATCAGGGGCCGTGATGTGGGTGGCCGAAACCTGGTCGGAAATCGACAAAGCCATCTTTGCCTTGTGCACACCCACCCAATGGGACATTCGCGGTATCGAAAACCTGCGTCGTGACACCTCGTACCTTGCAATGAGCAATCACCAGAGCTGGGTGGACATTCCCGCCTTGATCGAGAGCCTCAACCGGCGTACCCCCTTCTTCAAGTTCTTCCTGAAAAAGGAATTGATCTGGGTGCCGCTGCTGGGCCTGGCGTGGTGGGGCCTGGACTATCCGTTCATGAAGCGCTACAGCAAGGCCTTTCTGGAGAAGCACCCCGAGCTCAAGGGCAAGGATCTGGAAATCACCAAGGCTGCCTGCGAGCTGTTCAAGCGCCAACCGGTGACCGTGGTCAATTACCTGGAAGGCACCCGCTTCACCGAGGCCAAGCGCCAGGCGCAACACTCACCTTACCGCCATCTGCTAAAGCCCAAGGCCGGTGGCGTGGCGTTCGTGCTCGCAGCGCTGGGTGAGCAGCTCGATGCGTTGCTGGACGTCACCATTGTGTACCCAGGCGACAAGGCGCCAGGTTTCTGGGACTTGCTCAATGGCAGTGTCAGCCGGGTAATTATCGACATTCAGGTGCGCGAGCTCGACCCAGCGCTGTGGGCGGGCGATTACGAAAGCGATCCTGTTTTCCGTCAGACAGTGCAGGCGTGGGTGAACCAGCTGTGGCTGGAAAAGGATGAGCGGATCGGGCGGTTGCGTTGGGAATGAATGCACTTTGTTGCTTCTGTGGCTCTAGCGCCGGCAAGCCGGGGCCTGAAGGATCATGATAGCCATCGGACATTAAGGCGGCCGGGCTACTTGACGCTGGAACAGCCTGCCAATGCCCGCCAAGTTTTTTTTTCGGCCTCCTGATACTTCTTGTCACACACCCCTTTTGTGGATAAAGATCGATCACAGACAACTACAAAAAACTCTGGATCGATCGATGACCCAACCATCAAGCTCAGCCCCACCCCAACTCCGTCGAGTTCTGGGCCTCCCTGCCCTGGTATTCTTCGGCCTTGTGTACATGGTCCCGCTGACCATTTTCACCACCTACGGCATCGTCACCGAGCTTACCGGTGGCCGCACGTCAGGCGCCTATCTGATCACGCTGATGGCCATGCTGTTCACAGCCGCGTCCTACAGTTTCATGGTCAAACGCTTCCCGGTCGCGGGTTCGGCCTACTCCTACACCCACATGGCTTTCGGCCAGAACACAGGCTTTCTGGCGGGCTGGTCGCTGCTGCTCGACTACCTGTTCCTGCCGATGATCAACTACCTGCTCATCGGCCTGTTCCTGAATATCGCCTTCCCAGCAGTGCCGGCTTGGGCTTTCGTACTCGCCTGCATCGCCTTGGTGACCGTCCTCAACGTGCTCGGTATCAGCTCGGTGGCCAAGACCAGCAACCTGATCGTGGGCGCGCAAATCGTCTTCATTGGGGTGTTCATCGCGCTGTCCTGGCAGACCCTCAACCACGGCCAGCCCATCGACTGGCTGGCGCCGCTGCACGGTGACGGTAGCGCACCTGGCTTTGGTCCGATGATGGCAGGCGCGGCAGTGCTATGCCTGTCCTTCCTGGGGTTCGATGCCGTCTCCACCCTCGCCGAGGAAAGCCGCGATGCTCGGCGTGACGTGCCTCGGGCAATCATCCTCACCACGCTGTTCGCCGGCCTGCTGTTCACCGTGCTGGCCTATGCGAGCCAACTGGTGCTGCCAGGCAGCACCTTCGCCAATGCCGATGCTGCTGCGAATGAGGTCATGCTCAAGGCAGGCGGGCAGTTCCTGGCCAACTTCTTCACTGCCGCTTATGTCGCCGGTAGCCTCGGCTCGGCCTTGGCATCGCAGGCCGCAGTGTCGCGCATTCTCTACACCATGGGCCGTGACCGGGTGCTGCCGCAGCGCACCTTCGGTCACCTGTCGCCACGCCTCGGTACACCGGTATTCGCCATCGTGGTGGTGTCGGCGTTCTCACTGCTGGCGCTGGTGATCGACTTGTCCACCCTGGCCTCGCTGATCAGCTTCGGCGCCTTGGTGGCGTTCTCGGCGGTGAACCTGGCGGTGGTGAAGACGCATCTGATGGACGATGCAAGCCTGCGCACTGCGAAAGGGCTATTGAGCTATGGCGTAGTGCCACTGGTGGGCTTGGGATTGACGCTGTGGCTGTGGACCAGTCTGTCGGCGCTGACCTTGGTGATTGGCCTGTGCTGGTTTGCGCTGGGGCTGGCATACCTGGCAGTGCTTACCGCCGGCTTCCGCCGCCCGGTGCGCCTGGTGGACTTCACCGAGGCTGCCTGACCCAATCATCTCGCGGCCTGCGCGGCCCCTTGAGCGGCCTTGCCGGGGCGCCGGACCGGTCGGAAAGGGCCGCGTAGCTGTCCTGGCAGTCTCCACGGCGAAGCTGAAATTCCGGAGCCGCTACGCCAGGGCAGCTCCCCTGAAGTAGTCTGAAGCCAGCGGCGTGCACTAGTAATTCTGCTAGTTGTACCTGGCCTCGAAAGCGCCAAGACTCAGGCTTACCGACTTGCAAGGCCAAACCCTGTGTCAACAACGCTGCCTGCCTATTGCCCTTATGGGTACCACCAAAATCAAGCAAGCCCTGCATCTATGCTTGGCTTCAATGGTGAGCGATACGACCCGTTTACTTATGGGTATGCCTTGGGTCAAGGCTACCGTTGCTACAGCCCGACATTGATGCGTTTCCAAGGGCCAGACGACCTCAGTCCGTTTCTAGAAGGAGGGTTTAATACCTATATTTATTGCAAGGGTGATCCCGTTAATTACCAAGACGACTCAGGGCGTGCTCCGACGCCCGCGCAACTGACTGCGGCCATCAATAAGCTGAAGCCTGTTTCATCGGCCCGTGCCGAACAGCAAATCTTTACCAAAACAAATAGGCACCACGAGCAACCCGCCGCCCGTGCGATTAAAATGAAGCAGAAGGCAAAAAGCGTGAGTTTTGCGGAAGACACCATCTTTGAAAGGAACCGCTCTGCTCATTACAGGGAGTACCAAGAGCGAAAAAAACTTATCAACGAAATGAATCGGCTTCATACATTCAATGAGGAACTGAATAACGACCTCAATCAACTCTGGAGCCCTGTCACTCGAAGCAACTATCGAGCGTATGACCTCTTACCCGATTATCGGCGCCGGCTTGAGTCGATCAATCACAGCCTCCGTAAAGTGCAGTTGAAAAAGGAAGCAATCCAGTTACGCCTGCAACAAATCCGGCGATAAAGCACGCTATTTCACACCGACGGAGTGGCTGCCGCTGCTGGCATAGTCCATAGACTACCCAGATTCTGCAACAACGACCCGGCAATCCCCTGCTGCCCCAGGTACTGCAGAATCAACGGCGCAAACTTCCCGATCATCCCGGTATCCATCCCCAGCGCTTTGAACGCATTGTCCAGGTCGCTCCGGCTCTGCACATCGTAGCCCAACGCCTTGTTCAAGGCGGACTGGCTGCCCTTGTCATTGCCCAGCAATTCACCCAGCCCGCTCAACCCGCCCAGGACATTGGCGCCCGACAGCAGGTCCAGGCGCGGCATGACCTTGGTCAACTGGCCATAGTCGTCGCTGCTCAGGTTGTTACGCGCCAGCCCCAGCATCGCCCCTGCCCCGCCCACGGCCTGCTCGGGGGTGATATTCAACCGGCTGCCCAGCGTGTTGAGCAGGTTGGCCTGCCCTTCAGGCGCCTACACCTGGCTTTGTTGCTGCGGGTTCTGCATGGCGGGGACGGCGTTGGCAGCGTCGCTGAGGTTGAAGGCGAACACAGGGCTTGCGGTGAGGGTCACCAGGGTTGCCAGGGTGAACGCTTGCATCGGGAGGGACCTCGTTGGCCGGGATGGCCTGGGAAACGACGATTTTGACTCGGTAATTGGGAGATTGTTCCGATACTGTTGTCAGCGGGTGTTTTCCGACCAGAACCGTTAGCCACTCCCTGTTATTTCTGCCAGTAGCGGTGTGCGCAGATCGCCGAGATACTAAGCAGTACCCATGGTAACGGGGCGAAAAATATGTTCCGCCTTCAAAGCGAGCACAACGGAACAAAGTACCCAAAGCACGCCATCGAGCATCAGCCGGTCACTTACTCGAGGCCGACCATGCCTACGGGTTTCGATTAAAAGATCGGAAACCGCATCCCAGGCCTCATGCGAGATTTCGTATCGCTTTGCCATCACAGGATTCCTTTCCGTTGATGGCCGGGGAATGTACGAAATCATTGGGGATGCGTGGAGATAACTGGGTTTCTACGAATTTTGTACAGAGCCTAGGCTCTGTCTGAAAAAAGCCGTCGCATACACCGCAGGACACAAGCCAGCGAAACCATCGCGGCGTAACTTTTTGCGAGCTTGTCGAAGCGCGTGACGATCCGGCGGTTCTCTTTCAACCAGCCAAACATGCGTTCGATGATGTTGCGCTGTCGGTATTTGGGCCGGTCGAACAGTCTGGGTAAGCCAGGCTTGGGCTTGCGCTTCATCGAGCGCAGCGGGATGACGGGTTGCATTCGATATTGATCGCAGTAGCGGCGTAGCGCTTCGGCGTCGTAGCCCTTGTCGGCAAGTAGCCATTTACAGCGCTTGCGCGGACGGCCACGTCGGCTCGATGGAATGCTGACCTCGTCCAGCAGTGGTTGTGCGTAGCTGATGTCACTGGCTTGACCGCCAGAGAGGAGAAAGCGCAACGGTATCCCGTTGGCATCGCAGAGCATGTGGATTTTGGTTGTCAGGCCGCCACGACTTCGGCCTAGAGCGTGATCGGCAGGCTCGTCAGGCCTCCTTTTTTCCGCGCTCCAGATGAAGCACGGGTTGCTCTAACAGCGGTCGAATCGATCATCCAGGTGTGGAGATCGATCAAGCCTTTGTCATTGAGTCTGAGGTGCAATCGTCTGAGCATCTGATCGAACGTTCCGCGGTTTCGCCAGACTCGGAAGCGGTGATAGACAGTCGCCCAAGACCCGAAACGCTCGGGCATATCTCGCCAGGCTGCTCCTGAGCAGAGCACCCAGAGAACACCATCGAGCATCAAGCGATCACTGCTGCGGGGCCTGCCCCTGACGTGGACTGCCGTAAAGAGGTCGGCGACCACCTCCCATGCTTCATCAGAGAGCTCATAACGCTTTGCCATCACAGAATTCCTTTCCGTTGATGGTCGGCGACTGTACCGAACCCAGGCTGTTCCGCGGCCACATTTCAGTTTCTTGGGATTTCAGACAGAGCCTAGAAGCAGACGTGCTTTGTGTTGGGACAGGTCGGCTTGTGAAACACAGCTTGAACGCGTGGCGTCTAGCAATTCTGCTAGTTGTGGATGGCCTTACTGTGAGGAACACTTAGCCGACACGTCCTTGCGGAGCCTACACGGTGACAACGGCCTACAGCGCTTACGAGTACAACAGTCAATCTCACCAGCTCGCCATCCTTGGGCTTAACGGAGAGCGGTGCGACCTACTCAGTAGCTTACACATGCTAGGGCAGGGCTTTCGATCATACAGTCCCATGCTGATGCGCTTCAATGCATCGGACAGCTTAAGCCCATTTGATGACGGGGGGGTATCAATATGTACAGTTATTGTTCTGGAGACCCTATCAACTATTCAGACCCAACGGGCAATTTTAGAAGTGTGGCGGGACGCCCAAGAAGCATCCTGAAAAGAACCTCGACCTCCGTGTCTATGTTTGCTGAAACGGGTACGCCACGCAGACAGGTTCAAACAGCCGACTGGGTTAAATTCCACTATTACGACGAGGAGGTTCGCATGAGATCTGCAAAGCTCTATACTGAGATGAAACCTATAAAGCTTGAGCCAGACATGACACAGCCCCCATTCGCGGCCCAACCTTATTACCCATACCTTCACGTCAAAAATTGACAGAGGGTTATCGAGGATTGGTTACAATCTACAGTACAACAACCACTAAGCTTCATCGAGCAAGGTCATATCTTGAATATAAAGCGATCCGGCAGGAGTCAGTATCGCTAGACAATCTTGAGCGCATTGAAAAGCTGGAGTTCCGATACAGTACATTACGCAATCTGTATTATAGCTACCATACCGATTATAGGCGGTCGCCCCACAGCATGCGGCGGAAGTCCGGCAGTTTGGTTGACTGCTCGATGGTCAGAAACGAGCGCTCCTAAAGGAACCGATGGCGTAGCCGGGAGTTACGACAGTGACGTGCGTTTGCGCAGAAACTAGAGACACGATCTGGGCTTAATCGTCCTGATCAGGTTCTGGGGCCGCGCTCCGTGGTGAAACCCTGTATAAACCGGGGCCATGAATTCTCTGTCTGGTGACCTTCCTGATGACCTTCTTTTGCTCAAGCAACTTTTGCTTTAGCCCCTCAATCGCCAGGATGAAACCAGGTGCTGAGGCAGCGATCCTTCACCTATCACTTATACCAGTAGATGGACATAAACCAATCAAGATACTGATAGTCCATGGGACGCCAAGTACTCTCAAACATCCAGGAGGTCTGAAAGATGGAGTTGATTGAAACACGTACTTATACTGCCTATGGGCAGTGGCGAGCGTTGTCATCGAACGCGACACGCCTAGGGTTCAACGGAGAGCCCATAGATAAGTCTTTAACACTCTACCTTTTAGGAAATGGCACCCGCGGCTATTACCCGGCATTAATGCGATTCATAAGCCCCGATACAGAGAGCCCATTTTTCAGAGGGGGCCTGAATTGCTATTGCTTCACACTCAACGACCCGATTAACGGTAGCGATCCAACGGGCCACTTTACGATATTCAGTAAAAGCATAACTTACAAATATCCATTATTGCCAGTCAAAAATCTCCCGGGCAAAGCCTTCTATGCCCCCTCCCCTGTTAACCCCGAGGTGAAGGCTCTAACGATAATGGCGCATTCTGGAGAGCAGGGCTTTGGCAATAGAACAACTGTAGACTATCGAGAATTAATGACGTTATTAACCAATGCCAAGGTACTCAAGAAAGGAATGCCCTTACATATCATAGGCTGCAGATCTGCACACTTGGCCGAATCAATCACAAAAGACTATAACATCGAAACCATTGCTTATAAAGACATTGTGAACGCCCCCTTTATCCGCGCACCCGCACTCCACTCCAATTTCAAACTCATCGAAAAAGAGTCTACGTTCAATAAGTTGACCGGCAGTAAATCAGCTTACTCCAGCCGGGTAGTTTTCGAACCCATCAGATCAGCTCGGAGGCATACTACAAACAGCCAAGCCATCAGAAACCCTAACCAACGGACTGATTTACTTTATTAAACGAACGCTGCTACCGTCGCCATGACTCCATCCGCACCGGAGGTTGCTCAAATTCCCGAACATTTGAATGTGCATTATTCCCTGGTGGAGGCTTTTGAAAGATACTTGCCGGCGCTCTAGGTCGCTTTTACACTGGGCTGCATGATGGTCTCGGCCCGTCGTTGTGAACGTGCCGTCCGAAGGGCGCGGGTCGGCGTTCTAGGGATTCGTACAGCGCCTAGCATTTTTGTCAGTAGCGGCTCCCCCCTCATCCGATCCATGATCGGTCACATCTCAGTGAATCATGACGGGAAGTCTCCCATGCCAACGAGTATGAATATCACTCAATTGTTCTACTCTGGTAGCCATTTGCATACCGTTTCAGGAGCAACTCACAGCGTCCTCCTGCGTGGCGGAGTCCTGCCACTGGCTGAACTCAACAGCACGCTCCCTACGGGATTGCTCGCAACCGATCAAAACGGCTCAGCCATGCACGCTGTTAACTCAGCTGACCAACTCAAGGTGTATACCCCATACGGCTACCACCGCGCTGCGCCATCAGGGCTGCAACTCGTAGCCTTTAACGGTGAACGGCTCGATCCAATATCGGCAGGTTACCCGCTCGGCAATGGCTACCGGCTATACAGTCCGGCACTGTTGCGTTACTTGGCGGCTGACAGCCTTAGCCCATTCGACATTGGCGGCATCAATCCCTATTGCTACGTGCTAGACGACCCCATCAATAAATCCGATCCTTCCGGACGTGCCCCAGGCATACCGCTGATAAACAAACTAGGTGTACTGGCAATCGCGAAAAAAAACCTTTTAGCAGGTCGCTTACCATCCAGGCTCATGGTGGGCCAGGCGAGGCGCTCGTGGGCAGTGAAAGACTGGGTGCAGCGGAATTTAATGCGTTTCTTCAAGAGAATGGCGTGTTTGCTGAAAAATACAAAAAAATAACGTTATGCATGTGTTATTCAGCCAGCACCGCCGAGAATAATTCGATTTCTTTTGGGCAAACATTCGCCAACTTTACCGGCCGTCCAATCAAAGCGTTCGATGGCATCGTATTTCACCTCGTGAGTGAATATAAAAAATCCGGAAAATTTGAAATTCAAATCTTGAAAAAGGACGCTCGCAATCACACCGATGCGCAAATCAGTGTCTCTCCGGACGTGCCCTTCAACTACCGCCCCAAAATATTCATGCCAATTGATCAACAAAAAAAGGTAAGGCAAGACTGACCAGTCGGAAATTTATAGGTTCGAGACAGCTCTAGTGCCACACTAAGAAATGTACAAAAATTTGAGCATGAAGAAAGCTTTAGCCTTTTCAAGACACAACAATGACGCCCCAACCGGCCTCAAATATCTTACGAGTAGTTGACCCATAGGGCAATGGAGGCTTTCTTGCTTAATCTATTCTACCAACACAGCACCTTGTGCACAGTCACTGACGCTCATCGTCAACGCTCCCTCTTTCGGTCCGATAAACATAGTCTGGCAGAACATAATTCCGATAGGAGTGGAGCACCTCTTCTGCTAGGCTACGGACCAAAGAAACATCATTCTGCATGACCGCTCTGGCCGGGATCTAGACGCTCACACCTATCTGCCTTTCGGATATTCAGTAAATTCCCCAGCCAGCGAATACTACAAGGCTTCAATGGAGAGTTCATTGAGCTACAGCTCGGCGCCTATCTACTAGATTTGGAATACCGCATGTATACGCCTGCACTGATGCGCTTTCAATCGCCAGACAACCTAAGCCCTTTTAGGCGGGGGGGGGATCAACTGTTATGCCTACTGTAGCAATGCCCCCGTCAACTACACCGACCCCACAGGCCATGCACTTGTCCACTTGAAAAATGGTCAAACACTGCAACCTTATAAGAACCACGCGGGGCCCCTGCCTAATGTGTTCAAGCTATCCAGGCTAAGACGCACAACCTCTCATGCTAGCGCGCTGAATCCAAACCCACCCAAATATGTTCCTCCCACAGAAGACTATTACAAGAGGATCAGGGAGCCTGACATATTTGAATCAATCATCAGCAATCTTACTTTCCAAGATGCCGCCGCCTTTGCAAAGACCGCCCAATCCAATAGAAGCTATGCCGTGCCGGTCATCGAGCGGTACATGTCAATAATCTCAGATACAGATGCCACCATGGAAGCCGTCCGGTCTGGCGTACTCCCCGGTGTCCCTAGGAGGTTTGGACAAAGCCTGGGCTTGGAGCTGAATCCCTATCTGCGAGACATAAACGCTTTAAGCTCAATTCATAGAGCAGCGCTTGGCGGCATCCGAAACGTTGTCCGACTTATAAGATTTAACGGGGAGTATGATGCACACGCAAATCGTTTGCGTCGCGACAGTCTGCTGGGAGAATGAACCACGGTCGAATCAGCGTGATTAAATTAACTTGCTATAAATACGCCTGGGATCAACTTACTTGTTCCCTTGATGCAGAAAGCCCCTCGAATTGAGGGGCCTCCATTATTCGACGCTAATTACGCCGCCCCCCACATCTTATGCGGGTCAATCACAAACTTCTTCGGCACACCCGCATCAAACTCGCCATACCCTTCTGGCGCCTGATCCAGGTTGATCACCTGCACGCCCACCACTTCGGCAATGTTGATGCGGTCCCACATGATTGCCTGCATCAGCTGGCGGTTGTACTTCATGGTTGGGGTCTGGCCGGTGTGGAAGCTGTGCGATTTGGCCCAGCCCAAGCCGAAGCGGATGCTCAGTGCACCGATTTTGGCAGCAGCGTCCACCGCACCCGGGTCTTCGGTCACGTACAGGCCCGGAATACCGATCTGCCCAGCCACACGGGTCACCTGCATCAGCGAGTTCAATACAGTTGCCGGCGCCTCGTGCTTGGCGCCTTCATGGCCATGACCGCGAGCTTCGAAGCCTACGGCATCGACGGCGCAATCCACTTCCGGCTCGCCGAGAATGTCCACGATCTGTTCGTGAAGCGGCGTGTCCTTGGACAGGTCGACCACTTCGAAACCCTGGGACTTGGCGTGGGCCAGGCGCGCAGGGTTCAGGTCACCGACGATGACGCAGGCGGCGCCCAGCAGGCGGGCCGAAGCGGCAGCAGCCAGGCCTACAGGGCCAGCACCGGCTACGTAGACGGTGCTGCCAGGGCCGACCCCAGCGGTCACCGCACCGTGGTAGCCGGTCGGCAGAATATCGGACAGGCAGGTCAGGTCACGGATCTTCTCCATGGCCTTGTCGCGTTCTGGCAGTTTCAACAGGTTGAAGTCAGCGTACGGCACCAGCACGTATTCGGCCTGGCCGCCCGTCCAGTCACCCATGTCGACATAACCGTAGGCACCACCAGCACGGGCCGGGTTGACGGTCAGGCAGACGCCCGTATGCATTTCCTTGCAGGAGCGGCAGCGACCACAGGCGACGTTGAACGGTACCGAGACCAGATCGCCGATCTGCATGCGCTCGACGTCACTGCCCTTCTCGACAATTTCGCCGGTGATTTCGTGGCCCAGCACCAGACCGACCTGGGCCGTGGTACGGCCTCGGACCATGTGCTGGTCGGAACCGCAGATGTTGGTGGAAACCACCTTGAGGATCACGCCGTGCTCGATCTTCTTGCCGCGTGGGTCTTGCATTTTCGGGTAGTCGATTTTCTGCACCTCGACCTTGCCCGCGCCGAGATACACCACTCCACGATTGCCAGACATGCTCTTACCTCGCTTTATTTGTATTTATGCAGCGGTGGTGAACGCGCCGCCATCCATGGGCGGCATGTGTTACTGGATGGGGGAATTGTGGGCTCGATGGGCGATGTCACAGTGACTGGTTGCGACAGGGGTATGCCTGTTAGCGGCGCCTACCGCCTGGAGGGTGAGCGGTCGCAGCCAAGCCGCTACCTGACATTTATTTGTATGCAGCCAGCGGTGGTGAACGCGTCACCCTCCATGGGCAGCCCGTGTCATTGAAATGTAGGGGTGGTGGGCGTGTTAAGCCGCTGTGCGGTGACTGGAGACAGCAGGGGATACTTTTTCACCGTGCCCCGTTTGGCAACCTATTAGTTTTGCCAGTGGTAGAGGCACGGCGGGTGTTGAGAATGGACGTGTGTCAACCGCGCTCATCCGTTGCACAGAGACGTTCATCATGACGACAACGAACCGTTCACTTTATTTCTACCAGGCCAACAGACTCATCGCAGTGCAACAGAGTGGCGACCACCGCTCAGTTTTTCGCACCGCAGGCACACCCTTAGCCGAACAATTATCAGGACAACTGGGCACGAGCCTGCTCGCAGTCGAGGGGAGCGGCACCGTACTGCGGGCCGGCTGTGCTGGTCAGAACGAACCACACCACTACACAGCTTACGGGTACGATCCGAAACTGCCGTCCTACATGACGCTGCTGGGGTTCAACGGCGAAGTATTAATTGCGTTGCAAGATGACTACGCCCTTGGCCAAGGCCATCGCTGTTTCAGTCCGGTGAGGATGCGCTTCAATACGCCCGATAGGTTGAGCCCTTTCGAGGCGGGCGGTTTGAATACTTACTGTTACTGTGAAGGGGATCCCGTCAATTACATAGACCCCAGCGGGCAAATGAAACGCTTAGGGAGGAACGCCAAGCCGTCCGTGAGTGCTCATAATGCGAGTACCCGACGACCCCGCCACTCACCGCCTCCCACCACCGGGTTGTCAAACTTAACAAACAACAACAAGACGGTGGCGGCCGCACAACCGCCTGCGTCAAGGAAACCCGCTGGGCTTTTACCCCGGCAGGCCGTATTACGTTCTGACAACCCCAATCCCAGCCCTAGGTCTGATTGGATAGAGGACCCCAGAAGTGACTCATTTATATTCAACGTAAATATAAACCCAAAACCCACGGCCGTGGTCACACCCATTCAAACTTCACGGCCATCAAGCCCCTACCGGCAGCAGCCCCACTCCCCTGCATCTTCAGCGAACTCGTCAAGGGACTCGACGCCCGCTGAAAGTCGATCATCCAGTCCTCCATCTGGACTGATACCCGACTTCGTTCAGAGAACTATCGATATTCGCCAAAGCTCTTTTTACAGCCGTCGACATGATCCATCTAATTTCTATGGCTCATAGCCAGCATGCCGGCTCCCACACGGGCATCCACTGCCCTGATGTCCAAACAGCCAGCACAACCGGTCAGAGCACAACCGTCCGATTGGCGTTCAGAAACACCCGCCTTTCAATGTGGTACCCCACCGCCCGCGCCAAGGTCAGGCACTCGATGTCTCGCCCTTTGGCGATCAGGTCCTCGGGGTAATAGGTGTGGTCCACCACCTCCACGCCCTGGGCGATGATCGGCCCTTCGTCCAGGTCGTTGTTGATGTAGTGCGCCGTGGCCCCGACCATCTTCACACCTTTGTTGTACGCCTGGTGGTAAGGCTTGGCGCCCTTGAAACCCGGTAGTAGCGAATGGTGGATGTTGATCGCGCGGCCATCGAGCTGGCGGCACAGTTCAGGCGAGAGCACCTGCATGTAGCGGGCGAGGATGACCAGCTCTGCGCCCGTGTCCTCGATCACCTGCAATACCTTGCGCTCCTGCGCAGGCTTGTCTTTGGGATCGAGCGCGAAGTGGTAGTAGGGAATCTTGTGCCAGTGTGCCAAAGGCTCGAGGTCGGGGTGGTTGGAAACCACCGCCGCCACGTCCATGCCCAGTTGACCGATGCGCTGGCGATACAGCAGGTCGTTCAGGCAATGATCGGCCTTGGAGACCATGATCACCACCTTGGGGCGATGGTTGGGCGCCGTCAGCTCGAACGCCATGCCAAACGCCTCGCTGCGCTCGGCAAGGCCTGCACGCAACCCGTCTTCGTCGAAGCCATCAGGCACGCGAAACTCCACGCGAATGAAGAAGCGCCCTGACAGCCGATCATCGAAGGAATGGTGCTCCGTCACGTAGCAGCGTTGCTCGAAGAGGTAACGCGTCACCACGTCGACGGTACCGAGCATGCTCGGGCAGTCGGCGGTGAGAATCCAGGTATCCGGTGCCCGACTCATGGTGTTTCTCCTTAAGCCTCGATGGCCAGTCCGTACTCAGCCGATGCGTCCTGCAGCCACAGCCACCAGTAATCGGAGAAGCTGCGGCGGATGACCAGTTCCCAGGTGTCTTCGGCGGTGCGCCGAATCACCAGTTGCGACTTGGCAAACACCGTGCCGACAGCCTTGCCGACCGGGAAGTTGTTCGGATGCACGTCATAGCTGGTGGATTTCATCAGCACTTCGCGCACGTTCGGGCCGCGCAGTTCCAGCAGGCTCTGCCCACCGCTGACGTTGACCACCTGGATGTGTTGCCCTTCCAGGGCATCGCGCAACTTCTGCTCAATCGCCACTTCCTGCCCACCCGGAACGATCAGCAGCCATTCGTCAGGGCCGACCCATTGCAGCGACAGGTCGCCATTGGCAACGACGGTCAGCGCCACCGGCAACTCCAGGCCCAGGGCCTTGTGGACGCCACCGGCAAAGGCGGGATCATGGCCGTTGCCACGCAGGGTCAGGTGACCGAGGAACTTGCGCTCGCGCAAGGTCACGCCGGCATTTTTGCGGCCCTTACCCACCAGGCTCGCCAGGTCGGCGTGGTGCAATGGCGACTCGGCCTTGGCCAAGGCACCAGGGTTTTGCTCGAAGACGTTGATAGCGCTCATTTCATACCTGCCTAGAATTCTTGTTCGTCGATGGGATGCAGACATCCGGTCCTGCAAACTCTGCCGGCCTCATCGCCGGCGAGCCTGCGCCGATCCTTGACATCTGCATCGCGCCATTAGGAGCAGGCCTGGCCTGCTCCTAATGGAGCCCGGAGTCAAACGTTCTGCCGCTCACCCTTCGGATCGAAGAACACCGAAGACACGATTTCCGCCTCGATCACGCTGCCATCGGCCTGAGGCGAGTAGACACGCTCGCCCATGCGCTTGAGGCCGCCCTTGACCACACCCATGGCGAACGAGTAGCCCAGAGAGTTGGCAGCGTAGCTGGAGGTAACGTGGCCAACCATGTCCATCGGGATGGGCTGCTTCGGATCGAACACCAGTTGAGCGCCTTCAGGCAGCCACTGGTTCGGGTCGATCGGTTTCAGGCCAACCAGCTGCTTGCGGTTTTCACGCACGCAGTCTTCACGGTTCATGCCGCGCAGGCCGATCCACGAATACGGCTTGTTGCGCCCTACGCACCAGCTCATGTTCAGGTCGTCCGGGGTCATCGAGCCGTCCGTGTCCTGGCCGACGATGATGAAGCCCTTCTCGGCACGCAACACGTGCATGGTCTCGGTGCCGTACGGGGTCAGGTTGTACTTCTTGCCTGCCTCGACGATCTGCTCCAGCACGCCCATGGCGTAGTTGGCCTGCACGTTGATTTCGTACGACAGTTCACCGGTGAACGAGATACGGAAGACACGGGCCGGCACACCGCCGACGTTGCCTTCCTTCCAGGTCATGAACGGGAAGGCTTCCTTGTCCATGTCGATGTCGGTCAACTCGCTGAGCAGCTTGCGGCTGTTCGGCCCGGACAAGGTCATGGTCGCCCAGTGGTCGGTCACCGAGGTGAAGTACACCTTAAGGTCCGGCCACTCGGTCTGGTGGTACAGCTCCAGCCACTGCAACACGCGCGCCGCGCCGCCAGTGGTGGTGGTCATGATGAAGTGATTGTCGCCGACGCAGGCGGTCACGCCGTCGTCGAACACCATGCCGTCTTCCTTGCACATCAGGCCATAGCGCGCCTTGCCCACATCGAGCTTGGTCCAGGCGTTGGTGTACACGCGGTTGAGGAACTCGCGCGAATCCGGGCCCTGAATATCGATCTTGCCCAGGGTAGAGGCGTCCAGGAAGCCGACGCTGTCACGCACGGCCTTGCATTCGCGGGCAACGGCGGCGTGAATGTCTTCACCGGCCTTGGGGAAGTACCACGGGCGCTTCCACTGGCCGACGTCCTCGAACTCGGCGCCGTTCTTCACGTGCCAGGCATGCAGGGCCGTAAAGCGCACGGGCTCGAACAAGTGCCCACAGTGACGGCCCGCCACCGCGCCGAACGTCACCGGCGTGTAGTTGGGGCGGAACATGGTGGTGCCCATTTCCGGAATGGTAATGCCCATCGAACGCGCCGCAATGGCTAGGCCGTTGATGTTGCCCAGCTTGCCCTGGTCGGTACCGAAACCCAGCGCGGTGTAGCGCTTGACGTGCTCGACCGACTCGAAGCCTTCACGGGTAGCCAGCTCGATGGCAGCGGCCGTGACGTCGTTCTGCTGATCGACGAACTGCTTCGGCGCACGGGCGGTGCCCTTGTCGTGTGGCACCTGGAACAGCGCCAGGGTGGCGTCTTCCTTGCGCGAAACGGTTTTCGGCAAGGTGCCTACGCTGGCCTTGAAACCTGCTTCGGTGGCTGCACGCACGCCGCCTTCGAAGCCGTCGGCAATGGCATCGCCCAACGGGTAGACACCGTTGATGCCGCCAACGCACTCGCGCTTTTGCGGGGCATTGCCCGGCACGAAGCCCAGGATGTCTTCACGCCATACCGGACGGCCGCCCAGGTGCGAAGCCAGGTGAACCACAGGGCTATAGCCCCCGGAGGTGGCGATCAAATCGCACTCGAGGGTTTCACCAGGGCTGGTGACCTTGTGGGCCTGCACATCGATGGCCGCCACACGAGCGCCGGTGACGTGCTTGCTGCCCTTGGCTTCGATGACGGCACTGGAAGTGAGGATACGAATACCCTTGGCGCGCGCTTCTTCGACCAGCGAGCCACGTGGGTTGTGGCGCGCATCGGCGATGGCCACCACTTGCAGCCCAGCATCGTGCCAGTCCAGCGCGGTACGATAGGCGTGGTCGTTGTTGGTCGACAGCACCAGCTTGCGGCCAGGTGCTACGCCGTAGCGACGGACGTAGGTCGAAACAGCGCCGGCCAGCATGTTGCCCGGCACGTCGTTGTTGCCGTACACCAGCGGGCGCTCATGGGCGCCGGTGGCCAGTACGACACGTTTGGCCCGTACACGGTGCACGCGGTGGCGCACCTGACCAAGCGGAGCACGGTCGCCCAAGTGGTCGGTGAGGCGCTCATGGATGGTCAGGAAGTTGTGGTCGTGGTAACCGTTGACCGTGGCGCGTGGCAGCAAGGTCACTTCCGGCAGGCCTTCGAGCTCCTTGATGACGCCACTGACCCATTCAGCGGCCGGCTTGCCGTCGAGGGTTTCACGGGTGTCCAGCAGGCTGCCACCGAATTCTTCCTGCTCGTCCGCCAGAATCACGCGAGCACCGCTGCGCGCAGCGGCAAGAGCTGCCGCCAGGCCCGCAGGCCCTGCACCGACGATCAGTACGTCGCAGTGCTGGTTCATGTAGTCGTAGCTGTCCGGATCATTCTGCAGCGGCGCGCGGCCAAGGCCGGCTGCCTTACGGATGTACTTCTCGTACGTCATCCAGAACGACTTAGGGTACATGAAAGTTTTGTAGTAGAAGCCCGGCGGCATCATGCTGCCGCCCACCTTGCCGAGGATACCCATGACGTCATTGTTGACGTTCGGCCAGCCATTGGTGCTGGTGGCGACCAGGCCCGAATACAGGGCTTGCTGGGTGGCGCGCACGTTGGGGATCTGGGTGGCTTCGCTGGAGCCGATCTGCAAGATGGCGTTCGGCTCCTCGGTGCCTGCGGCAATGATGCCGCGCGGACGCGAGTACTTGAAGCTGCGGCCAACGATGTCGACGCCGTTGGCCAGCAGGGCCGCTGCCAGGCTGTCGCCGGCATAGCCCTGGTAAGTCTTGCCGTTGAAGGTGAAGTTCAACACCTTGCTGCGGTCGATACGGCCGCCGCTGGCGAGGCGATAGGTCTGGCTCATACGTTGACTCCCCGTTCGTTTACAGCAGCCGAGCGCGCCGGTGTGTGTTCACGGGCGCTGACTTGCGGCTTCTCGCCAATCTTGTAGGTTTCCAGAATCTCGTAGGTTTCGGTGTTACGGGTGACGTTGAAATACTGACGGCAGCCGGCAACGTGATCCCACAGTTCGTGGTGGATACCGCGCGGGTTGTCACGGTAGAACATGTACGTGCCCCACTCCTGGTCGGAGCAGGCGTTGGGGTCCAGCGGGCGGGCAATGTGCGCCTGGCCAGAGGCGTGGAACTCTTCTTCGGAGCGCAGCTCGCCGCAGTGGGGACAGAAAATATGCAACATGACGGTGTCTCCGGTTAGTGGGCGACGGCGGCAGCGCCGTGTTCGTCGATCAGGGCGCCGTTGTAGAAGCGGTCCATGGAGAACGGCGCGGCCAGTGGGTGCATCTCGCCCTTGGCCAGGCTCGCGGCGAAGACGTTGCCCGAACCTGGGGTCGCCTTGAAGCCGCCAGTACCCCATCCGCAGTTGAAGAACATGTTCTTGACCGGGGTCTTGGTGATGATCGGGCAGGCGTCCGGCGAGGTGTCGACGATGCCGCCCCATTGGCGGTTCATGCGTACACGCGAGAGGTTGGGGAACATCTCGACGATGGCCTGCAAGGTGTGCTCGATCACCGGGTAAGAACCACGCTGGCCGTAGCCGACCCAGCTGTCGATACCCGCACCGATCACCAGGTCACCTTTGTCCGACTGGCTGATGTAGCCGTGCACGGCGTTGGACATGATGACGCTGTCGATGATGGGCTTGATCGGTTCGGAAACCAGTGCCTGCAAGGGGTGCGATTCGAGCGGCAGGCGGAAGCCGGCCAGCTTGGCCATGTGGCCGGAGTTACCTGCCGTGACCACGCCCACGCGCTTGGCGCCGATGAAGCCCTTGGTGGTTTCCACGCCGATGACCGCGCCGTTTTCCTTGCGGAAACCCGTCACTTCGGTCTGCTGGATCAAATCCACGCCCAGGGCGTCGGCGGCACGGGCGTAACCCCAGGCCACGGCATCGTGACGGGCAACGCCGCCACGGCGCTGTACGGTAGCACCCAGGATTGGGTAACGGGTGTTCTTGGAGCAGTCCAGGTACGGAATCTCGGCCGCGACCTGGGCGGTATTGAGCAGCTCGCCATCGACGCCATTAAGGCGGTTGGCGCTGACCCGGCGTTCGGAGTCACGCATGTCCTGCAGGGTATGGCACAGGTTGTACACGCCGCGCTGGGAGAACATGACGTTGTAGTTGAGGTCCTGGGACAGGCCCTCCCACAGCTTCATGGCGTGCTCGTAGAGGTGGGCCGACTCGTCCCACAGGTAGTTGGAGCGCACGATGGTGGTGTTACGGGCGGTGTTGCCGCCGCCCAGGTAACCTTTTTCGATCACCGCGACATTGGTGATGCCGTGTTCCTTGGCCAGGTAGTAGGCCGTGGCCAGGCCGTGGCCGCCACCGCCGACGATGACCACGTCGTACACCTTCTTCGGTGTCGGCGTACGCCACATGCGCTGCCAGTTCTCGTGGTGGCTGAGGGAGTGCTTGAGAAGGCCGAAGCCCGAGTAACGTTGCATGGTGTGGGACTCCACTCAGCGGTAAACAGGGAAATCTGCGCACAGCGCCGCGACATTGCTGGCCACATCGGCTTCGACGTCAGCGTCACCGAGGTTGTCGAGCACGTCGCAGATCCAGCCGGCCAGGGCCACGCATTGGGCGACCTTGAAGCCACGGGTGGTGACCGCCGGGGTGCCGATGCGCAGGCCCGAGGTCACGAACGGCGATTGCGGGTCGTTGGGAACGGCGTTCTTGTTGACGGTAATGTGCGCGCGGCCCAGGGCAGCGTCGGCATCTTTGCCCGTCAGGCCCTGGCGAATCAGGCTGACCAGGAACAGGTGGTTGTCGGTGCCACCGGAAACCACGTCATAGCCGCGTTCGATGAACACCTGCGCCATGGCCTGGGCGTTTTCGATGACCTGCTTCTGGTAGCTCTTGAACTCAGGCTCAAGCGCTTCCTTGAAGCACACCGCCTTGCCGGCGATCACGTGCATCAGCGGGCCGCCCTGGGCGCCCGGGAAGACGGCAGCGTTGAGTTTCTTCTCGATCTCTTCGTTCGACTTGGCCAGGATCAGGCCGCCACGCGGGCCGCGCAAGGTCTTGTGGGTGGTGGTGGTCACCACGTCCGCGAACGGGACCGGGTTCGGGTAAAGGCCCGCAGCGACCAGGCCGGCCACGTGGGCCATGTCCACGAACAACAGCGCCCCGACTTTGTCGGCGATGGCGCGAAAACGCGGGAAATCCAGGGTCTTGGAGTAGGCCGAGAAGCCTGCGACGATCATTCTAGGCTTGTGCTCGACCGCCAGTCGCTCGACTTCGTCGTAGTCGATCAGGCCGGTATCGGTGTCGATGCCGTACTGCACGGCGTTGTACAGCTTGCCCGAAGACGACACCTTGGCGCCGTGGGTCAGGTGGCCGCCATGGGCCAGGCTCATGCCCAAAATGGTGTCGCCAGGCTGCAGCAACGCCAGGTATACAGCGCTGTTGGCCGAGGAGCCGGAGTGCGGCTGGACGTTGGCATAGTCGGCACCGAACAGCTGCTTGGCGCGCTCGATGGCCAGCGCTTCGACCTTGTCGACATGCTCGCAGCCACCGTAGTAGCGCTTGCCTGGGTAGCCTTCGGCGTATTTGTTGGTCAGGCCGCTGCCTTGGGCCTGCATCACGCGCTTGGACGTGTAGTTCTCCGAGGCGATCAGCTCGATGTGGTCTTCCTGACGCTGCTCTTCGGCACTCATCGCCGCCAGCAGTGCATCGTCGTAACCTTGAATCTGGTCTTGCTTGCTGAACATCTTGTATCTCCCGGCAGCGATCATTTTTTGTTCGGAGGGTTCACTTTGACCCTTTGTGGCGATGGTAGGGCTGGCCGGGGTGTGCCAGATGCCTGCGCACGCCTTGCAATGGCGCGTTTACGACATTGGTCAGCGTCCCGATCACACTGACCACACGTACGGCTTGCGTTGGGGGGCGCTGGCCTGAACACCCGCCAGGCCACGGCCCGTTTCTTCATCGGGCCAAGCTCACTGACCTGACGCTTCGGCACGCCTGCCTGGATTTGGATACAGCGAAGCCCGTGAACAAGTGCGCTTGAAACGCATGGGTATCGGGGTTGTATAGTCAACCGCTGAATCGATGGTTTAGAGTGCTGTCCTGCGTCGTTCACAGGACAGTGTCATGACAGATAAGAGCCAACAATTCGCCAGCGACAACTATTCCGGCATCTGCCCGGAAGCCTGGTCTGCGATGGAAAAAGCCAACCACGGCCACGACCGCGCCTACGGCGACGATCAATGGACGGCGCGCGCCTCGGAATACTTTCGGGCCTTGTTCGAAACCGACTGCGAAGTGTTCTTCGCCTTCAACGGCACCGCCGCCAACTCGCTGGCCCTGGCCTCGCTGTGCCAGAGCTACCACAGCGTGATCTGCTCGGAGACCGCGCATGTCGAAACAGACGAGTGCGGCGCCCCGGAATTTTTCTCCAACGGCTCCAAGCTGCTTACCGCCCCAAGTACCAACGGCAAGCTCACCCCCGAGTCGATCCGCGAAGTGGCGCTCAAGCGCCAGGACATTCACTATCCAAAGCCCCGCGTGGTCACGCTCACGCAAGCCACGGAAGTCGGCACCGTCTACCGCCCCGACGAACTCAAGGCGATCAGCGCCACCTGCAAGGAATTGGGCCTTAACTTGCACATGGACGGCGCGCGCTTTACCAATGCTTGCGCTTTCCTGGGCTGCAGCCCGGCCGAACTGACCTGGAAAGCCGGCGTCGACGTATTGTGTTTTGGCGGCACCAAGAACGGCATGGCCGTCGGGGAAGCCATCCTGTTCTTCAACCGGCAGTTGGCCGAAGACTTCGACTACCGTTGCAAGCAAGCCGGGCAATTGGCTTCGAAGATGCGGTTTCTGTCTGCGCCTTGGGTCGGGATACTCGAAGACGGCGCCTGGATGCGGCACGGCAAGCATGCCAACCACTGCGCCCAATTATTGGCATCACTGGTGAGTGATTTGCCAGGCATCGAGCTGATGTTCCCAGTGGAAGCCAACGGGGTGTTCCTGCAAATGCCCGAACCGGTGATCGAGGCCTTGCGAGGCAAGGGCTGGCGCTTCTATACCTTCATCGGCAGCGGCGGTGCGCGGTTCATGTGTTCCTGGGACACTGAAGAAGAACGTGTGCGCGAGCTGGCGGCAGACATCCGGGCCATCGCCGGCACTTGATACTTCTGCCAGTTTCTCCCTCCCGGACAGAACGATAGGCTGCTTGCACCTGGCCGGGGAATCACTCTTGTGA
Source organism: Pseudomonas parafulva (assembly GCF_002021815.1). Lineage (NCBI taxonomy): Bacteria > Pseudomonadati > Pseudomonadota > Gammaproteobacteria > Pseudomonadales > Pseudomonadaceae > Pseudomonas > Pseudomonas parafulva. Next base: position 4,334,081 of record NZ_CP019952.1, read on the forward strand.
ACTGGAGAAACGCGATCAATGTAAAAAATACCTTCAGTCATTCAATAACGATAAAAAAAATCGTGAAGGGCTTGTGGTTCAACACCCTCATCGGCAGCGACGGCGCAGGGTTCATGCGCGCTTGGGATAGGGAAGATGCGAGAGCTGGCAGTGGACATACGCAGCTTTGTCAGTCATTGACACAGGCGTACTGACAAATGTGCCAGTAGGTGGGCCGGTGCAGGGTTGTTATGGTGGGCGTACGGTCCCACGAAAGCACCCCTCATGCCAACCCGTTTATCACCAGCGTGTCCACGATCCACGTTGAGGCCCTCACCGGCCTTTACGCCATTCGGGTATAAGCCACCTCTGTGCAACATGCACATAGCCTTTGTCGGTGAAGTGCTGGACCCGGCAAGTTCTGCCTATTTGCTAGGTAACGGACGGCGGGCCTACTCCCCTTTGCTAATGAGGTTCCGATCCCCCGATCCGCTCAGCCCGATGGGGGCCGGTGGCCCCAACTGTTATGCGTACTGCACCAACGATCCGGTCAACTTCACAGACCCGTCTGGCCACGCACCGCTGCGCCGAAGTCCAGTAAATTCACAGCCTTCTCTTGTCCAGCATTACGCAGCGAGGGGGGCAAACGCGTTCGGCTCTGTGGTGGGTATGGGCATGTCATTCGCCGAGATAGCCATTGAGCACCGCCAACTGCAGCGTCAGCAGCCAGGGGCATCTTTTCCGGCCCTTCACAGGGCTCGCAGAATTGCGGGGTTTCATGCTCTGGCAACACCGGCAGTGTCGGATACCATCGAGTTGTTTTTGCCACCTGAGGCGGCGGACCGTACAGGTTTGGTCGACAATCTCGGCCTGGCCAGCGCCGGACTTTTCACAACAGAAGCGGCAGTAGCGTTAGGTTCGACGCTGCGCACTGAGGGCGTCGCAGGGCTAATACCCGGAATGCAGTCGCTCATCTACGCTGCCGGGGAAGTGACCTTGATCGGGCCCATAAAAGATGCTGCCATGCATGTTGGCCGTTATACCGTGAGGCGGGTGGGGCAATTGCTTTCGAACAGAAGGCAGCCCCCCCCCGGTATCGTACTGCAAACTATCCGAGGCCTTCGGGAGCCTGCAGAGTCTTGACGATCGCCTCGACGGTCGCATCAACCTTGGCCTGAGTCTGCTCCAACACTTGCTGATGTTCACGCTGCTGTTCGATCTGCCGCGAACACAGGTTCAGTGCTGCCAAGACCATGAGCTTGTCGCCGATGAGTGTCGGAAACTGGCGCTTGGTCTCAGCCAGCACTGCATTGAGCATGCGAGCAGCCTGGGCCAGGGTTTCTTCCTGACCAGCGGGTGCCTTGAGGGAATAGTCATTGCCCAGAATGGAAACGACATTGACCGGGCTTGAGTGGGAGGTCATGCGCCTACTGCACCCGCGTTGGCGCGTTCCAGCAGGGCCTGCAGGCGGGCGGCAGTGCTGCCGTTCTGCTCTTCCTGCTCCATCAGCGACAGCTGCAGGGTTTCGTTTTCTTCCTTTGCCTTGGCCAGTTCCTGGCCCAGGGCGGTGTTCTGCTCGGTGAGTTGAGCGTTTTTTTGCATCAGGTCGCTGACCAGCTGCTCGATTTGATTGAGGGAGGCTTCAAGCATGGGTCTATCTCAGGTTGTTGCGAGGGGCGCACACGATAAAGAAAAGTGCCGCCCATCGCCATTAAATATCGGATTCACAAGGTTTCCGCCCCGCAGATTGACAGGGTATCCACCTGCTTGTTCCGACCTGAGTCAACCACCGGTCAGTCAGGCTGCACAAACACAACCCCAGCCTGGCCCTCAATAATCGATGCGCACATCCCCTTTCGGCACGCTGCAGCACGACAGGATGTACCCCTCGGCTTCATCTTCCTCGGTGATACCGCCGTTGTGCTCCATTTCGACTTCGCCGCCCAGCTTGAGCACCTTGCAGGTACCGCAAATGCCCATGCCGCAAGCTTTCGGGATCATCAGGCCGACCTTGGCCGCTGCAGCGTGCACGGTTTCGCCGGGGGCGATGCGGATGCTCTTCTCGCTGCCGATGAACTCAACCAGGTTGAGGTCGGCGGCGTCCACTTCGGGTGCCTCGGCGGCCGCTTCGGCGTGTTCGACCGCATCGGCCTTGGCTTCGGCTGGCGTCGCCCCGAACGACTCCTCGTGGTAATTGTTCATGTCGAAGCCGACAGCCTCGAGCATGCGCTTGACCGCCGTCATGTAAGGGGTCGGGCCACAGCAGAACACCACACGCTCCATGTAGTCCGGCGCGATCAGCTCCATCAGCCGTTGGTTCAGGTAGCCACGGTAGCCCGCCCAAGGCTCGCCCAGGCCATGCTTCTCGCAGATGATGTGCAGGCTGAAATTGGGCACGCGGGACGCCATCTGCTCCAGTTCGCGATGGTAGATGATGTCCTTGGGTGAACGGGCACTGTGAACGAAGACCATGTCGACATTGGCGTTGGTGTCATAGAACCAGCGGGCCATGGACATGACCGGGGTGATGCCCACGCCGCCAGACAGGTACAGCACCTTGGCGCCTGGAAAATCGATGGCGTTGAACAGCCCCACAGGTCCGTGTACCGGCAGCTCGGCACCTTCGTGCATGGTGTCATGCAGGAAGTTGGACACCAGTCCGCCGGGTACGCGCTTGACCGTGATGGAGAAGCTGTAGGGCACCGATGGCGAGCTGGATATGGTGTAGGAACGCATCACCGGCTTGCCTTCGATTTCCAGCTCCAGGGTCACGAATTGCCCGGGCTTGAAGAAGAACATGATCGGCTGGTCTGCCATGAAGCAGAAGGTGCGCACGTCCCAGGTCTCCTGGATGACCTTGACGCAGCGCACGATGTGGCGGCCGTTGGCCCAGGTCTGGGTAGTGACCGGATTGAGGAAGGTTTCGGACATGTTCATCTCCAGCAGCCGACAGTTGGCCTTTTTATGGCTCGGATGATGCTCAAGCTTGCGACCTTGAACATTCCTGCCAGCGACATCGGCGTACTTATCGCGACCAGCCCCACACGACAAGGGTTGCGGCGTCGTAATTCAAATCGGCCATGTCGCCCATGGATACGGTTCACGCCGCCTTCGGACGCACACTCCACCGCAAAACAACACGCTGTTCATGGTTAACAGCCTTGCGGCACCACAACAACGATTAGCCACCTTTTGCCGGCCGCACACGGCCCCGAGGAATACACGATGGACGTCACCGCAACCCTGAGCCTGGGCGATCCACTTGAACCTGCACGCAAGGCGACTGCCCAGATGCTGCAGAACCGCGAGCGCACCTACTCGCTGCCCCAGCCGTTCTACACCGACGAGCGTCTGTTCCAGATCGACATGCAGGAGATTTTCCACAAGGAGTGGCTGATCGCCGGCATGACCTGCGAGATCCCGGCGAAGGGCAATTACCTCACGCTGCAGATCGGCAAGAACCCGATCATTGTAGTGCGTGGTACCGAGGGCAAGGTGCATGCGTTTCACAACGTGTGCCGTCACCGCGGCTCGCGCCTGTGCGTCAGCGAAAAAGGCAAGGTGGCCAAGCTGGTGTGCCCTTACCACCAGTGGACCTACGAGCTGGACGGCCGCCTGCTGTTCGCCGGCACCGAAATGGGCGCCGACTTCGACATGAACCAGTACGGCCTCAAGCCTGTGAACGTGAAGGTCGCTGGCGGCTACATCTTCATCAGCCTGGCGGAAAACCCACCAGCCATCGACGAGTTCCTGGCCACCCTTGACCACTACATGGAACCGTACGACATGGAAAATGCCAAGGTGGCGGTGCAGACCACCTTGATGGAAAAGGCCAACTGGAAGCTGGTACTGGAAAACAACCGTGAATGCTATCACTGCAATGGCTCGCACCCGGAGCTGCTGCAGACCCTGCTGGAATGGGACGACACCAACGACCCACGCGCCAGCCAGGAATTCAAGGACCACGTGGCCGCCTCTGCTGCCGCCTGGGAAGCCGAGAAGATCCCGTACCTGCACAAGAGCCACGGCCTGCGTAACCGTATCGTGCGCATGCCGCTGCTCAAGGGCACGGTCTCGATGACCATGGACGGCAAGCAGGCCTGCCAGAAGCTGATGGGCCGCATTAAGAACCCAGACCTGGGCTCGATGCGCATCCTGCACCTGCCGCACTCCTGGAACCACTGCATGGGCGATCACATGATCGTGTTCACCGTGTGGCCGATCAGCGCCCAGGAAACCATGGTCACCACCAAGTGGCTGGTGCACAAGGATGCCGTCGAAGGCGTGGACTACAACCCTGAGAACATGCGAAAGGTGTGGGACGCCACCAACGACCAGGACCGCCGCCTGGCAGAAGAGAACCAGCGAGGCATCAATTCCACGGCATACCAGCCTGGGCCTTACTCGAAGACCTACGAGTTTGGCGTGGTGAATTTCATTGACTGGTACAGCGGGCGCTTGCTGAACAACTTGGGGGCGGAGCCTGCTCCGTACTTGAAGGAAGTGCTAGCTCAGTAGTTATCAGATGGAGCAGTAGCGCGCTCTGCCTTTCACCGGCAGAGCGTGCTTGGCCTCGTGGCATTCTTAACGCTAGCTCTGCACGTCATAGGGGCGAGTACCCCAGGACCTTATCTTGGCCGCAGCTGATATGAACCCACGGCCAACAGTGGATAGCATCTCGTCCACCATCGTGACATCCATCAGCGTCTCGAAGGCTACTGTGGGAATTTCTCGCGGGTTAGCCCGCAAATAACCGACTACCTCGCGAGCAGCCGCAAAGTTACCGATCGAGCCGCCGCTCAGATTCGTGACTGCGTTCACGACGCCCAGTACATCCGTGGCCGATTGAAAAGTGGCAGTTGCACCTGTGAACGCGGCAGTGAGCTGACCCGCCACCCCTGCGCTTCCAGTGATGAAGAATTGCTGGTTTGCAACCCTGGAAGCCTGCGTCAACTCCGTATGATTGAGCGGACTTTCTCTGCTTGCATTGGTGCTTGCAGCCTTGAATGCGCTTCTACGCCCAACAACGTTCCTGGCGGTTCGCATCAATGAACCGAAGAGCGTTGCGCCGCTGGATGCAACACCAATGGTTCTGAGCAGAGCGCTCCAGAAAGCGCCATCCGGATCGTGGCGATTGACGGGATCACCACCGCAGTACCCGTATGCATTGATACCCCCCTTGCCAAATGGGCTCAGCGAGTCCGGGCTGGTGAAGCGCCCCAGCCTGGGACTGTAGAAACGACGACCGTTTCCTAGCGGATACTTAGCCGTCAGCGCATCCCTGAACTCACCACAGAACCCTATGCAGGTGGCCTGTGCCAAGCACCGGGCACCGTAGGGTGTGTAGGCAAGTGGCTTGCGGTGACTTTTTCCCGATACAGAATAAAGTCGGTCGGTGCTATCCAGAAGGGTCGCCATGATCACTCTGACTCGCTTGGCATACGCGTAGAGTAAGTGAGGATGCGGTGCTTGCGAACTGGCAGAAATGACAGGTAGTGAACGGCGCGTATCGTTCATTGTGAGAGCGGGCGAACCCGCGTTCACTGCCAGCTACTGCGCTGGATGCCTCGCGGGTTCAGTCATGTGGCATGCCCGTCAGCGCAGCACGCCTTCCTCCACCAATAGTTTCATGATGGCTTCAGCGCCTTCCTGCGGCGTAACGTCCTTCAGCACCTTGCCCCCGCCCCCACTGGCCTTGGCCGTTGCGGCCTTCATCCGGTCAGCGCCGCTCTTGGCCTTGATAACCTTCAAGCGCTTGGGTCGTGGACGCGCCGGCTGAAGGGCCTCTTCGCCCAACAGCTCATCCTCCACCACCTGTACGTCCTGCGCCGCCAGCACACCACGGCGCGCTGGCCCGAAGGCGCTTTGACGCGGCTTTGGCGCGGCGTTATCCACTGTCGCCACCATGGGTAGGCGTACTTTCAAACGCCGGCGCTGACCGCGCGGTAGCGCCTGCAACACCTGGGCAGTACCGTTCTCGATGGATTCCACCTCGGCCAGCCCCACCACCAACGGCCAGCCAAGTTTTTCGGCGAGCAGGAACGGCAGCATGCCCGACCCCTCCCCCGTCTCGGCCTGGCTGCCGGTAAGTACCAGTTGCGCACCGGCACCGCGCAGGTAATCGCCTAGTACTCCCAGCACATCGGCGCCTGCGGGTTGCTCAAGCACATCCAAATGTTCCAGGCCCATCCCCAGGTAACCGCGCAACGCTTCCTCACGGGGATCCCCTGCGTGCACGACTTGCAGGTCTTCGCCGGCCAGTTGCAGGCCCAACTCGACTGCCCGCGAGTCCTGCTCGGCGCGCCGCGTGCGACCGGAGCTTGGATGCGCACCGATCGAAACCAGGCTGATGACTTTCGTACTCATGCTCGTGCCCTTATGCCGCGTCACGCTGGGCGCCGTTGCGGAACTGCTCCACAGCGTCGATCAGTGCCTGAAGAATCGCCGCGCTGTCGCCAATCACCGACAGGTCGGCCCGTTTGATCATGTCGCAACCCGGATCCATGTTGATCGCCACCACTTTGTCGCACGCACCGATGCCCTGCAGGTGCTGGATCGCGCCAGAGATACCCACCGCCATGTACACCCGAGCCGTTACCCACGTACCCGTGGCGCCGACCTGGCGATCACGCGGCATGTGGCCATCATCCACCGCCACCCGCGATGCACCTTGGGTCGCGCCCAGTGCCGTGGTCGCCTTGTGGAACAAGGCCCAGTCCTTGACCCCGTTACCGCCGGATACGATGAACTCGGCTTCGGCCATGGCGATCTTGGCCGGGTCGACGGCCACCGAGCCCAGGTCCTCGATGCGCGAGATACTGCGCGCCACACTGCCGGACAACTCGACCGGCAAAGCCTCGTGACGGGTTTCGCTGACAGGCTCTGCACATTCGGCCGCAGCCAGGATCAGGCGTGGCAGCGCGCGTTGCATGTCTTGCTGGCCCGCACCGGCGCGGCCGATGCACTGCCCATCCTTGACCTGCCAGACGCGTGTTGCCGGGCGCTCGCCCAGCGCAGCACCCAGGCGTCGGCCGAGCTCGCCACCGCCGGTGCGGCTGTCTGGCAGCAGCCAGTGGCGCGGAGCGAACTGGTTGTCGACAGCGCGCAGGCCCTGCACCAACTGCTCCGGTGCATACCCTTGATACGCCTCGCCTTCGATGACCAGCAAGCGGTCCACACCTGCGCCGGCAAAGTTGGTTTCCTTGTGCTCGCCGAACACGATTGCCAGTACCGCACCGTCACTGCCCGCCAGCCCATGGGCTAGGCCCAGCAGGTCGCGGTCATGGCTACCCAGGCGCCCGCCGATCATGTCCGGTACTACGGCAATGTAGAACGCAGGCTCTGGCACCTGGTGCAGCGGCAACTGCACTTCGACCGCAGCGCTACGGCGTGCGCCACCACTGGTGCCCTGCTGGGCCCCCGAGCGGTCGATGCGCTTGAGCCCATTGGGGCCGATGAAGCCCGCTGCACTGGCGTGAGGGTTCTTGCGCACGAGGCCGTTGGGCCCCATCCAGCTGGTCTGTTGCGTCTGCATGGCTGCATGCAGCGGATGCAGGCGGTTACGGGCGATCCACTCGGCGCGAGGGTCGCGGCGGATGATGTCGCTCATCAATGCACCTCCGCAGGTTCACGTTTGGATTTCGCAGGCTTGGCAGCCGCTGGCTGGGCCTCTTCCTCGATCAGTACATCGGCCACCAGTTCGGCCAGGTCCTTGATCAGCGGCCGTGGCTCTACTACCCCTTCAAGCATGGCCGTGCACTGCGGGCAGCCCACGGCAACCACTTCGGCTTCGGTGGTGCGGATGTCGTCCATGCGCATGTCGGGAATACGCTGTTTGCCAGGGATGTCAGTGATCGGCGCACCGCCTCCCCCGCCACAGCAGCGTGAGCGAAAGCCCGAGCGCTCCATTTCGCGAACTTCGATTCCCAGCGCGCGGAGCACCTCGCGAGGCGCCTCGTACTCGCCGTTGTAGCGGCCCAGGTAGCACGGATCGTGGTAGGTGACGCTGCCGCCCTTGTGCTGCCCCAGGTTGAGTTTGTTGGCGCCAATCAGCTCGGCAATGTAGGTGCTGTGGTGCTGCACCTGGTAGTTGCCGCCCAGTGCGCCGTATTCATTCTTGAGCACATGGAAGCTGTGCGGGTCGCAGGTGACGATGCGCTGGAACTTGTACTTGGCCAGGGTCTGGATATTGCGTTTGGCCAGTTGCTGGAACGTCGCTTCGTCACCCAGGCGGCGCGCCACGTCGCCGCTGTCGCGCTCCTCCAGGCCCAGCACGGCGAAGTCCACACCCGAAGCCTTGAGTACCTTGACGAACGAACGCAGCGTGCGCTGGTTGCGCATGTCGAACGCGCCGTCGCCCACCCAGAACAGCACCTCGGTGCTCTTCACCTCGGACAGCAGCTTGAGGTTCAGGTCGGCAGCCCAGTTCATGCGGCCACCCGGTGCGAAACCACCGGGGTTGTCAGTGGCAATCAGGTTGTCGAGCACTTCGGCACCCTTGTTCGGGGTGGCGCCCTTTTCCAGGGTGAGGTGGCGGCGCATATCGACGATGGCATCGACGTGCTCGATCATCATCGGGCACTCTTCAACGCAGGCGCGGCAAGTGGTGCACGACCAAAGTGTCTCGGCATCCACCAGGCCGTTGACGATCGGCTGGTGCGGATGGCCACCATGCTCGCCAATCGGCTTGCCGGGGTAAGGGCTGCCGGCGAACTTGGCGTCAGTGCCACCGGCCAGGCCGATGACCATGTCCTGAATGAGTTTTTTCGGGTTCAACGGCTGCCCAGCGGCGAAGGCCGGGCACATGGCCTCGCACTTGCCGCATTGCACGCAGGCATCAAAGCCCAGCAGCTGGTTCCAGGTGAAGTCCACCGGCTTTTCCACGCCAAGCGGCGCACGTGGGTCTTCCAGGTCCAAAGGCTTGAGGCCGGTCGAGCGGCCGCCACCAAAACGCTCGGCGCGCCGGTGCCAGGCCAGGTGCAGGGCACCGGCGAAGGCGTGCTTCATGGGCCCGCCCCAGGTCATGCCGAAGAAGAGCTCCGACACGCCCCACAGCACGCCCAGGCCCAGAATGCCGACCATCACCCAGCCGCCCGTGTTGGCCGGCAGAATACCGGCCACCGGCAAGGTGGCGATGAAGAAGCTGGCAGCAAATACCAGCAGGCTCTTAGGCAGGCGCATCCACGGGCCCTTGGACAGGCGCGAAGGCGGGTTCAGGCGACGCTTGAAGACGAAGATGGCGCCGGTGAACATGATCACCGTGGCCAGCAGCAAGGCGTAACCCAGGACCTTGCTCTGCAGGCCGAAACCGTGCACCAGGATCGCCAGCAGCGCCGAGAGCACGAAACCACCAGCGGTGGCCACGTGGGTGTTGGACATGTACTTGTCGCGCTCGACCACATGGTGCAGGTCCACCAGGTAGCGGCGCGGCATGGCCAGCAGGCCGCCGATCAGGTCCACCTTGGAGGGCCGGCCACGGCGCCACATGTTCACACGGCGCAGCGCACCGAGCACGGCAAGCCCGAGCGCGGCGAACAGCAGGATGGGTAGAAGGGTGTTCAACATGGGAAGCTCCCACAACAGCTAGATTCTTGCGCCACCCCGAAGGCCAGCGCGGACCCCTGTAGGAGCGGCCTGTCGCCGCGAAAGGGCTGCGAAGCGGCCCCAGCATCCGTGGTACTGATCAAATGCTGGGGCCGCTTCGCAGCCCTTTCGCGGCGCAAGGCCGCTCCTACAGGGGGGCCAGTCCCGCTTTCAGAAAGGCGGTGCGATCAGAAGTCCTTGCACAGCCGCAAGGCATCGTAGATCGCCGCATGCACGTTACGCTGGGCCACACAGTCGCCGATGCGGTACAGCAGGTAGCCTTCGCCTGGCTGGCTCAGGATCGGCTGTGGCTTGATGGCGAACAGCGCCTCCACGTCGATCTGGCCCTTGTTGCGCGAGCCGTCCTTGAGGGCGTAGTACAGCTGCTCGTCCGGACGCACGCCGTTTTCCACCACCACCTGATCGACCACCCGCTCTTCCTTGGCGCCGGTGTACTCGTTCTCCAGCACAGCGACCAGCTTGTCGCCCTCGCGATAGACTTTCTCCAGCATCATGTCCCCGGTCATGATCACTTCCTTGGGGTACATGCTGCGGTAGTAGGTCGGGAAGGTCGTACCGCCCATGGCCACACCCGGCTTGATGTCGTCGGTGACGATCTCGACCTGGCTCCCCTTGTCAGCAATGAAGTCGGCCACCGACATGCCGGTGAACTCGCAGATGGTGTCGTACACCAGCACGTTCTTGCCCGGCGCGACCTTGCCATCGAGCACGTCCCAGCTGCTGACCACCAGCCCTTCTGCTGCACCCCAATGTTCGTTCTGCTCCAGGAACGAATGCCCGCCCACGGCCAGCACGATGATGTCCGGGCGCAGATCCTGGATGGTGTCTACATCGGCCGCGGTGCCCAGGCGCAGGTCCACCTTCAGGCGGGCCAGCTCCAATTGGTACCAGCGGGTGATACCAGCAATCTGGTCACGCTGCGGCGCCTTGGCCGCGATGGTGATCTGGCCACCGATCTGGTCGCGTTTTTCGAACAGAGTCACATCGTGGCCACGCTCGGCGGCCACGCGCGCCGCCTCCATGCCGGCAGGGCCGGCACCGACGATGACGACCTTGCGCTTGGCGCCGGTGGTCTTCTCGATGATGTGCGGCACACCCATGTACTCACGGGAGGTCGCGGCGTTCTGGATGCACAGCACGTCCAGGCCTTGGTACTGGCGGTCGATGCAGTAGTTGGCGCCGACGCACTGCTTGATCTGGTCGATCTGGCCCATCTTGATCTTGGCGATCAGGTGCGGGTCGGCCATGTGTGCACGGGTCATGCCGACCATGTCTACATAACCACCTTCGAGAATCCGGGTAGCCTGGTTTGGGTCCTTGATGTTCTGCGCGTGCAGGACCGGGACCTTGACCACTTCCTTGATGCCAGCTGCCAAATGTAGGAACGGCTCTGGCGGGTAGCTCATGTTCGGAATGACGTTGGCCAGGGTGTTGTGGGTATCGCAACCCGAGCCCACCACACCGATGAAGTCGAGCATGCCGGTGCCATCGTAGTAGGCAGCGATCTGCTTCATGTCTTCGTGGCTGAGGCCATCGGGGTGGAACTCGTCGCCGCAGATACGCATGCCCACGCAGAAGTCGTCGCCCACTTCGGCACGCACGGCCTTGAGTACTTCCAGGCCGAACTTCATGCGGCCTTCGAAGCTGCCGCCCCACTCGTCGGTACGCTTGTTGACGCGCGGGCTCCAGAACTGGTCGATCATGTGCTGGTGAACCGCCGACAGCTCGACGCCATCGAGGCCACCTTCCTTGGCACGGCGGGCCGCCTGCGCATAGTTACCGATCACACGCCAGATCTCTTCCACCTCGATGGTCTTGCAGGTGGCGCGGTGCACCGGTTCGCGGATGCCCGAGGGCGACATCAGGGTCGGCCAGTTGAAGCCATCCCAGCGCGAACGACGACCCATGTGGGTAATCTGGATCATGATCTTGGCGCCATGCTTGTGCATGGCGTCGGCCAGGTTCTGGAAGTGCGGAATGATACGGTCGGTGGACAGGTTGACCGACGACCACCATTCCTGCGGACTGTCGATGGCCACCACGGACGAGCCGCCGCAGATGGCCAAGCCGATGCCACCCTTGGCCTTCTCTTCGTAATACTTCACATAGCGGTCGGTCGTCATGCCGCCGTCAGTGGCGTAGACCTCGGCGTGCGCGGTGCTGAGCACGCGGTTGCGGACGGTCAGTTTGCCGATCTGGATCGGCTGGAACATTGCTTCGAATGCCATGACGCTATCTCCGGCTTACAACGGCTTCGTTACGAACAGGCCATCTTCGTGGCCTTCTTCCGACCCGCCATATACCTGCTCGGCAACAGTGCGGATCGAGCTGCCGCGGGCAGCGAGAATCTGGTCCATGGCACCGGCGAACCAGCCAGTGAACATGTAGTCGACCTTGCGGCCGCACTTGCCATAGACATAGACGAAAGCCGAGTGCTTGAGCTTGACGCTGCACGTGCCCTTGTCCAGGTCGATGTCCTGGATCTCGAACAGCCCCCAGCCGCGCTGGCTCAGGCGCTTCATGTAGTGCTCGAAGACCGCGACCCCTTCCAGGCCATGGCACTCGGCTTCCTTCTCGCACCAGTGCCACGCCGACTTGTAGCCCGCCTTGTAGAGAATTTCGGCGTACTTGTCGGCGCCCAGGACCTCTTCGATGCCCATGTGGTTGTTGACGAAGAAATGGCGTGGCACGTACAGCATCGGCAAGGCGTCGCTGGTCCAGACACCGGTCTCGCTGTCGACTTCGATTGGCAATTGCGGGGCGATCTTGGCCATGGAAACTCAACTCCAGAAAAAATTTTTATTGGGTTGCCCCGGCGATGCTGGCAGGGGCTTAAAGCTTGGAGAGCGGCTTATTCGCCCCAGACGTCTTTCAACACGTTGACCCAGTTCTCGCCCATGATCTTGCGAACCACGCGCTCGGAGTGGCCACGTTTGAGCAAGGTCTCGGTGAGGTTGGGGAACTCGCCCACGGTACGAATGCCCAGTGGGTTGATGATCTTGCCGAAGTTGGTCAGGCGACGGGCGTAGCCCTTGTCGTGGGTGAGGTATTCGAAGAATTCCTTGCCGTGACCTTGGGTGAAGTCGGTACCGATGCCGATGGCATCTTCACCCACGATGTTCATGGTGTACTCGATGGCCTCGGCATAATCGTCGATGGTCGAGTCGATCCCCTTGGCCAGGAACGGTGCAAACATGGTCACGCCAACGAAACCACCGTGGTCGGCGATGAACTTCAGTTCCTCATCGGACTTGTTGCGAGGGTGCTCCTTGAGGCCCGATGGCAAGCAGTGGGAGTAGCACACCGGCTTTTTCGATTCGAGGATGACTTCCTCGGAGGTTTTGGACCCGACGTGGGACAAGTCGCACATGATGCCGACGCGGTTCATTTCGGCAACGATCTCGCGACCGAAGCCTGACAGGCCGCCGTCGCGCTCGTAGCAGCCGGTGCCCACCAGGTTCTGGGTGTTGTAGCACATCTGCACGATGCCCACGCCCAGCTGCTTGAACACCTCCACGTAACCGATCTGATCTTCGAAGGCATGGGCGTTCTGGAAGCCGAAAAGGATACCGGTCTTGCCCAGTTCCTTGGCCTTGCGAATATCGGCGGTGGTGCGCACGGGCATCACCAGGTCGCTGTTCTCGCGGATAAGCTTCTGGCTGGCGGCGATCTGGTCGACGGTGGCCTTGAAACCTTCCCAAACCGACACGGTGCAGTTGGCGGCGGTAAGGCCACCTTTGCGCATATCCTCGAACAGCTCGCGGTTCCACTTGGCGATGATCAGGCCATCGATGACGATGCTGTCGGCGTGTAATTCGGCTGGGCTCATCAGGCGTCCCCTTTTATTGAATGGGCTGGCGCCAAACCTTGTGCCGGCGCTTTGGGGCCAGCATATGCCTGTGCCCCGAGGCGCCCCGATGCAAAAACGACAGGGGGTTTGCCGAAAGCGTCAATGCGCGACAACGCGCGCTCTGGCGCGGTCTGTGGCGATGAGACACAGTCTCGATAACGACCATGGAGGGTCCTTTGATGAACAATTTGCCCAGGTGATACCGTACGCGCCGAGAGTGCGCGAGAATCGTCGGCATTCGTCAGTCGATGGAGGAAACAGCGAATGAAAGCGATGGCAGCAGTGGTACTGCTGGCGGTGGTGGCGGCAGCCCAGGCCGGTGAGGAGGAAAATACCCCATGCGATAACGTCGAGACAGAGGCGCAAGCCCATGCCTGCGCAGCGTTCAACAAGCAAGCTTCCGAACGGGAGCTAAAATCGGCCTATGACGAACTTCTCCAGCGCGTTCACGACGCGTTTGACGACAAAGGCGGCATTGCAGCAACGATGATCGAGCGCTTGAAACAGGCTCAGGGGCTATGGACGCAGCTTCGCGATGCCGATTGCAAGGCGGAAACCTTCGCCCTGCCCACCAACGGCAAGGCTTACCAGGCAGCCTGGGACACCTGCGTCGCGCAGCGCACTGATGAGCGGTCCGAATACCTGCAATCGATTCTGCAACAGTAGAGTAGGACTGCCTGGTTAGGAAAAGTTTGCGGCTTATTCATCAAGCTGGCTCGTATCAAAGTGAGTGCCAAGTGCCCTTATCCAAGGCGCTTCACCCACTTAACAGGAGTCGCAGATATGACCGTGAACCTCACGAAAACCGACATGGACAGTGCCATCGCTGCCTTGAAGAAAGAAGGCGAAGAGCGGGCCGTCATGGTGGCAAACACTGTGTGCATCTTCGCACCAGACGTACCGGCCAGCGTCGCTGAAGACGTGCTGGACGGCATGCGCCTGATGAACCTGTCGGCGAACAAGAAGTTCGACAAGGAAACGCAGCAGCGCGAGTGGTACAACTTCTACAATGATGGGCTCGGCAAGTTCGGCTGGACGCTGACCGGCGCCGCCCATGTGGAAGAGGCTGTCGACAAGGACACCCATACCCTGGCAACCCTGGTGCCAGAAATCGTCTCGGTGCAGATTGGCCACAACCATCGTCTGAACCGCTGCGTCAAACGCTCTTTCGAAGTGATCGTCAAGACACCCAAGGCCCAGCAGTTGCTGGAAGAAAGCGCCGCGAGCGTTTCCGGTAAATCCAGCACCGTGCAGATTTCGACCTGCGAAATGTCGCCACAGGGGCTGCCGATCATGCACATGACCAGTGTTCAACTGAGCTACGACAAAGCCGAGAAGACTGCCGGCGCCACTGGCCGCACCCTCGACAAGTCCAATACCCGTGTGTATCGCGCCTCGCAGCAGGGTTCCTTCAGCATCCGCCACTTCAATGCCATGCGCGAAGCGGTCAGGCTGAAACTGGCCAGCCAGGCCGTCGATATTCTGGCCCTGGACATCTGAACAAGCCCTGGCGCCGCGCTGCGGCGCCAAGCTTCCCTGTTTGCCGAAGGCCTATCTAATGCCCATGGAAGTTGTCAGCCACCCTTACGAGGACCTGCAGGGCTGCCTGCGCGTGGCGCAGTTGGAAGCCAACCTTGTCCACAATCAACACCTGGACAGCCAACGCTGGTTCGAGCATTTTCTAACCAACCTGGAGCGCTACGGCGCCTTGTTATTCGAGCGGACCACCAGAACAATACCGTACGTGCCCACCGAGGCAGTTTTCGAAGACATCTTCTCAGGTTGGATCCCCGCTCCCCAAGGCAAGAATCTCAAGTTCCAACGTGTGGGCAACGACATTCTGCAGGGACTGAAGCAGCCAGACCCGGCCTTGTTGAAGATTCGATCGGCAAGCTCACACATGCTCATCGACTTCGACACTGACGAGGCGGCACGGCCCGTGGCCATCGTTCTGCACATGGCCTGCTCGACCAACCCAGATACGAGTCGAACCAAGGCGTTGCTTGAACTGGATCACTTGGGTATCCGGCTTGTCGATGAATACGCAGCGCTGTACAGAGACTGCGTAGAACGACGTCTCGAGGCGCATAGCAGCATCGATCACCTCTAATTCGGTGGAGACGACTTCACGAACTTGCGCTCTTCGCGTGGGCAGCACCCGAAGCGGCGCTTGTAACGTCGGGTAAAGTACGACGGCAGTTCAAAACCGCATGCCACGCTGACCTGGGTGATCGTCATCTGGGTCTGGCGCAGCAACTGGCGAGCCTTGTCCAGGCGCAGGCCAAGGTAAAAACCGCTGGGCGTATCGTTGAGATGCAACCTGAACAGGCGCTCCATCTGACGACGCGTGATCATCACGCGCGCGGCCAATTCTGTTGTACCAAGCGGGTGTTCGGTATGCTTTTCCATCTCTGTGATCACCTGCACCAGCTTGCGGTTGCTGATGCCATAGCGTGCAGCAATCTGCATGCGCTGATGATCTTGGCGCGGTCGAATACGGCTCAACACGAACTGCTCGGAAACTTGCACAGCGAGCTCGGCGCCATGCGCCTGGGCGATCAGATCGAGCATCAAGTCGATCGAAGCGGTCCCGCCCGCACAGGTGATGCGTTGCCGATCAATTTCGAACAGCTCCTGGGTGGCATGCAGGCTGGGATAGTTTTCCCTGAACGCATCCAGCGCCTCCCAATGCACGGTCGCACGATGACCATCGAGCAAGCCTGCCTCGGCCAGCACCACAGCGCCGGTATCGATACCGCCTAGCATGACGCCCTCGTGAGCCAGGCGGCGCAGGCTTTGCTGAAGCTTTGGGGCGTAGCAGCCCAGGGGTTCGAAGCCTGCCACGATCAGCAATGTACTGCAGGGCGTTTGCGCGCCCAACGCTGCATCGGCATTGACTGACATGCCGTTGCTGGCGTTCACGGCGCTCCCATCCAGGCTCAATACCTGCCAGTGGTATGCCTGGGCTTTGAACCTGTTGGCCACGCGCAGGGGCTCCAGGGCACTGATGAACCCCATGGCGGAGAAACCGGGTAACAACAGAAAGTGGATGATCTGCGCCATGGCATGCTCCAGCGAACAGGTCGCCTGCGTGCAAATGTTGGTCGCCGGCGTGCGATTTTCAATAGTGCCACCAGCGTAGCGTGTTCACACGGTCCGCAGAGGCCGCCCCCATAAAAATATGCACTGCCGATGGAGAGCCACCATGCACAGCTTGATCCGCCGCAGCCTGTTGACCTTGGCCCTGACCAGCCTTGCTACCCCCTCGCTTTACGCCGCCGATGCCGCTGCTTGCAAGAATGTCCGTCTGGGTGTGGTCAACTGGACCGATGTGATCGCGACCAGCGCCATCGCCCAGGCTTTGTTCGATGGCCTGGGTTACACCACCAAGCAAACCAGCGCGTCGCAGCAGATCATCTTCGCTGGCATTCGCGACAAACGCCTGGACATGTTCCTGGGCTACTGGAACCCGATCATGACCCAGACCATCACCCCCTTCATCGATGCCGGGCAGGTCAAGGTCATGGACAAGGCCAGCCTCGAAGATGCCCGGGCCACCTTGGCAGTGCCCAAATACCTGGCCGACAAGGGGCTGCGCACCTTCGCCGACATCCATAAATTCGAGAAGGAGCTTGGAGGCAAGCTCTATGGCATCGAGCCGGGTTCGGGCGCCAACACCCAAATCAAGGCCATGATTGCCAAGAACCAGTTCGGCCTGGGCAAATTCCAGCTGGTCGAGTCCAGCGAAGCGGGCATGCTGGCCGCCGTGGACCGGGCAGTACGGCGCAAGGAAGCCGTGGTGTTCTTCGGCTGGACCCCACACCCCATGAACGTGAACATCGACATGGTGTACCTCGGGGACAGCCAGGACGCGCTCGGCCCGGACGAAGGCCGCGCGACGGTGTGGACCGTCACCGCACCCGATTATGCAGCGCGCTGCCCCAATGCCAACCGCCTGCTGGCCAACCTGAGCTTCAGCGCCGAAGACGAGAGCCGCATGATGCAGCCATTGCTCGATCACAAGGACGCGCTGGAATCGGCGCGCCAATGGCTCAAAGATCACCCCGAGGACAAGGCCCGCTGGCTTGAGGGTGTAACCACCTTCGATGGCAAGCCGGCCGCCGACAATCTCAAGCTTACCGCCAACTGAAACCGACCCATCACCGACAAACCAGCCCCTACAGATCCACGGACACCAAGGTTCGTCCAGAACCTTGCAGGGGTCGGCTTGCCGGCGAAAAGCCCACAACAGATCGCACAGGATCCCCCATGAACCACGACGTCATCATTACGTGCGCCCTGACCGGCGCCGGCGACACTGCCTCAAAAAGCCATCTGGTCCCCGTCACGCCGAAGCAGATCGCTGCAGCGGCCGTGGAAGCCGCCAAGGCCGGCGCCACAGTGGTCCACTGCCACGTACGCGACCCGCAGACGGGGCGCTTCAGCCGTGATGTCGCCCTGTATCGCGAAGTCATGGAGCGCATTCGCGAAGCCGACGTGGACATCATCGTCAACCTCACTGCCGGCATGGGCGGCGACCTGGAAATCGGGCCCGATGAAAACCCCATGGCATTCGGGCAGGGCACTGACCTGATCGGCCCGCTCGAACGCCTGGCCCACGTCGAGGCGTTATTACCGGAAATCTGCACCCTGGACTGCGGCACCCTCAATTTCGGTGACGGCAATTCCATCTACGTTTCCACGCCCGCGCAACTACGCGCCGGTGCCCGGCGCATTACGGAGCTGGGGGTCAAGGCAGAGCTGGAAATTTTCGATACCGGCCACCTGTGGTTCGCCAAGCAAATGATGAAGGAAGGGCTGCTCGACAACCCCTTGTTCCAGCTGTGCCTGGGAATACCGTGGGGCGCACCGGCTGACACCACCACCATGAAAGCTATGGTCGATAACCTGCCCGCCGATGTCACCTGGGCCGGCTTTGGCATCGGCCGCATGCAGATGCCCATGGCCGCGCAGGCCGTGTTGCTCGGCGGTAACGTGCGAGTCGGCCTGGAAGACAACCTGTACCTGGACCGTGGCGTACTGGCGAGCAACGGCCAGTTGGTCGAGCGCGCGGTAGAGATCATTTCGCGCCTGGGTGCCCGTGTCCTGAGCCCCGCAGAAGGCCGGGCAAAGATGAACCTGAACCGTCGCTGATCGCTTCTGGAGACCTGCATGACCTTCATCACTGACATCAAGACATTTGCCGCGTTGGGCAGCGGCGTGATCGGCAGCGGCTGGGTTGCACGCACCCTCGCCCATGGCCTGGACGTGATCGCCTGGGACCCGGCGCCAGGCGCCGAACAGGCCCTGCGCAAACGCATCGCCAACGCCTGGCCTGCCTTGGAGAAACAGGGCCTTGCGCCAGGCGCATCGCAAGCCCGCCTGACCTTTGTCGACACCGTTGAAACGTGCGTGCGCGAGGCTGATTTCATCCAGGAAAGCGCGCCTGAGCGGCTGGACCTGAAGCTCGATTTGCATGCACGGATCAGCGCCGCTGCCAAACCCGATGCAATTATTGCCAGCAGCACGTCGGGCTTGTTGCCCAGCGAGTTCTACGCCTCGGCCGTTCACCCTGAGCGCTGTGTGGTAGGCCATCCTTTCAACCCGGTGTACCTGCTGCCATTGGTCGAGATCGTCGGCGGCAAGCAGACTGCGCCGCAGGCCATCGAGGCGGCCAGCACTGTTTATACCGCCCTTGGCATGCGGCCACTGCACGTACGCAAGGAAGTCCCCGGTTTCATCGCCGACCGGTTACTCGAAGCGCTGTGGCGCGAGGCGCTGCACCTGGTCAACGACGGGGTCGCCACCACGGGTGAAATCGACGACGCCATCCGTTTTGGCGCGGGCCTGCGCTGGTCGTTCATGGGCACCTTCCTGACCTACACCCTGGCCGGTGGCGATGCCGGCATGCGTCACTTCATGTCGCAATTCGGGCCGGCACTGAAGCTGCCGTGGACCTACCTGCCGGCGCCTGAGCTGACCGACAAACTGATCGACGATGTGGTGGAGGGTACGTCGCAGCAACTGGGTGATCGCAGCATCGCCGCGCTGGAACGCTACCGGGATGACACGCTGCTGGCGGTGCTGGAAGCGGTGACCACCAGCAAGGCCAACCATGGCATGTCGTTCAGCGACTGAGGAGAGCACGATGCCTGCATTGATCACCTACCGGACCCAAGTGCTGGAAGACTGGGTCGATTACAACGGTCACCTGCGTGATGCGTTCTACCTGCTGATATTCAGCTACGCCACCGACGCGCTGATGGAGCGCATTGGGCTGGATGCCGAAAGCCGTGGGCAGGGTGGCAACTCTCTGTTCACGCTCGAGGCGCACATCAACTACTTGCACGAGGTAAAGCTCGGCACCGAGGTGTGGGTGCAGACGCACATCGTCGGTTTTGACCGCAAGCGCCTGCATGTCTACCACAGCCTGCACCGCGCGGGGTTTGGAGATCCATTGGCGGCGAGCGAACAGATGCTGCTGCATGTGGACCTCGCGGGGCCGAAATCCGCACCCTTCAGTCAGCGCAGCAGCGCTGCCCTGGCCGCCACCCTCAATGCTCAGGGGCCTGTACCGGCCAACGCCTATACCGGGCGGGTGATCCGCCTTCCAGCGAACGGCTAGGGTCTTGCGAGCGATTGAAAATGGATAGGTGATCTGCAAAAAAATAACCCCGGAAAGCCGTGAGCATCCGGGGCCAAGAGCGAGCAACATCCACTGTGCACGAGTGAGGGTGACCAAACCCTCCGTAGCGGTAGATGACTAGAGTGTGCGCAGTTCCTGGGCAGCGGATTTAGCCGGAAACGACCTGTTCATAGCCAAAGCGGCCACTCTGCCCTTTCGAGGTTGCGAGCATGACGGCGGCGCCACAGAATCGGTCGTGATCACTGCAGCACTCTCTATGCGATAAAAGGGACAACAGCCATGATGCATGCCGATTTGATTGATCAAGACGACCTGGCGGGCCACCTGCGGGCACGCGGGTTCGACATTCCGGCCGGTGCCAGCGCCGAGCAGGCGTGTGAGGCCGTAGTACGCGGGCTCACCGAACCGAATGCGCGGGCGCTCAAGGGGATGGTCGAGCAGATGTACGCGGGCAGCGCCACCCTGTTACCGGCCGTGCGGCAGGCGATTGATAAACAGCTGCTGCCAGCCTTGGCGCAATTCAACAAGCGCGCCTGAGCGATTGCTCCGATGCCGGCGTGATCGTCGGCAAGCCGGCCCCTAGAGGGGCCGCGCGATGCCGGCGAACGGGCTGCAGCGCAGCCCTGAACCCTTAGAGCCTTACACTGGCAAACGTTGACTCATTACGCGCCTGGCTCAATGCCGCCATCGGACCACTGTGGGGCGACAGGGTGATGGCCTGTGGAATCGGCATCATCGCCACCTGCTGGGTGGTATTGGAGCCAACACGCTCGTCGCGCGGTGGAATGCCGAAGTATTCGCGGTAGCACTTGGAGAAGTGCGGCGTGGACACGAAGCCGCAGACCGAAGCCACCTCGATGATCGACATCGGCGTCTGCTTGAGCAACTGGCGTGCGCGTATCAGCCGCAGCTTGAGGTAATAGCGCGAGGGCGAGCAGTGCAGATACTTCTGGAACAGCCGCTCCAGCTGCCGACGCGACACGGATACGTAGACGGCGAGTTCGTCCAGGTCGATCGGCTCCTCGAGGTTGGCTTCCATCAGGGCGACGATTTCCTGCAGTTTCGGCTGATTGGTGCCCAGCATGTGCTTGAGCGGTACGCGCTGGTGATCCTGCTCGTTACGGATGCGCTCGTAGACGAACATCTCGGAAATGGCCGCCGACAATTCCCGACCATGATCGCGGCTGATCAAGTGCAGCATCATGTCCAACGGCGCGGTGCCGCCAGAGCTGGTGAAGCGGTTGCGGTCGAGCGTGAACAGGCGCGTGCTCATGTTGACCCGTGGGTAGGCCTCTTGCATGGCCGCCAGGCATTCCCAGTGCACGCTGCAATCGAAGCCGTCGAGCAGGCCGGCACAGGCCAGCGCCCAGCTGCCGGTGCACACCGCCCCAAGGCGGCGCGACTGGCGAGCCTGGGCTTGCAGCCAGGTCACGTGCTCACGCGTCACGGTGCGCTGGATACCCACACCGCCACAGACGATGACCGTGTCCATGGGGGGCGCGCTGTGCATGGCGGCATCGGGTGTGATCTGCAAGCCGTCGCTGGCCCAGACCTGGCCGCCATCGACGGTCAGGGTATGCCAGCGGTACAGCTCGCGGCCGGACAGCTGGTTGGCCATGCGCAGGGGCTCGACCGCCGACGCCAGAGAAATGAGGGTGAAGTTGTCCAGGAGAAGAAACCCGATGGACTGGGGGGTTGTGCGGTTCTGGGTTGGGTTCCCGGAGGTGTACGACGTCATCGCGATTTCTCCTCACACAAATGCAGGGCGTGCCTCAGGCGGACACTGATTTCTTGTTATTGCCCCGGGGTCGTCCACGGGGCTTGGTTGTCTATCACTACGCAAACGCCGTGCCTGAAATTGAACAGCTATCCGAAAAAACCTGAAAACGACCTACTCCGTCGTCAAAATCAGGACTTTCCTACAAGTCTGTTACAGCCCTCAAACAGGCGTTCTAGGCGGCATGCGTGTCACCCCTGAGCACTTTGGTGACACGCATTACCCAAGTTGCCCAGAAACGACACTCTTGAGTGTCACCGACAACGCCTGCACCGATCGCGACATCCGACTGACGGTAGGCATCGTCTTGCACGTTTTAAGGTCACGAGGTGGTGCTTTGCACCGTTATGATGAGCGTGGTGCCAGCGCCGATCGCTCGACGATGACACCGCAGGTCGAAGAAGTGCATCAGCACTCGATGGCGCTGACGGCAAGGCCGCCGCGCGAGGTTTCCTTGTACTTGTCGTGCATGTCGGCACCTGTATCACGCATGGTGCGGATCACCTGGTCGAGGGAGATGAAATGCTCGCCATCACCACGCAACGCCATCTGCACAGCGTTGATGGCTTTCACTGCAGCAATTGCATTGCGCTCGATGCAGGGCACCTGCACCAGTCCGCCTACCGGGTCGCACGTCAGGCCCAAATTGTGTTCCAGGGCAATCTCGGCTGCGTTTTCAACCTGGGGCGGGGTAGCGCCCAGTACCTGAGCAAGTCCTGCAGCGGCCATGGCGCAGGCCGAGCCCACCTCACCCTGACAGCCCACCTCGGCCCCTGAGATCGAGGCGTTCTTCTTGCACAGGATGCCCACGGCGGCGGCCGCCAGGAAGAAATCCACCACGCTGGACTCGTCCACCTCGTCACTAAAGCGCATGTAGTAGTGCAGCACCGCCGGAATGATGCCGGCCGCGCCATTGGTAGGCGCGGTGACCATGCGCCCGCCTGCGGCGTTTTCCTCGTTCACGGCCAAGGCGAACAGGTTGACCCACTCCATGGCGCTCATGGTCGAGCCGATCACGTTGGGCTTGCCGATTTCCTGCAGGCTGCGGTGCAGCTTGGCAGCACGACGACGGACATTCAGCCCGCCCGGCAGCGTGCCTTCGTACTTGAGCCCGTTGTTGACGCACTCCTGCATGGCATCCCAAAGCGTGTGCAGGCCGGCCCGAATTTCTGCCTCGCTGCGCCAGACCCGTTCATTGGCCATCATCAATTGCGACACACTCAGGTCGTTTTGCTTGCACAGGCGCAACAGCTCGGCCGCGCTGTTGAAATCGTACGGCAGCACGGTCTGGTCGGCGTCCAGTACGCCACTGGCGGCCTGGGCGGCATCGACCACGAAGCCACCGCCGACTGAGTAGTAGGTATCTCGGTGAATTTCGCCCTGCTCGCCTTCTGCCACAAGGGTCATGGCGTTCGGGTGGTAAGGCAGGTTCTCGTCAAGCAGCAGCATGTCACGGGCCCAGATGAAATCGATGGGCAGGCGGTTATCGAGTTTGAGCACTTGGGTTTCGCGCAGGTCGGCGATACGCGGGACAATCTGGGTAGGGTCGATGGCGTCTGGCCATTCGCCCATCAGCCCCATGATGGTGGCGTTGTCGGTTCCATGGCCGATACCGGTAGCCGACAGCGAGCCATACAGGCGCACCTCGATCCGCTTAACCTGTTCCAGCTCGCCGCGCTCGCGCAGCCCCTGGACAAACAGGGCACCGGCTCGCATGGGGCCGACGGTATGCGAGCTGGAAGGCCCGACACCGATCTTGAACAGGTCGAACACGCTGATGGCCATTGTCGAATCACCTCTTGCTGGGCTTGTCTGTACGCGCAATGCGCAGGGCGGGGCAGCTGCTAGGCTGGACTGCAGGCCGCCTTCAATGCACGCATCATCGGGCTTTTGCCACCCTGCTCGCCGTCTGCAACCGACGTAGTCTTGTCCAGCCGCGCCGCCTGTTTTGCAGGCTCAGTGCGCCGCTTTCCGGTGCCTTGGTGACGCAAAAAAGCGGCAGGATGGGTAGAAGAATCCATAAGCGACATTGCCCATACTGGATGCGACCCGTTGCGTACTGGATACGACTCCACCAGTAGGCGATTGCCCGGCGCTGGAGGATTATCGAAAGCGACTCGTAAAGCACGGCCACGCAACCTGCCCTCTGCAGGCCTGATCGATCGGACCCTCAGAACGTCCGACGAACCACGCGAACCCGAAGACAAAATCACAGGAGTCCACCCATGAAAGGTTCACCCTCGCTGTTGCTGGTCGCGTTGCTGTCCGCACCGGTACTGGCCCAGGCCGCAGAACCCGAGCAGTGCCAGACGGTGCGGTTTTCGGATGTCGGCTGGACCGACATCACGGTAACCACGGCCACCACCAGCGCTGTGCTCGACGCCCTGGGCTACAAGACGCACACCACCATGATCTCGGTGCCGGTGACCTACAAGTCGCTGGCGGCCGGCAAGGACCTGGACGTGTTTCTCGGCAACTGGATGCCGACCATGGAGAACGACATCAAGCAGTACCGCGACGCCGGTACGGTCGAAACCCTGCGCGCCAACCTGGAAAACGCCAAGTATACGCTCGCAGTACCGCAAGCCCTGTACGACAAGGGTTTGAAGGATTTCAGTGACATTCCCAAGTTCAAGGATGAGCTAGGCGGCAAGATCTACGGGATCGAGCCGGGCAACGATGGCAACCGCACCATCCAGAGCATGATCGACAAGAACGCCTTCGGCCTGAAGGACGCCGGCTTCAAGATTGTCCAGTCCAGCGAGGCCGGCATGCTTTCCCAGGTGGACCGCTCGCAGAAACGTGGCGAGGCCATCGTGTTCCTGGGATGGGAGCCGCACCCGATGAACACCCGGTTCAAGATGCAGTACCTGACCGGTGGCGATGAGTTCTTCGGCCCCGATTTCGGCAAGGCGACGGTGTACACCAATACCCGCAAGGGGTATGCGCAGGAATGCAGCAACGTCGGCCAACTGTTGAAGAACCTGTCGTTCGAGCTCAAGGACGAAAGCACCATGATGGGCTATGTCCTGGACGACAAGATGAAGCCTGACGCCGCTGCGCGCAAATGGCTCAAGGACAATCCCGGCAAGCTGGACACCTGGCTGGCAGGTGTGACCACTGTGGATGGCAAACCTGGCCTGGAGGCGGCCAAGGCCAAGCTGACGCAATAACCGAACTACGCAGTAGCGCTACCTCGGGGCAGGACCGTGCCCGCCCCGGGTTGATTTCAATCTACGCAGGTGGAAGCTCGCTATCATGCTTATCGATCAGAAAATACCCCTGGGCCAGTACATGTCCTCGTTCGTCGAGTGGCTGACCCAGCACGGCGCGAATTATTTCGACGCCATCGCCCAAGGCCTGGAGTTCATGATCCATGGCGTCACCAGTACCCTGACCTGGTTCAACCCGCTCGTGCTCATCGCCCTGTTCGCTGCACTGGCGCACCTGATCCAGCGCAAGTGGGCATTGACCGCCTTCGTCGGATTGTCCTTCCTGCTGATCCTCAACCTGGGCTACTGGCAGGAAACCATGGAAACCCTGGCCCAGGTCAGCTTCGCCACCGTGGTCTGCGTGGCTATCGGCGTGCCGCTGGGTATCGTCGCCGCACACAAGCCGATGTTCTACACCGCCATGCGGCCGGTGCTCGACCTGATGCAGACGGTCCCCACCTTCGTCTACCTGATCCCTACCCTTACCCTGTTCGGCCTGGGCGTGGTGCCTGGGTTGATCTCGACGGTCGTGTTCGCCATCGCCGCCCCCATCCGCCTGACCTACCTGGGCATCTGCGATGTACCCCAGGAACTGATGGACGCCGGCAAGGCCTTTGGCTGCTCGCGCCGTCAACTGCTCACCCGTATCGAACTGCCCCATGCGATGCCGAGCATCGCCGCAGGCGTCACCCAATGCATCATGCTGTCGCTGTCGATGGTGGTGATCGCCGCCCTGGTGGGCGCCGACGGCCTGGGCAAACCTGTGGTCAACGCACTGAACACCGCCGATATTTCCCTGGGCTTCGAAGCGGGCCTGGCAATCGTGCTGCTGGCGATCATGCTCGACCGTATCTGCAAGCAACCGGAGCTGCCGGCCAGGAGTGAAGCATGAGTATCATTCGATTCGAAGACGTCGACGTCATCTTCTCCAACAAGCCACGCGAAGCGCTGTCGTTGCTGGACCAGGGCAAGACCCGCGAAGAGATTCTCAAGCAGACCGGCCTTGTGGTCGGCGTAGAGAAAGCCAACCTGGACATCCAGAAAGGCGAGATCTGCGTACTCATGGGCCTTTCCGGTTCGGGCAAGTCCAGCCTGCTGCGCTGTATCAACGGGCTGAACACCGTGAGCCGCGGCAAGCTGTTCGTGGAGCACGAAGGCAAGCACATCGATATCGCCCACTGCACCCCGGCTGAACTGAAGATGATGCGCACCAAACGTATCGCCATGGTGTTCCAGAAGTTCGCCCTGATGCCTTGGCTCACGGTGCGCGAGAACATCAGCTTCGGCCTGGAAATGCAGGGCCGCCCCGAGAAGGAACGGCGCAAGCTGGTCGACGAAAAACTCGAACTGGTAGGCCTGGCCCAGTGGCGCAACAAGAAGCCCGATGAATTGTCCGGCGGCATGCAACAGCGCGTAGGCCTGGCACGCGCGCTGGCCATGGACGCCGACATCCTGCTGATGGACGAACCGTTCTCAGCCCTGGACCCTTTGATCCGCCAAGGCCTTCAGGACGAATTGCTGACCCTGCAGAGCCAGCTGAACAAGACCATCGTCTTCGTCAGCCACGACCTGGACGAGGCGCTCAAGCTGGGCAGCCGGATCGCGATCATGAAGGACGGACGGATCATCCAGTACAGCAAGCCCGAGGAAATCGTGCTGAACCCGGCCGATGAATACGTGCGCACCTTCGTGGCCCATACCAACCCGCTGAACGTGCTGTGCGGACGCAGCCTGATGCGCTCGCTGGACAACTGCAAGCGCGTCAACGGTTCGGTCTGCCTGGACCCCGGCGGCGACTCGTGGCTGGACCTGGGTGAAGGCAATTCGATCAAGCGTGCGCGGCAAGGCCAGAATGGCCTGGAGATGCAGAACTGGGCGCCAGGGCAGGCAGTGGAAGGCCTGAGCCGCAGGCCAACCCTGGTGCATGCCGACATCGGCATGCGTGAGGCCCTGCAGATTCGCTACCAGACCGGCAACAAGCTGGTGCTGCAGGAAAACGACAAAGTCGTGGGCATTCTGGGAGACACCGAGCTGTATCACGCGCTGCTGGGCAAGAACCACGGTTGATTGCACGAGGGCCGCACTCGCGGCCCTCTTCTTTGAGGAGAGCGGTTCGCGCTGCGGGCTGGCTTGCCTACATCTTCAGAAACGCTTTACAGGCTGCCAATTCATCAGGTTAGAATCGGTTGGCACGCGACCTGCTAGCAAACATCGAATACGCGCTACCACGTCTTCCCTCCTCGTTGTCCCGGAGTACCTGCCTTTGGATGCCAGTACCATCAATAGCCTGTTCCTGATCGGCGCATTGCTGGTAGGGGCAAGCATCCTGGTCAGTTCGCTGTCGTCGCGGCTCGGCATCCCGATTCTGGTCATTATCCTGGCCGTCGGCATGATCGCTGGCGTGGACGGGGGTGGCATCATTTTCAACAACTACCCGACCGCCTACTTGGTGGGCAACCTCGCGCTTGCCGTGATCCTGCTCGACGGTGGTCTGCGCACGCGGGTAGCAAGCTTCCGGGTTGCCTTGTGGCCGGCGCTTTCGCTGGCAACGGTCGGGGTCATGATCACCACGGCGCTGACCGGCATGGTGGCGGCCTGGTTGTTCGACCTGAGCCTGATCCAGGGCTTGCTGATTGGCGCCATCGTGGGCTCCACCGATGCCGCGGCGGTCTTTTCACTGCTGGGCGGTAAAGGCCTGAACGAACGGGTCACCGCCACGCTGGAAATCGAATCGGGTAGCAACGACCCGATGGCGGTGTTCCTCACCGTGACCCTCATCGACATGATCGCCAGCGGCCAGACCGGGCTGCACTGGAGCCTGCTGGGCCACCTGCTGCGCGAGTTCGGCATCGGCGGGCTGCTGGGGCTGGGCGGCGGCTGGGTGATGCTGCAGCTGGTCAACCGCATCAACCTGGCAGGCGGCCTGTACCCGATTCTGGTCGTGGCCGGTGGCCTGGTGGTCTTCTCGCTGACCAACGCCCTGCATGGCAGTGGTTTCCTGGCGGTCTACCTGTGCGGGCTGGTGCTGGGCAACAAGCCGATCCGCAGCCGCCACGGCATTCTGCACATGCTCGACGGCATGGCGTGGCTGGCCCAGATCGGGATGTTCTTGGTGCTGGGCCTGTTGGTGACGCCTCACGATCTGCTGCCTATCGCCCTGCCGGCACTGGGCCTTGCCCTGTGGATGATTCTGGTCGCACGCCCCTTGTCGGTGGTCGCCGCACTGCTCCCCTTCAAGGCGTTCCACGACCGCGAGAAGGCCTTCATTTCCTGGGTGGGCCTGCGCGGCGCCGTGCCCATCATCCTGGCGGTATTCCCGTTGATGGCCGGCCTGCCAGACGCTCAGCTGTTCTTCAACTTGGCGTTCTTCATCGTCCTGGTTTCGCTGCTGGTGCAGGGCACCAGCCTGCCCTGGATGGCCAAACTGCTCAAGGTGACGGTCCCGCCAGACCCGGCGCCCATTTCACGCTCGGCACTGGAAGTGCACATCACCAGCGAATGGGAGATGTTCGTCTATCGCCTGGGTGCCGAAAAGTGGTGCATTGGCGCAGCGCTGAGGGAGCTGAAGATGCCAGAGGGCACGCGCATCGCCGCGCTGTTCCGTGGCGAACAATTGCTACACCCTTCGGGCAGTACGGTGCTGGAAGTGGACGACATGCTGTGCGTGATCGGGCATGAGCACAACCTGCCTGCACTGGGCAAACTCTTTAGCCAGGCACCCCAGCGCGGGCTGGACCTGCGCTTCTTCGGCGACTTCGTGCTCGAAGGCGATGCCGAACTCGGCGCCGTGGCATCGCTCTACGGTCTCAACGTCGACAGCCAGGATGCCCACATGCCGCTGGCGCAGTTCATCCGACAGAAGGTCGGAGGCGCGCCAGTGGTAGGCGACCAGGTCGAATGGCATGGCACGATCTGGACCGTGGCGACCATGGACGGGAACAAGATTCAGAAAGTGGGCGTCAGATTCCCCGAAGGATCGCGACCAGGACCAGGATTGTTCCTCTAAACTTCGTTTCTGCCTGATCCACAAGTAGTCTGCCTATGTCCTTTCGCCTGCACCTTCGCACAGCCCTGCTCGGGCTGTGCCTTTGCCTTCCCCTGGCGGTCGCCGCCGCTGAAGCCCCCACCACCGCCAGCGTCCAGGAAAGCCTCGACAAGATCGCCGAGCGCAAGCTGCCCGAAGCCGATCAGAAGGCCCTGCAGCAAGTGCTCGAGCAGACCCTCGGCCTGCTGGCCAGCAAGGAAGACAACGAACGCAAGCTGGCTGCCCTCAAGCAGCAACTGGCCAGCGCGCCCAAGGAAACCAGCGACAGCCAGAAAGAGCTGGCAAGGCTCAAGCAGAGTTCGGTGCAGTCGGTGGCCCAGCGCTACGCAAACCTAGGCGTGCCGCAGCTCGAGCAGATGCTCAGTGAGCGCACTACCCAGCAAGGCGAGCTGCAAAAAGCGCTGGCCGAAGCCAACAGCCTGATCATCAATTCGCAGACCCGTCCCGAACGGGCCCAGTCCGAGATCAGCAGCAGCCAGGCGCGGGCCCAGCAAATCAACAGCATCCTCAAAAGCGGCAAGGACGCGGGCAAGCCTGTCAGCCCCGACCTGCGCAACCAGCTCAACGCCGAACTGGCCTCGCTCAACGCCCTTACCCAGTTGCGCCGCCAGGAGCTGGCTGGAAACAGTGTGCTGCAGGACCTGGGCAATGCCCGCCACGACCTGCTGATCGAGCGCACAGCACGCCTGGAACAGGAAATCCAGGACCTGCAGACTCTGATCAATGACAAACGCCTGGCCCAGTCCCAGGAAACCGTCACGCAGCAGTCGATCGAAGCCCAGAAAGCCGGCGGCAGCAGCCTGCTGGCCACCGAAAGCGCAGCCAACCTCAAGCTGTCCGACTACCTGCTCAGAAGCACCGACCGGCTCAACGAACTGACCCAGCAGAATCTGCGGACCAAGCAGCAGCTCGACACCTTGACCCAGGCCGACCAGGCGCTGGACGAGCAGATCAGCGTGCTCAAGGGCAGCCTGCTGCTGTCCAAGATCCTCTACAAACAGAAACAGACCCTGCCGCATCTCAAGCTCGACCGTGACTTGGCTGACCAGATCGCCGACACACGCCTGTACCAGTTCGAGGTCAATCAGCAGCGCGAGCAGATGAGTAGCCCGATCAGCTACGTGGACAAACTGCTGGCAGCCCAGCCCCCTGAAACCGTCACCCCCCAGTTGCGCAAGGCATTGCTGGAAGTGGCCATCACCCGCAGCGACTTGCTCGAACGCCTGAACCGGGAGCTGTCGGCCCTGCTCAACGAATCCATTACCTTGCAGCTGAACCAGAAGCAGCTGCTGGGCACTGCCCAAAGCCTGCGTACCACGCTGGACGAGCAGATGTTCTGGATACCCAGCAACAAGCCATTGGACTGGGACTGGCTGGCCTATGTGCCGCAACGCCTGGCTGACCAGGTGGCGGACCTGCCGTGGGGCTCGGGCCTCAAGGAGCTGGCTGACGGGTTGAGTCAGCGCCCGTTGCTGTTCCTGCCGCTGTTGCTGGTGATCGGCGCGTTGCTGTGGCGTCGCAAGTACCTGTACCAGCGCCTGGGCAAGGTGCACCAGGACATCGGCCATTTCCGCCGCGACAGCCAGTGGCACACCCCTCAGGCGATCTTGATCAACATCCTGCTGGCGATGCCGGTGAGCCTGGGTCTTGCGCTGTGCAGCTATGCCTTGCAGATCGACGCCCGCGGGCAGAACGCCAACCTTGGCGCGGCGCTGTGGCAACTGGCCCAGGCCTGGCTGGTGTTCTATACGGCCTACCGCATTCTCTCGCCTGGCGGGGTGGCCGAGATTCACTTCCGCTGGTACAAGCCGCAAGTGGAGTTCCTGCGCGGCTGGGTCCGGCGTCTTGGCACCGTGGTGCTGGCACTGGTAGGGGTAGTGGCGGTAGCCGAACACCAGCCCTCGGCGCTGGCCGATGACGTTCTGGGGATTGGCGTGGTACTGACTTGCTACGCATTGATGGCCTGGTTGCTCAGCCGCCTGTTGCTGAGCAGCCCTGCCCACCGCGACACCTCGCTGTTTCGCAAGGCAGTGGGTGTGGCGTTCACGGCCTTGCCCATCGCCCTGTTCATCGCCGTGTGCTTCGGCTACTACTACACGGCGCTGAAACTCACCGACCGCCTGATCTACACCCTCTACCTGCTGCTGTTCTGGCTGGTGATCGAGGCGGCATTCGTGCGCGGGCTGTCCGTGGCCGCCCGACGCCTGGCCTACCAGCGCGCGCTCAGCAAGCGGGCTGCGGCCAAGGAAGGGCTCGATGGTGAAGTCGTCGTCGAAGAACCGACGCTGGATATCGAACAGGTCAACCAGCAGTCCCTGCGCCTGATCCGCCTGGCCTTGCTCGGCGGTTTCATCGCCGGCCTGTACTGGGTGTGGTCGGACCTGCTCTCGGTGTTCGCCTACCTCAACAACTTCGTGCTGTACGAATACACCAGCGGTACAGGCGCTGCGGCGAGCATGGTCCCCATCAGCCTCGGTGACCTGCTCGGCGCACTGGTGATCGTGGGCATCACCTTCGCCCTGGCCGGCAACTTGCCCGGCCTGCTGGAGGTGCTGGTACTGTCGCGGCTGAACCTGGCCCAGGGCAGCGCCTACGCCACCACCACGCTGCTGTCCTACACCATCGTCGGCGTCGGCATCGTCAGCACCCTCTCCACCCTGGGGGTCAGCTGGGACAAGCTGCAGTGGCTGGTCGCCGCGCTGTCGGTAGGCCTGGGTTTCGGCATGCAGGAAATCTTCGCCAACTTCATTTCGGGCATCATGATCCTGTTCGAACGCCCGGTGCGTATCGGTGACACCATCACCATCGGCAACTTGTCGGGCACGGTGAGCAAGATCCGCATCCGCGCCACCACCATCACCGACTTCGACCGCAAGGACATCATCGTCCCCAACAAGACGTTCATCACCGGGCAACTGATCAACTGGTCGCTCACCGATACCGTCACCCGCGTGACCCTGAAGCTGGGCATCGACTACGGCTCGGACCTGGACCTGGTGCGCGACCTGCTGCTCAAGGGTGCACATGAGAACCCCAGGGTACTCAAGGACCCCGAACCCCTGGTGTACTTCCTGCAATTCGGGGAAAGCTCGCTGGACCACGAACTGCGCATGCATGTCCGTGACCTGGGCGATCGCAACCCCACGCTGGATGAGATCAATCGCTACATCAACCGGGAATTCAAGGCGCACGACATCAAGATCTCCGTACGCCAGGTCGAGGTGTTCCTGATGGACCCCAAAGCCGGCAAACAACAGTTGATACCGATGGACTCGCCAAAATCCGATGGCACTCCCCCCGTGTGATTGGACTCCATAGGGCAGATATGCCTGTTCCACCCGCGAGGGCGTGGTCCTCGCTCACGGCCGGTCCGCCCGCACAGGGCCACGCAGCGGCCTCTTGCCACCCCGACTCAGGAGCAGCCCCGTGAAAGCCCTCGACCAGCTCACCTTCGACAACCGCTTCGCCCGCCTGGGCGACGCATTCTCTACCCAGGTACTGCCCGAGCCCATCGCAGACCCTCGCCTGGTGGTTGCCAGTGCGTCGGCCATGGCGCTGATCGACCTGGACCCGGCCCAGGCCGAGCTGCCGTTGTTCGCCGAGCTGTTCAGCGGCCACAAGCTCTGGGAAGGCGCCGATCCGCGGGCGATGGTGTACTCCGGCCATCAGTTCGGCGGCTACAACCCGCGCCTGGGGGACGGGCGCGGCCTGTTGCTGACCGAGGTGGTCAACGATGCCGGTGAACATTGGGACCTGCACCTCAAGGGAGCCGGCCAGACACCCTACTCACGCATGGGCGATGGCCGTGCCGTGCTGCGTTCCTCGATCCGTGAGTTTCTGGCGAGCGAAGCCTTGCATGCCTTGGGCATACCCAGCAGCCGCGCCCTGTGCGTGATCGGCTCCAGTACCCCGGTGTGGCGCGAAACCCAGGAAAGCGCTGCCATGCTCACCCGCCTTGCCCAGAGCCATATCCGCTTTGGCCATTTCGAGTACTTCTATTACACCCAGCAGCCCGAGCAGCAGCGCGTGCTGATCGACCATGTACTCGATGAGCATTACCCGCAGTGCAAAGACGCCGCACAGCCTTACCTGGCTATGTTCCAGACCATCGTCGAGCGCAATGCCGAGCTGATCGCACGCTGGCAAGCGTACGGCTTCTGTCACGGCGTGATGAACACCGACAACATGTCGATCCTGGGAATCACCTTCGATTTCGGTCCGTTCGCATTCCTCGACGATTTTGATGCCAACTTCATCTGTAACCACTCCGACGACCGCGGCCGCTACAGCTATGCCAACCAAGTACCGATCGCCCATTGGAACCTCAGTGCGCTGGCCCAGGCCTTGACCACGGTGATCGATGTCGAAGCGCTCAAGCAGGCGCTGGCGCTGTTCCTGCCCCTGTACCAGGCCCATTACCTGGACCTGATGCGTCGTCGGCTCGGCCTGACGACGGCCGAGGACGAGGACATGGCCCTGGTCGAGCGCCTGCTGCAAC
Source organism: Pseudomonas parafulva (assembly GCF_002021815.1). Taxonomy (NCBI): domain Bacteria; kingdom Pseudomonadati; phylum Pseudomonadota; class Gammaproteobacteria; order Pseudomonadales; family Pseudomonadaceae; genus Pseudomonas; species Pseudomonas parafulva. The sequence goes on from NZ_CP019952.1 coordinate 4,367,691, forward strand.
GCATGCAGAGCGGTGGCGTGGACTACAACCTGTTCTTCCGCCGGCTGGGCGATCAACCGCTGGCCGACGCGCTGCAATCGGTACGTGACGACTTCGTCGACTTGGCGGGTTTCGACGCCTGGGCGGTGGACTATCAAGCGCGCTGCGAACGTGAACCGAACCATGCTGCCGGGCGGCGTGAGCGCATGCACGCCGTGAACCCGCTGTATGTGCTGCGTAACTATCTGGCGCAGAACGCCATCGAAGCGGCCGAGGCAGGCGACTACACTGAGGTCAGGCGCTTGCATCAGGTGCTCAGCCGCCCGTTCGAGGAACAGACCGGGATGCAGGCCTATGCAGCGCCGCCCCCTGCATGGGGCAAGCACTTGGAAATCAGTTGCTCGTCCTGAAACCCACTTACTCGGACGGAGATGAAATGACCGATTCGCTGGTTGTCCCTTGCCCTCACTGCAACGGCCTGAACCGCTTACCCGCCGACCGCCTGGGCGATGCGCCCAAGTGTGGCCGCTGCAAGCAGCAGGTCGTGCTGCAGACGCCGTTCGTGCTGACCGAGAACAGCTATGCCAGCCAGGTCAAAGGCGACCTGCCCTTGCTGATCGATGTCTGGGCCGATTGGTGCGGCCCCTGCAAGGCCTTCGCGCCAGTGTTCGAACAGGCGGCCCGCCAATTGAGTGGCCGCTGCCGCCTGGCCAAGCTCGACAGCGAAGCCAACCGCACCTTGGCCGGGCAACTGGGCATTCGCTCGATCCCGAGCCTCATCCTGATGCGCAACGGCCGCGAGGTCGTGCGCCAGGCGGGGGCTCTTCCCCTTCAGGCACTGCTGGAGTGGCTGCGCAGCAAAGGGGTTTGACTTCAGGTACCCCCCAGCAGCGACTCATAGGGGATGCGTAGCCCCTCGTGCAGGCGTCTGATCATGGAGAGGCTCAGCCTACGCTTTCCATTCAAGACCTCAGATACCCGGCCACTGGGCCCGATATAGGGCTCCAGGTCTCGCGGGGTGAGGCTTTGTTGCTCCATGCAGAATTTGATGGCTTCCAGAGGGGTAGCCGACTGAATGGGGTAGTACTTGTTTTCGTACACTTCAATCAGGGTTACGAGTACTTCCATTTCATCAGCTTCGGGGGTGCCCGGTTCGGCTTGGAAGATAGCCTCAAGCCGCCGAAAGGCCGCGTGCAGATCCTCATCACTGCGAATAGGCTTAATATTCACACACTGTCTCCACGTCAATTTCGTCATAGCATTCATGGGTGCCGACGAATTTCACCCAGGCGATGCCCGCCTTATATTGCATTTCCACGACGAGGCGATATTTATTACCGCCAATGTTGAAAACAATGCGGTTCCTTCCACAGATGCGAGCGTTGCCGAGCTGATCTTTCACATCCTGCGGCGTTAGCCAAGTAGCTTTGATCACTAAGTCATACCAGCTTTCCAATGCAGCCTTGGCATCGTGATTACCGGGCATCTCCCAAAATTTCACTAGACTGCTTTTGGCAATCACCCGCATTTCAAAAAATCTCCCGTTTTGGGAGATTATGATCAACACCAAACTTGCACGGAAGCTGCGCCTACCCCTCCCCACCCAGCAAATCATGCAGCGCCACGAATTGCTGGGTCAGTTTGTGGCGGGGGTCGAGGTGGATCAGGGGCAGGCTGGCGTGGTGCGACTCACGCATCTTCACCGAACTGCCCAGATACACCGGCAGCACTGGCAAGCCTTCGGCCAGTAGCGCGTCCAGCATCTGCTGCGGCAGGCTGGCACGGGGCTGGAACTGGTTCACCACGATGCCCTCGACGATCAGGTGTTCGTTGTGGTCTTCCTTGATGTCCTCGATCTCGGCCAGCAGCCCGTACAGGGCCTGGCGCGAGAAACTGTCGCAGTCGAACGGGATCAGTACACGGTCCGCTGCGATGAGCGCCGAGACGGCGTAGAAGTTGAGAGCCGGCGGGGTGTCGATGTAAATCCGCTCATAGTCTTCACTCAAGTTTTCGAGCAGTTTTCGCAGCTTGTTGATCTTGTGCTTGGCTTCGAGCTTGGGTTGCAGGTCGGCCAGCTCAGAGGTGGCGGTGACCACGTGCAGGTCGTCGAATGGCGTCTGGTAGATTTCGACCTTGTTCTTCTTTGCTCCAGGTCCGCCGGACAGGCTTTGCTTGAAGAAATCGGCGATCCCCATGGGAATGTCTTCGCCCACCAGCCCAGTGAGGTACTGGGTCGAGTTGGCCTGTGCATCCAGGTCGATCAGCAAGGTTCGGTAGCCTTCATGGGCACTTACCGCGGCCAAGTTGCAGGCGATGCTGGACTTGCCCACCCCGCCTTTCTGATTGAACACCACGCGTCGCATGACTGAGCTCCGGATAGGGACGAGGTACCGAGTATGTGGCGAGGTTGTGTCCATGACCAGCGCTGCTACAGCGGCCATCCACCACGCCCGGCGGCCATACCCTGGGCGCTGCCGGTGCGCTCGAGGCGGCGTTCTGCTGGCTGAGCCTGAGCAGGCACAACCCGTTGGGCTTGCTGCCGCCGCACCTGTGGGACGGCCAGCCCGACCCTGCCCTGCCTGAACTGACCCTGGTCGACGGCAGCCAGCGCCTGGCAGCCCATGGCCCACGCCGACTGATGAGCAACTCGTTCGCCTTCGGCGGCAACAACGTCAGCCTGATTCTTGGAGACATCGCATGATCACCTGGCCCCTGGCCGAGCTGCTGCCCCATGCTGGCGACATGATCCTGATCGATCACATCGAGCACTGTGACGAGGAGCAGATCAGCACCCGTACCACCGTACGGCCCGGCGCACTGTTCAATCGCGCCGATGGCAGCCTGCCGGCCTGGTTCGGCATCGAGCTGATGGCCCAGAGCGTCGCCGCCTACGCCGGTTGCCGGGCGCGACGCAATGGCCAGGCCGTCGAGCTGGGTTTTTTGCTCGGTGCCCGCAAGTACACGTGCGATGTCGAGTCTTTCCCGGCCGGCGCCCAATTACATGTCCACGCCCAACGCTCGCTCGAAGACGAGAACGGCATGGGCGTTTTCGAATGTCACCTGCGCGGCCCCGGCATCCACGCCACCGCCCGCCTGAATGTGTACCGCCCGCCGCAAGCGGCCAGCTACCTGGCCGAAGCGGGCCCTGAGGAGCCCCTTTCATGACTGATACCATTCTGGTGACCGGTTCGAGCCGTGGAATCGGCCGTCCATCGCCCTGCGCCTGGCACGTTCGGGTTACGACCTGGTACTGCATTGCCGCAGCGGCCGGTCCGAAGCCGACGTGGTGGCCGATCAAGTGCGTGCTCTGGGGCAGCAGTCGCGCGTATTGCAGTTCGACATCGGCGAACGCGCCGCCTGCCGCTTGGCGCTCGAAGCCGACGTGGAAGCGCACGGTGCCTACTACGGCGTGGTGTGCAATGCCGGCCTGACCCGCGATGGCGCTTTCCCCGCGCTGACCGACGAGGATTGGGACCAGGTGCTGCGGACCAACCTGGACGGTTTCTACAATGTGCTGCAGCCACTGACCATGCCCATGATCCGCCGCCGCGCGCCGGGCCGCATCGTCTGCATCACCTCGGTTTCAGGGCTCATCGGCAACCGCGGGCAGGTCAACTACAGCGCTTCGAAGGCGGGCCTGATCGGGGCGGCCAAGGCCCTGGCAATCGAACTGGGCAAGCGGCGTATCACCGTCAACTGCGTAGCGCCCGGGCTGATCGACACGGCCATGCTCGACGAACATGTGCCGGTGGACGAACTGATGAAGATGATCCCTGCCGGGCGCATGGGCACCGCTGAAGAGGTAGCAGGCGCCGTCAACTTTCTCATGTCGCCGGAGGCCAGCTACATCACCCGCCAAGTGCTGGCGGTCAACGGGGGGATGTGCTGATGCGCCGCGTGGTCGTCACCGGCATGGCCGGCATCACCTCGCTGGGCAACGACTGGGCAACCATTGCCGGTCATTTCGCCAGCCAACGCAGTGGTATCCGCCGCATGGACGAGTGGGACCGCTTCGAGGAAATGAACACGCGCCTGGCCGGGCCCATCGATGATTTCAAGGTCCCGGCGCACTGGACGCGCAAGCAGCTTCGCAGCATGGGCCGGGTGTCGCGCCTAGCCGTTGGCGCTGCCGAACAGGCCCTCGCCGATGCAGGCTTGCTCGGCGACCCGAGCATTCGCGATGGCCGCATGGGCGTTGCCTGCGGCTCATCCACCGGCAGTACCGACGAGATCAAGGCGTTCGGCAACATGCTGCTCAACTCGGTGGCCGACGGGCTCAACGCCAATTCCTATGTGCGCATGATGCCGCACACGACCGCCGCCAACATCAGCATTTTCTTCGGCCTGACCGGGCGCCTGATCCCCACGTCCAGTGCCTGCACCAGCGGCAGCCAAGGCATTGGTTATGCCTATGAAGCCATCAAGTACGGGCGCCTGCCGATGATGCTGGCCGGCGGTGCCGAAGAACTGTGCCCGACCGAGGCCATGGTCTTCGACGCGCTCTATGCCACCAGCCTCAAGAACGACACGCCGCACCTCAGCCCGCGCCCCTACGACTGCGGCAGGGATGGCCTGGTGATCGGCGAAGGCGCAGGCATGCTGGTGCTCGAAGAGCTTGAGCATGCACGGGCGCGAGGCGCGAAGATTCATGCCGAGATCATCGGTTTCGGCAGCAATGCCGACGGCCAGCACACGACCCGACCCGAACAGTCGACCATGCGCCGGGCCATGGAACTGGCGCTCGAAGACGCAGGCCTGGCACCGGAGGCGATTGGCTATGTGAACGGCCATGGCACCGCGACCGAGCAAGGCGACATCGCCGAAACCCTGGCCACCAGCAGCCTGTTCGGCCCACGCATGCCCCTCAGTTCGCAGAAGAGCTTCCTGGGCCATACCCTGGGGGCGTGCGGTGCGCTGGAGTCCTGGTTCAGCATCGAAATGATGAACAGCGACCGCTATGTGCACACACTGAACCTGGACGCGGTAGACCCTCGCTGCGGCGAACTGGACTACCTGCGTGGTGAGTTCCGCCACATGAGCCACGGGTTCGTGATGAACAACAATTTTGCCTTCGGCGGGGTCAACACGTCGCTGATCTTCCGCCGCTGGCCCTGACCCTCAATAGGAGCGCAAGGAATGTCCTCACTGCTACGCGCCGCTGCACTAGGGCTGGTACTGGCCGGCCTTGCCGGTTGTACCTCCAAGCCGGTGCTCAACCCCTCGGAACAACTGGCTGCTGCCACCCCTTACACCCAGCAGCAGGTCCAGCAGGCGATCCTCAAGGCCATCGTCGAGCGTGGCTGGACGGCCCGTTCGGTGGGCGCCTCGGTCATTCAGGCCGACATCACTGTGCGCAATACCTTCTACGCCGCCGTGGATATTCACTACAGCGCCAGCCAGTTCCGCATCGATTACCGCGATAGCCGCGAACTGGGCTATGACGACGGCAGGATCCACCGCAACTACAACCGCTGGGTCTACAACCTGGACCGCAGCATCGTGCGCCAGCTCAACGCACTGTCCGCCGATCAGCTTCTGCAACGCAGCAACGCCTCATCCAACCACTGACCAAGGAAGACCCCGATGCGCTTGAAAACCCTGACCGCCGCCACCGCCCTGCTGCTCGCTGCCCTACCCGGCCTGAGCCAGGCTCGCGACACAGCGCTGTACCTGCCGTTCGAAAAGGTGGTGCAGCAGATGCTCGCCGAGAAGAAGCTCGATGGCTCGGTCAAATTCTACCTGGCCGGCGTAAAGCCGCGCGGCAAGGTCACCGTGATCAGCCCCAACTCGGTCACCAACAAGAAAACCAACGCCTTCAACAAGAGTGACGAGGCTGCCTGTGAGTGGGCCCTGCAATCCGCGTTGCTGACCTTGCAGGACGCTGCTCGCAAGGCAAACGCCAATGCCGTGACGAACATCGCCAGCTACTACAAGCGCAACGAGCGCAAGGACGCTTCCACCTACGAATGCCACGCCGGTGCAGTGATTGCCGGTGTTGCGCTCAAGGGTGACCTGGCCCGCGTCAACTGATGACTCTCCGCGCTCACCGGGCAGGTTTCATCCCTGAACCTGCCCGGTGAGCAGCTCGGCAAATGCCTCGGCCATCGCCGACCTGCGGCACTGGCGCTGTACCAGCCAGACCGCCGAGGTGGCCTGCTCGTCCAGCAAGGTGCGGTACACCACGCCCTCGATGCGCATGCGCTGATAGGACGCCGGCAGCACCGACACCCCAAGCCCCGCCGACACCAGGCCGATGATGGTCATGGCCTCCCCTGCTTCCTGCGCGAAATGGGGACTGAAACCCGCCTGGCGCGCCAGATCCAGTAACTGCGCGTACAAACCACTGCCGTAGCTGCGTGGAAAGAAAACGAAAGGCTCGTGGGCCAGCGCTGCTAGGTGCACACCCTGCTCGGCGCCGTTGGCCAGCGCATGGGAGGCGTTGATCACTGCCACCAAGGGCTCACGAAACAGCTCGGTCGCAACCAGGCCGTCGGCCAGCGGCATGGGTCGCATCAGCCCCACTTCGATGGACTCGTCGAACACGCCCTGCGCCACTTCGCGGCTGCTCATTTCCATGAGGTTCAGGTGCACGGCAGGGAAGCGCTGCCGGAACGCATGAATCGCCTTGGGAATTTTCGATGTGAACGGGGCCGAGGATGTGAAGCCGATCTTCATTTCACCCAGTTCGCCCAACTGTGCGCGGCGGGCGACATCGGCGGCCTTTTCGACCTGCGCCAACACCTGACGAGCCTCTTCCAGAAACAGTCGCCCGGCCTCGCTGAGCTCGACACGGCGGTTGGTCCGTTCGAACAGCCGCGCACCGAGTTCCTGCTCGAGCGCAAGGATCTGTTGGCTAAGTGGAGGCTGCGAGATGCCCAGTTGCTGGGCTGCCCGGCCGAAGTGCAACTCTTCGGCAACCGCGACGAAATAGCGTAAGTGGCGCAGCTCCATCACCCACCCCATAGGTCGTGAAACGTCTCAATTAGGTCGAACAATATATTGGACCTAATTATTAGCCAGCTATATGATTTTTTCACTGCCTCTGAGGTACTTGCCCGTGAAAACCGCTGTAGCCCTCGTATCGACCCAACCCGAACCCGAGCCTGTGACCTCGCACGACGCCTGGATCGAAAAGGGCACCCCGGCGTTCATGAGAACGGTCCTGGCGCTGTTCAGCGGCGGCTTCGCCACCTTTGCCCTGCTCTACTGTGTACAACCGATGATGCCCTTGCTGTCGAAGGAATTCGGCATCAACGCTGCACAGAGCAGCCTGGTGCTTTCGGTCTCGACTGGCATGCTGGCGCTTGGGCTGCTGGTCACGGGCCCGATCTCTGACCGCATCGGCCGCAAGCCAGTGATGGTGGCGGCCCTGGGCTGCGCGGCCTTGTCCACGATAGCCAGCGCGCTGATGCCGACCTGGGAACTGGTCCTGGCAACTCGGGCCTTGGTCGGGTTGTCGTTGAGCGGGCTGGCGGCCGTGGCCATGACCTACCTTAGTGAAGAGATCCACCCACAGCACATTGGCCTGGCCATGGGCCTGTACATCGGCGGCAATGCCATCGGCGGCATGTGCGGGCGCCTGATCACGGGCGTGCTGATCGATTTCGTCAGCTGGCACGCGGCATTGCTCACCTTGGGAAGCCTGGCACTGCTGGCGGCCATCGTGTTCTGGAAGGCATTGCCCGAGTCGCGCAACTTCCAGCCTCAGACCCTGAACCCACGCACGTTGGTCAACGGGTTCCTCATGCACTTCAAGGACGCCGGCCTGCCCTGGCTGTTTCTCGAAGCCTTCCTGCTCATGGGCGCTTTCGTCACGCTGTTCAACTACATCGGCTACCGCTTGCTGGCCGAGCCTTATCACATGAATCAAGCCCTGGTGGGTTTGCTGTCGGTCGTCTACCTGTCTGGCATCTACAGTTCGGCCCAGGTGGGCGCTCTGGCTGACAGGCTGGGACGGCGCAAGGTGTTCTGGGCCAGCATCGTGGTCATGGGCGGCGGCTTGCTCATGACCCTGACCCAGCCGCTGTCGCTGATCATCCTGGGCATGCTTGTCTTCACCTTCGGCTTCTTCGGGGCCCACTCGGTGGCCAGCAGCTGGATCGGGCGACGAGCGCTCACAGCCAAGGGGCAGGCCTCCTCGCTGTACCTGTTCTGTTACTACGCCGGTTCAAGCGTGGCGGGCACGGCTGGCGGGGTGTTCTGGCACCATTGGGGCTGGAACGGCATCGGCCTGTTCATTGGATGCTTGCTGGCGGTGGCCCTGATGGTGGCGTTGCGCCTGAGCACCTTGGCGCCGAAGGCCGCCTGAAGGCAGGGGAACGCGGCAACACAGGCAGGCTCGCAGTGGATCCGCCGCGAGCCTGCCTGCGACAGGATCACTGGATCAGTTGATGATCTCGACCCGGTCCACGTCCACCTCGCGGCTCATCAAGTGTTTTTCGACTTCGCCGATCAGCTTGACCTTGGTCTTGTCATTGAAGGGTGTGGGCGGCAGGTCCTCGTCATCGATCTCGACCGTAATGGTGCCGGTGCTGTCCTTGAATTCGTATTTGTCATCGTTGTCGAGCTTGCGGGTCACGTAGCCCTGCAAGACCACCGGCGTATCGTCTGCGGCCTCGCTGGCAGCGGCCACGGTGGCAATCGACTGCGCACCAGGGCCGGTGTAGCCGCCTGACGCCAGTGCAGCGGTGCTGAACAAGGGGGCAAGGATCAGGGCAAGGTAGCGTGCTTTCATGGGAGCGGGTCCTATCTCTGTTGGAGTAGGACCAGCCTAGCGAGCACCGCTGAATTGAAACTTAATGCGACAATCTCGCTGCACTCAGCCCCGGCCGGGCTACGCAGCGTCATGCGCTGTCACAAGCGGCTCACAGGTGATACTGCGCCGACAGCTCGTGCACGGCGTTGATGAAAGCGCCCGCGTGTTCAGGATCGACCTCCGGCGTGATGCCGTGGCCCAAGTTGAACACATGGCCGCTGCCGTGGCCGTAGCTGGCCAGGATGCGTGCCACTTCCGCACGAATGGCCTGCGGCCGGGCATACAGGACGGTCGGGTCCATGTTGCCCTGCAAGGCGACCTTGTCACCCACCCGGCGACGGGCATCGCCGATGTCGCAGGTCCAGTCCAGCCCCAATGCATCGGCCCCGGCATCGGCAATGCTTTCCAGCCACAGGCCGCCGTTCTTGGTGAACAGGATCACCGGCACCTTGCGCCCGTCGTGTTCGCGAATCAGGCCGCTGACGATCTTGCGCATATAGGCCAGGGAGAACTCCTGATAGGCCGCCGACGACAGGTTGCCGCCCCAGGTGTCGAAGATCTGCACGGCCTGGGCACCGGCCAGGATCTGCCCATTGAGGTAGCTGGTCACCGACTGCGCCAGTTTGTCCAGCAACAGGTGCAGTGCCTGCGGATTGTCATAGGCCATGGCCTTGGTTTTGCGAAAATCCTTGGAGGAGCCGCCTTCGACCATGTAGGTGGCCAGGGTCCAGGGGCTGCCGGAGAAGCCGATCAGCGGCACGCGGCCGTTGAGTTCGCGGCGGATGGTACTGACCGCGTCCATCACATAGCCCAGGTCTTTCTGCGCGTCGGGAACAGGCAGCGCCTCGATGTCGGCCGGGGTGCTGACCACCTTCCTGAAACGCGGGCCTTCACCGGTTTCGAAATACAGGCCAAGGCCCATGGCGTCCGGGATGGTGAGGATGTCCGAGAACAGGATCGCCGCATCCAGCGGGTAACGGTCCAGCGGCTGCAGGGTCACTTCGCAGGCGAACTGCGGGTTCTTGCACAGGCTCATGAAGTCGCCGGCCTTGGCGCGGCTGGCGCGGTACTCCGGAAGGTAGCGGCCGGCCTGGCGCATCATCCAGACCGGGGTCACGTCAACGGGTTGCTTGAGCAGAGCACGCAGGAAACGGTCGTTCTTCAGGGCAGTCATGTCGGCATCCGGAAAAATAGTGGGGGCATTTTCTCAGACACCGACACAAAAGGCACGGTCGGGGCCATGCGTTTTGTTTTTTGCGTGCTTCAGGTCAAGCATTCCCGGGCAGGTCTGGCGCTTGTCCCTGGCAAGTGAGGCCGCCCAGCGACCCCACGTGACCTGCCAGGGCGCGCTTAGACTTCCAGGTAGTCCAGGATGCCTTCGGCTGCGGTGCGCCCTTCGAAGATCGCGGTCACGACCAGGTCCGACCCGCGCACCATGTCGCCACCGGCGAACACTTTCGGGTTGCTGGTCTGATGCTTGAACCTGCTCTTCTCCGGCGCCACCACACGGCCCTGGCTGTCGAGCTGGATATCGTGCTGCTCGAACCAAGGGGCAGGGCTGGGGCGGAAGCCGAACGCGATCACCACCGCATCGGCCGGCAGGATCTCTTCGGAGCCTGGGATCGGCTCCGGGCTGCGGCGCCCACGCGCATCAGGCTCGCCCAGACGCGTCTCGACCACCTTCACCCCCTCGACCTTGTCCTCACCGACAATGGCGATGGGCTGGCGGTTGTAGAGGAACTTGACCCCCTCTTCCTTGGCGTTCTTCACTTCCTTGCGCGAACCCGGCATGTTGGCTTCGTCGCGGCGGTAGGCACAGGTCACGGACTGGGCACCCTGGCGGATCGAGGTGCGGTTGCAGTCCATGGCCGTGTCACCACCACCCAGGACCACGACTTTCTTACCCTTCATGTCGACGAAATCTTCAGGCGACTTCTCGAAACCCAGGTTGCGGTTGACGTTGGCGATCAGGAAATCCAGAGCATCGTGCACCCCTGGCAGGTCCTCGCCAGGGAAGCCGCCTTTCATGTAGGTATAGGTGCCCATGCCCATGAAGACTGCGTCGTACTCAGCCAGCAACTGCTCCATGGTCACGTCCGTGCCCACGTTGGTGTTGAGGCGGAACTCGATACCCATGCCGGTGAAGACTTCGCGGCGATTGCTGAGCACGCTTTTCTCGAGCTTGAACTCAGGAATGCCGAAGGTCAGCAAGCCGCCGATTTCCGGGTTCTTGTCGAACACCACGGGCGTCACGCCGGCGCGCACCAGTACGTCTGCGCAGCCCAGGCCAGCCGGGCCGGCACCGATGATGGCCACGCGCTTGCCGGTTGGTTTGACCTTGGACATGTCCGGGCGCCAGCCCATGGCGAAGGCCGTGTCAGTGATGTACTTTTCCACCGAGCCGATGGTCACGGCGCCGAAACCGTCGTTCAGGGTGCAGGCACCTTCGCACAGACGGTCTTGTGGGCATACGCGCCCACAGACTTCGGGCAAGGTGTTGGTCTGGTGCGACAGCTCGGCGGCCGCCAGGATGTTGCCCTCGGACACCAGCTTCAACCAGTTGGGAATGAAGTTGTGCACGGGGCACTTCCACTCGCAATACGGGTTACCGCAGCCCAGGCAACGGTGCGCCTGTTCCACGGACTGCTGCGGCTTGAAGGGTTCGTAGATTTCCACGAACTCTTTCTTGCGCTGGCGCAGCAATTTTTTCTTCGGGTCCTTGCGGCCCACTTCGATGAACTGGAAGTCGTTGTTCAGACGTTCAGCCATTTTTCAAAACCTCTTAACAGCAGCCGCACGCTACACGCTGCAAGCCGCAAGACGATCACTTGAGCCGGGCAAACCCTGGGCTGCTCGGTTCGAGCGCCCAGGGTTGGTCACGTGCAGCTGTTTACTGCGGGTTGGCGCGGGTGCTGGACAGCAGTTGCTTGAGGTTGGCGGCCTTGGGCTTGACCAACCAGAAACGTCGTACGTAGTCGTCCAGGTTTTCGGAGAGCTCACGCCCCCACTCACTGCCGGTTTCATCCACATACTCGGCAAGAACCCGCGCCAGGTGACTGCGGTAAGCCTCCATCGCTTCACCACTGATGCGCTGGATTTCCACCAGTTCGTGGTTGAGCTTGTCGACGAAGCTGTTGTCCATGTCGAGCACGTAGGCGAAACCGCCCGTCATGCCAGAGCCGAAGTTGTAACCGGTCTTGCCCAGGACGCAGACGAAGCCGCCGGTCATGTACTCACAGCAGTGATCACCAGTGCCCTCTACCACGGCGTGGGCACCAGAGTTGCGTACAGCGAAGCGCTCGCCCGCCGTACCGGCAGCGAACAACCTGCCACCGGTGGCGCCGTACAGGCAGGTGTTGCCGACGATTGCGCTGTGCTGGGTTTCGAACGGGCTGCCGGCCGGCGGCACGATGGTGACCTTGCCACCGGTCATGCCCTTGCCGACGTAGTCGTTGGCGTCACCCTCAAGGTACAGGTTCAGGCCGCCGGCGTTCCAGACGCCGAAGCTCTGGCCTGCAGTGCCTTTGAAACGGAACGTGATCGGCGCACCGGCCATGCCCTGGTTGCCATACAACCGGGCGATTTCACCAGAGACACGCGCACCGATGGAACGGTCGCAGTTGCAGATGTCGAGCGCGAACTCGCCACCGGCCTGGTCACGCACAGCCGGCATGGCCATTTCGACCATCTTCTCGGCAAGCTCGCCCTTGTCGAAGGGCGGGTTTCTGTCCACCTCGCAGAACTGCGGCTTGTCGGCCGCAATGTGCGAGCTGCCCAACAGCGGGGTCAGGTCCAGGTGGTGCTGGCGCTCGGTGTCGCCCGGCAGTACCTCAAGCAGGTCGGTGCGCCCGATCAGCTCGCCAAGGCTGCGCACGCCAAGCCTTGCCAGCCACTCTCGGGTTTCCTCAGCCACGAAGGTAAAGAAGTTGACGACCATGTCGACCGTGCCGATGTAGTGATCCTTGCGCAGCTTGTCGTTCTGGGTCGCCACGCCGGTCGCGCAGTTGTTCAGGTGGCAGATACGCAGGTACTTGCAGCCCAGCGCGATCATTGGGGCGGTGCCGAAGCCGAAGCTTTCAGCACCCAGGATGGCAGCCTTGATGACGTCCAGGCCGGTCTTGAGGCCGCCGTCAGTCTGTACCCGGACCTTGCCGCGCAAATCGTTGCCGCGCAGTGTCTGGTGAGTCTCGGCAAGGCCCAGTTCCCACGGCGCGCCCGCATACTTGATCGAGGTCAGTGGCGATGCGCCCGTGCCGCCGTCGTAGCCCGAGATGGTGATGAGGTCGGCATAGGCCTTGGCCACGCCAGCGGCGATGGTACCGACACCCGCCTCGGCCACCAGCTTGACCGAAACCAGCGCCTGCGGATTGACCTGCTTGAGGTCATAGATCAGCTGCGCCAGGTCTTCGATCGAGTAGATGTCGTGGTGCGGTGGGGGCGAGATCAGCGTCACGCCCGGTACGGCATAGCGCAGCTTGGCGATCAGGCCGTTGACCTTGCCGCCGGGCAGCTGGCCGCCCTCGCCGGGTTTGGCGCCCTGGGCCACCTTGATCTGCAACACTTCGGCATTGACCAGGTATTCAGGGGTCACGCCAAAGCGGCCGGTCGCCACCTGCTTGATCTTGGAACTCTTGAGGGTGCCGTAGCGGGCTGGGTCTTCTCCGCCTTCACCGGAGTTGGAACGCGCGCCCAGGCGATTCATCGCCTCGGCCAAGGCTTCGTGAGCCTCTGGAGACAGCGCACCCAGCGAGATACCGGCAGAATCGAAGCGCTTGAGGATGGCGTCGAGCGGCTCGATCTGCTCCAGCGGCAACGGCTGGTCGGCCACCTTGACCTTCAACAGATCGCGAATCATCGAGACCGGACGCTGGTCGACCAGCGTGGTGTACTCCTTGAACTTGGCGAAGTCGCCCTGCTGCACGGCGGCTTGCAGGGTGTTGACCACGTCGGGGTTGTAGGCATGGTATTCGCCACCGTGGACGAACTTCAGCAAGCCACCCTGCTGAATCGGCTTGCGCACGCTCCAGGCCTCGGCAGCCAACAGCTTCTGGTCACTTTCCAGATCGACGAAGCGCGCACCCTTGATACGGCTCGACACACCCTTGAAGCTCAACCCGACCACTTCTTCGGCAAGGCCAATGGCTTCGAACAACTGGGCGCCCCGGTAGGAGGCGACCGTGGAGATGCCCATTTTCGACAGGATCTTGAGCAGACCTTTGGAGATGCCCTTGCGGTAGTACTTGAAGACCTCGTCCAGATCGCCTAGCACTTCGCCCGTGCGGATCAGGTCGGCCAGCACTTCATAGGCCAGGTACGGGTACACAGCCGAGGCCCCGAAGCCCAGCAGCACGGCGAAGTGGTGCGGGTCGCGGGCGGTGGCGGTTTCCACCAGGATGTTGCTGTCGCAACGCAGGCCTTGCTCGGTCAAGCGGTGATGCACTGCACCTACGGCCAGCGAAGCATGCACCGGCAGCTTGCCGGGTGCGATGTGGCGGTCGCTGAGCACCAGTTGCGTCTTGCCCGCGCGCACGGCCTCTTCGGCCTGGTCGGCGATGTTGCGGATAGCCGCTTCCAGCCCGACGGCCTCTTCGTAGTTCAGATCGATCAACTGACGCTCGAAGCCGTCACGCTCCAGATTCATCAGCGAGCGCCACTTGGCCGGCGAAATGACGGGCGAGCTCAGGATGACGCGTGAGGCATGCTCCGGCGACTCCTGGAAAATGTTGCGCTCGGCGCCCAGGCAGATCTCCAGCGACATCACGATCGCTTCACGCAGTGGGTCGATCGGGGGGTTGGTGACCTGGGCGAACTGCTGGCGGAAGAAATCGTACGGCGAGCGCACGCGCTGCGACAGCACGGCCATCGGCGTGTCGTCACCCATCGAGCCGACCGCCTCCTGGCCCTGTTCACCCAAGGGGCGCAGCACCTGGTCACGTTCCTCGAAGGTAACCTGGAACATCTTCATGTACTGCTTGAGCTGGTCAGCGTCGTAGCTGGCCACACCCTGGTCGTCGGTCAGGGTCGCCTGGATCCGCGTGGCGTGCTGACGCAGCCAGCGCTTGTACGGGTGACGAGACTTGAGACGGTCATCGATGGCATCGGTGTCGAGGATCTGCCCGGTCTCGGTGTCCACCGCCAGGATCTGCCCAGGCCCGACGCGGCCCTTGGCCAGTACTTCATCAGGCTGATAGCCCCACACCCCGATTTCCGAGGCAATGGTGATGTAGCCGTTGGTGGTGGTGACCCAGCGCGCCGGGCGCAGCCCATTGCGATCGAGCAGGCATACCGCGTGGCGGCCTTCGGTCATCACGATGCCGGCCGGGCCGTCCCATGGCTCCATGTGCATGGAGTTGTATTCATAGAAGGCGCGCAGGTCGGCGTCCATGGTCTCGACGTTCTGCCAGGCTGGCGGCACCAGCATGCGCACGCCACGGAACAGGTCAATACCGCCGGTCACCATCAGTTCGAGCATGTTGTCCATGCTCGAGGAGTCTGAGCCGACGCGATTGACCAGCGGGCCAAGCTCTTCAAGATCGGGGATCTGGTCATTGGCGAATTTGGTACGCCGAGCCATGGCCCAGTTGCGGTTACCCGTGATGGTATTGATCTCGCCGTTATGGGCGAGGAAGCGGAAGGGCTGCGCCAGCGGCCACTTCGGCAGGGTGTTGGTGGAGAAGCGCTGGTGGAACACGCAGATCGCGGTTTGCAGGCGCTCGTCGCTCAGGTCCGGGTAGAACGCAGCCAGGTCCCGCGGCATCATCAAGCCTTTGTAGATGATGGTCTTGTGCGAGAAGCTGCAAATGTAGTGGTCGGCGTCATGGGCATTGGCTACCGACGAACGGCGACGGGCGCTGAACAGCTTGATGGCCAGTTCCTGATCGCTCAGGCCGTCGCCACCGATGAACACCTGCTCGATCTGCGGCAAGCGCTCCAGGGCCAGGCGGCCCAGCACGCTGGTGTCGATCGGCACCTTGCGCCAGCCCACCAGCTGCAGGCCGGCCGCACGGATTTCACGGTCCATGTTGGCGCGAGCCGCTTCTGCCTTTATCGGGTCCTGGTTGAAGAACACCATGCCAACGGCGTACTGCCTGGGCAGTTCGACGGCAAAATGTTCCTGGGCCATGGCACGCAGGAACTGATCGGGCTTCTGCATCAACAGCCCGCAACCGTCGCCGGTCTTGCCGTCGGCGTTGATACCGCCGCGGTGCGTCATGCAGGTCAACGCCTGCATGGCGGTTTGCAGAAGGTG
Organism: Pseudomonas parafulva; assembly: GCF_002021815.1. NCBI lineage: Bacteria > Pseudomonadati > Pseudomonadota > Gammaproteobacteria > Pseudomonadales > Pseudomonadaceae > Pseudomonas > Pseudomonas parafulva. The sequence continues at coordinate 4,383,674 of NZ_CP019952.1, forward strand.
GTGGCTGGGCTCGCCCGTCATATGGGCGATCAGGCCGAAACCACAGTTGTCCTTGAATTCTTCGGGATGGTACAGACCTGTTTTCATAGACACATTCTCACCAGGTTCACCCCTCAACGGAGGCAAATCTCTTTTTTAACAACCACTTACCATCCACGCCGATCAAACGCCAGCTTTTTTGCGGTGGCCATGGAAAACCATTGTTGCACAGCGACAGCGACACTCACAAATTTTCATGTCTCACCATTGAAAATTTATGTCGCATTTTTGAATGTATTGATGCCGCCAACCAGGTGGCGACTTCACTGGACTCTGAAGCGATTCAGCCAGAGCTGCGTGGGTGGCTTGTGGCCGACAGCCCGGGACAGAAAAGCCTGCCGCGCTTGGGCGCAGCAGGCTAGACGAAAACCAGAATTCGCTTGGCTACAGGGCAGCGGGGTGATGCTGCCCGGAAGGTATCAGCGGGCCGAAGCCAGCTCTTGTTGGACGCTGGCGACAGTACGTGGCCAAGGTTTACCAGCCTGGACCTTCGCTGGCAAGTTCTTGATGGCGGCCACCGCTGCATCGCGGTTGGCGAAGTTGCCGTAGGTGACCACGTACAGCGGCTTGCCCTGCAGGGACTTGCGGAAGTAGCGATAGTCGCCACCTTGGGCTTTCACAAAGGCCTGGGCCGACGCTTCGGAGCTGGTCCCCAGAATTTGCACTACATAGTTGCCTGGCTTCTGGCCGGTGTACCAGGCGCTGTTGCCGCTGCCACCTGACGCTGATTTTTCAGCAGGTTTCTCGGCAGCCTTGGGCGCGGGCTTGGCCACCGCCACCTGGGTACGTGCAGGCTCAGGCTTGGCCGGCGAGGTCTGCTTGGGCTGTTGCGTGACCGCCGGCTTGGCCGTGGAGGTAACCGGCTGGGCAGGCGCCGGAGCTGGGCCAGCAGACACACCTTGTGGCGGTGCGATGGTGGTGACCGTGGGTGGCGGATTGCCCGGTTGCAGCGCTGTATCACCCGCCGGGCTGCCCTCTTCGCCCTCGCCCATGCCTGCTGCCTGGGCCAACGGTTCACGCATCACCGGTTGCGACTGCCCGCCCAACGGCAGGGGCTTGGGCTGGGACGAGCCGGAGAACTCGATTGCCGCGCTGGAATTGCCGTCGCCAAGGGGCAACTGGGCTTGGGCTGCGGGTGCATCTTCAGGGGCCTTGTCGCCCTTGCGGGGCATCAACACCGCCGCGGCCACGGCGACGACGACCACGGCGGATAGCGCGAGTACGTGTTTTTTAGGCATCTTGAACCCCATGGCTGGTCGCTTTGCCGTCGTGCGGCTGGCGATCATGGCTTCGATCAGAGTGTCACGGGCAACCTGGTTGATAGTGCCAGGCCACCCATCGGCATTTTCATGGATATCGGCGATCTGCTCCCGGCTGAACACCTCGATACCCCGGCCAGCACCCACCAGGCGCTGTTCGAGGTACTCGCGGGTTTCATCCTCGCTGTACGGCGCAAGTTCGATGATGTGGAAGCGTTCTTCCTCGATGTTCAACTCATCGAGCCCTGCGATCAGCGATGGCTCACCGAACAGGAAGACATGCGGACGCCCTTCGGGAACGCCTGCCGCCAGTTCCAGCAACGCTTGGAGTGCCGACTCGTCCAGTTGTTCCGCATCGTCCACCAGCAGATACACTTCCTGGCCAGTCAGGGCCAGTTGCACCATCTTGGACAGGATGCTCTGCACCTGCGGCTCGGCCACATCCAGGTATTGCGCGATCTGGCCGAGAATACTGGCAGCATCGCCGGCACTGCGGGCCGACACCACGACGCTCTGCACCGACTGCTTGTTGGTGCTGGCCGCCAGCGCCTGGCGCAGCAGGGTCTTGCCGCTGCCCAGAGGCCCGGTGACCACCAGCATCAGGTGGCTGTAGCGGGCCAGGTGGTGCAGCTGTGCCAGGACCGGCTTGCGCTGGGCGGGGAAGAACTTGAAGCCCGGTACGCGTGGTGCGAACGGGTCGTGGCTCAGTTGGTAATGGTCGAGAAAGGCCTCATCGGCGTGCAAACTGGTCATTGCGCTGTCACAACCTCAAAGCTGGGCCACGATCGCGCGGTAATCCGCCGACAGCGTGGCCTGAAGAATCTCATTGGGATAGTCGTCGGTGACCACGGCCTCGCCTAGCTGGCGCAGCAGCACCAAGCGCAGACGGCCGTCCAGCACCTTCTTGTCGACCGCCATGTGTTCCATGAAATGCGCCGGGGTCATTTCCTGTGGGGGCACAACCGGCAAGCCTGCTTCCAGCAGCAAGCCGATGCCGCGGTCACGTTCGGCCTGGGTGATCCAGCCCAGCCGCATGGACATCTCCAGCGCCATGGCCGTACCTGCTGCCACGGCTTCGCCATGCAGCCAGACGCCATAGCCCATATGGGTTTCGATGGCGTGGCCGAAGGTATGGCCAAGATTGAGCGTGGCCCGAACACCCGACTCGCGCTCGTCAGCCCCTACGACGGCTGCCTTGGCCGCGCACGAGCGACGGATGGCTTCGGTCAACGCTACTGGGTCAAGACTGCGCAGCGCCGGCATATTTTCTTCGAGCCAGGCCATGAAAGGCTTGTCACAGATCAAGCCGTATTTGATGACTTCGGCCAACCCGGCAGACAGCTCACGCGCTGGCAACGTCCCGAGCGTCGTGGTGTCGATCACCACGGCGTTTGGCTGGTAGAAGGCGCCGACCATGTTCTTGCCCAGCGGGTGATTGATGCCGGTCTTGCCGCCGACCGACGAATCCACCTGCGACAGCAGGGTGGTGGGCACCTGGATGAAATCCACACCGCGCTGGTAGCACGCTGCGGCAAAACCGGCCATGTCGCCGATCACGCCGCCACCGAGCGCCACGACAGTGGTGCGCCGATCGTGGCGGGCCGTCAGCAGGCCATCGAAGATCAGCTGCAACGTTTCCCAGTTCTTGTGGGCCTCACCGTCAGGCAGTACCACCGGCAGTACGCTGTAAGCCCCCAATGTCTTGCTCAGACGTTCCAGATAGAGCGGCGCCACAGTTTCATTGGAAACGATGGCAACCTGACGGCCCGCGATATGCGGCGTCAGCCACTCAGGCTGGTCAAGCAGGCCTTCGCCAATGTAGATCGGGTAGCTGCGCTCGCCCAGGTCGACCTTCAGTGTCTGCATGTATCCCCACAATGAGCTGGTGCACGGCGCCTTTGGCAGGCAAGCCACGCGGTATCGTTGAACCTCGCCTTGGCGCAGGAGGCCGAGAATAGTCCCGGGCTAACGGGGCGGCAACTGCTGCAGGCGCTCGAGAATGTCGATCACTACCATCCGCGGTGGCCGCTCGTCGGTTTGCACCACCAGATCGGCAATTTCACGGTAAAGCGGGTCTCGGGTTTCGAGCAAGGCGCGCAGGGTCGCCTCCGGGTTGGCGGTACGCAGCAATGGCCGGTTGCGATCCCGAGCGGTGCGGCCAACCTGCTGCTCGACCGAGGCATGCAGGTAGATCACCCGGCCGCCCTGGTGCAGCACGCGGCGATTGGCCTCGCGCATGACAGCCCCGCCGCCTGTGGCAACGACCACGCCATCGAGGCTGCATAACTCGGCGATCATGGCCTGCTCGCGGTCACGGAAACCCGGCTCGCCTTCCTTGTCGAAGATCCACGGGATGTTGGCACCGCACCTCAGTTCGATTTCCTTGTCGGAATCCCTGAATGGCAGGCGCAGCTCTTTGGCCAATAGGCGCCCGATGGTGCTTTTACCAGCACCCATGGGCCCCACAAGTATCAAATTTCGCACAGAATCAACGACTCACAGCAATCGTCTGGTCACTCATGATACGCGGAGTCAGGAAGACCAGCAGCTCGGATTTTTTCTCTTGTAGTACATCGCGTCGAAACAGCCGTCCAACATACGGCAGATCGCCAAGAAATGGCACCTTGTCCACCACATTGTTTTGCGTGGTCGAGTAGACGCCTCCGATCACGATCGTCTGTCCGTTCTCGACCCTGACCTTGGCATTGACCTCGTTCTTGCGAATGGGCGGGACGTCATTCAGGGCATTGACATAGTCAGGTTCGTCCTTGGTCACTCTCACGGTCATGACGACACTGTCATCGGGCGTGATCTGCGGCGTTACTTCCAGTGAAAGCGAAGCCTCGCGAAACGACACAGTCGTCGCGCCGTTCTTGTTGGACTGCTGGTAAGGCACCTCGGTACCTTTGAGTATCCGCGCCGTCTCCTTGTCAGCGGTCACTACCTTGGGCTGCGAGATGATCTCCCCCTCACCGCTCTTTTCCATGGCGCTGAGCTCAAGATCAAGGAGCACGTCGCCGCGCAACAGACCAACGCCAAGGCTGCTGCCGCCCCGCTCGACGCCCAGGTCTACAAACAGGTCCTTGCCCGGTCTTAGTTCGTTGCTGTACAGGTCGCCGCCCCATCGCACCCCCAGGCCTTTCTGGTAGTCGACATTGGCCTCCACGATACGGGCTTCGATCGCGACCTGACGCACGGGCACATCCAACTGGGCGATCAGTTGCCGAATCTCGGCAAGTCGATTCGCCGGCTGGTGGACAACCAGCGTGTTGGTACGCTCATCCACACCCAGGCTGCCCCTGCCGGCAAGGATGCCGTCCTCAGACAGGCTCGCCAACAACAGCTCGGACAAATCTGCGGCCTTGGCATAGTGGATACGCATCAGTTCTCGACGCATGGGCTGTTGTTGCACGTCGAGTGAATTTG